>NZ_CP014145.1:3382248-3689726 GCF_001542775.1 Microterricola viridarii
GCAGCATGCCCATCCGGACCATCGTCGAGCCGAGCGCCTTCGCGTCGTCGACGATCTTGTCGAAGTCGCTTGAGAGTGACTCGCCTGGCATGCCGGGCATGCCGGTGAGCGGCGCAGAGAGGGCGGCGATGTCCATGCCGAGCTCGGTGCGCGCACGCTGCAGCTCGGCCACGTTCTCGGCGGTCATCGGGATCTGCGAGATCTCGACGGCGTGGTACCCGATCTCGCTCACCTGGCGCAGGGTCTCGAACGGCCCCACCGCCGCAAAATTGTCTTTCAGCATCATGGCCTGTACGCCGATTTTCGTCATTGAATTCTCCTCGTGCTTGTCGATGTGTGCTGCGGATGCGATGGCTAGAGGCGGGTGCCCCAGGTGTCGCACCAGACGTTGTCGTTGAACGTGCCCTGGAACGCGCTGGCCCCGATGATCTTCTGCACCGATGCGTGGATCGCCTCGCGGCTCGGGGCGTGCGCGTGGATCATGGTCTTCACCATCGGCACGTCGATCAGGTGGTTCGGCTGGAACAGCGACACGAACACGGTCGGCACCTCGGTCACGTACCAGGGGATCTCCGCCGCCATCGGGGTGGACCAGCGGATGCGGATGCTGGCCTCCTGGGCGAAGCCCGCGACATTGGCGAACACGATGGCCGCGTCGTACTCCTCGGAGTAGTGCTCGTTGGCCTCTTCGCTCATCACGGTGTGGAAGTACACGTGCTCCTCGCCCTCGGCGGCACGCTGCAGGGCGTTCTTGAAGACGTGCACCTCGAAGCCGACCGCCTCGAGCTCCTCCTTGGCCATGTCGATGAAACCGCTCGGGTCGACCCCGGTGAAGTCGGCCTGGCCAGAGACGCCATACAGGCGGATGCGGCGATGCGTCGCCGGGTCCAGGGGCAGGTTTCCCTGGGTGTCCTTGACCAGCGTGACGGTCTTGTCGGCGATGTCGGCGGCAATCGCGTGGTGCTCGGGGCTGCCGATCACGCTGAGTGCCTCGGGGCCCGGCACCAGCTGCTCACGTGGAGTGGAGTGCAGGCCGAGTGTCGCCTTCAGGCCGAGGATGCGCTCAAGCGCCTCCTGCAGGCGCTGCTCGGTGATCACGCCGGAACGGTAGCCGTCCAGCATGTAGCGCAGGTCCTCCTCTGGATCGCGGAAGAACAGGAACATGTCGCAGCCGGCCGCGATCGAGGCCGGGACGGCGTCGCGCCGCGGCATCGCCTGGGTCATTCCGACCATCATCGACGCGTCGGTCAGGATCAGGCCGTTGAAGCCGAGTTCGTCGCGCAGCAGATCCTGCAGCAGTTCCGGGGCGAGGGTCGCCGGCATGATCTCGGCATCGGTCATTCCCGGGCGGAAGTGCTTCGACAGCTCGGGGGCTCCGATGTGGCCGATCATGATCGACTGCACGCCGTGCTGGATCAGCTCGCGGTAGACCCGGCCGAAGGTGTCGGTCCACTCCTCGTAGCCGAGGGTGTTGTAGGTGGTGACGACGTGCTGGTCGCGCTCGTCGATGCCGTCGCCCGGGAAGTGCTTCATGGCGGCGACCGAGTTCGACTCGCTCAAACCGTCGAAGTACTCCTTGGCCCGCTCGATCACCACGTCGGGGGTGTTTCCGAACGACCGGGTGCTGATGACCGTGTTGCGCCAGTTGTAGTGGATGTCGACGATGGGCGCGAACGCCCAGTTGCAGCCGAGCGCCGCGGTCTCCCGGCCGGCAACCCGGCCCATGTCGCGGGCGATGGACTTGTCCGGGTTCGATCCGGCGCTCAAGTGCGTGGCAACGAGGGTGCCGTCGTCGATCGAGCCGAAGCCGCCCATCTCGGGGTTGGACGCCACCAACAGCGGCACCTTCGCCTGGGACTGCGCGTAGCGGATGTGCTCCTGCACAGTGCTCGATCCGGCTCCCATGTAGCGGATGCCGCCCACCTTGTACTCGCCGACTACGCGGTCGAGGTACTCCGGCGTGAACGACGTGTTCAGGTTGATGAACAGCTGGCCGATCTTCTCCTCGAGCGTCAGCGAGTCGATGGTGTCGCGCACCCACGTGCTGGCCTGCTCGTCGAGATTGAACGGTTGGGCGCTGAGGTCGACCATGGTCACATCCTTGTGTGGAAACTGCAAAAAATTGGTGGTGATAGCACCATGTCACACCATCGCTGGGAGTTTTGTCAATCGGTTGCCAAAATCGCGGAACCGGACGTAGAGTGGCCGCATGCCCAGCGGCGAACCGTCGCCGGGTTCTCAACGAGGCGAATCTTCTGCGGAGGCAATTTCATCGTGTCAACCACGCTCACCCCCACCTGGACCCTGTCGGGATTCGGCGACGAGATCGACCCGGAACCGGCCGTTCAGGTCGCCGTCCTGAAGGCGCTCGGCGCGAGCCACATTGAGGTGCGCAGCGCGTGGACCACGAATGTCGTCGACCTCGACGACGAGCAGCTCGAGCGCCTGCGCGCGATCCTCACAGCCCAGGAGGTGGCGGTCTCGGCGATCGCATCACCCATCGGCAAGGTCGACGTCTCGCTCGATGCCGAGCTCGAGGTGCACCGCCTTCGGCGCATCATTCGCGTCGCCCACGCGCTGGAAACCCCCAACATCCGGGTCTTCTCGTTCTTCCGCGGCGAGGGTGTCTCGGTCGAGAGCACCAGGGACGCGGTCATGACGCGCATGCGGCTGTTGGCCCACGAGGCCGAGAAGGCCGGCGTCGTGCTGCTGCACGAGAACGAGAAAGACATCTACGGCGACACCCCCGAGCGCGTGCTCGACCTGGTCGAGAGCGTCGGGTCGCCCGCGCTGCGCCTCGCCTGGGACAACGCCAACTTCGTGCAGGTCGGCGCGAAGCCGTTCACCGACGGCTACGCAATGCTGCGCCCCTACCTGGACTACCTGCAGGTGAAGGACGCCGTCGCCGCAACGGGCGAGGTCGTGCCAGCAGGCCAGGGCGACGGCGAACTGCGCGAGACCCTGACCGCGCTGCGTGACGACGGCTACAGTGGCTTCGCCTCGCTCGAGCCGCACCTGGCCGCCCAGCACGCCCTCGGTGGATTCTCCGGCCCCGCCGCGTTCGGCCAGGCCGCCAGAGCCTTCGCCGGACTGCTCGCCGAGATCGGGGTCGGCGCGAAATGACCGGAGAGAACCTCACCGTCAACGGCGATGCTGAGCAACTGGCTCCCCACACACGTCGCGTCGCGGTCATCGGCTGCGGCGACATCTCCGCCATCCACCTGGCAGCGATCGCCGGCCTGCCCGGCGCCAGACTGGTCGGGGTGTCCGATCCGGATGCCGCCAGGCTGGCCGCGGCGGTCCACGCGCACAGGGTGCCCGGGTTCGCCGACCACCTGGAGCTGTTCGCCGAGCTCGCGCCCGACGTCGTGCACATCTGCACCCCGCACAACACGCATGCGCAACTGGCGATCGACGCCCTCGAGCGCGGCATCAACGTGATCGTCGAGAAGCCGCTCGCCGATTCGCGTGAAGAAGGCAGGCGGGTAGCGGCCGCTGCCAGGAACAGCACGGCGAGAATCGGCGTGTGCTTCCAGAATCGGTACAACGCGCCGGTTGTCGCAGCACAGGCCCTGTTGGCAGGCGGCACCCTGGGCTCGATCAGGGGAGCGTCTGCCACCGTGAGCTGGCACCGCACCGCGGAGTACTACCTCGACAGGCCATGGCGTGGCACCTGGTCCGGCGGTGGCGGCGGGCTGCTGATGAACCAGGCGATCCACACCATCGACCTGCTGCACTGGCTCGTTGGCCCGGTCTCTGACGTCGACGGTCATGCAAGCACCAGGCACCTCGGTGATGTCATCGAGGTGGAAGACACCGCAGAACTGATGCTGAGCCATGAGAACGGTGCGCGCAGCGTCTTCTACGCCACGCTGGCCCACACTATGAATTCCCCGGTCAGTATCGAGATCGTGACCGATGGGGCGGTTCTTCTGCTCAAGGGCGATCTCACCGTCACGTACTCGGATGGCCGAACAGAGCTCATCAGGGAGACCAACGCCGCAACCGGGGAGCGTGCCTACTGGGGCATCTCGCACGAGCTGCTCATCGCTGACTTCTACCGTGGCCTCGATTCTGGAGAGCCGTTCTGGATTGATCCGGACGAAGCGCAGAAATCCCTCGACGTCGTTCAAGACGTCTATGACCTGTCGTACGGCACGCGCACTGGCGCGCTCCCGCACACGATCGATTCCCCCTCACAGAAAGCAGTTTCATGACTAAGAAGGTACGCATCGGCATCATTGGGCTCGGCGCCCAGGGGTCTATGTACGCGAAGTTCATCACCGATGGCCTGGTGCCGAACATGGAAATCGGGGCCATCGCAGACATCGACCCGGCCAAGGCGGAGAGTGCGGCATCCGACTACCCGGGAATCCCGTTCTTCTCTGACTACCTGGAGATGATCGAGAGCGGCAGCGTCGACGCCGTCGTCACCTGCGTCCCGCACTTCCTGCACCCGCAGATCGGCATCGAGGCGCTGCAGCGCGACATCCATGCCCTGGTCGAGAAGCCGGCAGGCGTCTACACCAAGCAGGTCGCGGAGCTCAATGCCTATGCGCTCACCAAGCCGGAGCTGAGCTTCGGAATCATGTTCAACCAGCGCAACAATCCGCTGTACATCCGCCTCAAGGAGATCGTCGACGGCGGCGAGATCGGCAGCATCCTGCGCTCGAACTGGATCATCACCAACTGGTGGCGCCCGCAGGGCTACTACGACCAGAGTGCCTGGCGCGCCACCTGGGGCGGTGAGGGCGGCGGCGTGCTCGTCAACCAGGCCCCGCACCAGCTCGACCTGTGGCAGTGGATCTGCGGCGTTCCGAAGTCGGTGTACTCGAAGGTCGCCTACGGCTACCGCCGCAACATCGCGGTCGAGGACGAGGTCACCGCGTTGGTCGACTACGGCAACGGCGCCACCGGTGTCTTCATCACCGCCACTCACGAGATGACCGGAACTGACCGCTTCGAGATCGTCGGATCGCAGGGCAAGATCGTCGTCGAGAACTCGAAGACCGCGACCGTCACCCGGCTGAAGCGCCCGGAGCGCGAGCTCAGCGAGAACATGGACATGAGCGACGTCATGAAGCTGTTCATGGGCCAGCTCGACACCGACGACTACTACGAGCAGGAGACCATCGAGTTCGACTCGGTGTGGGGTGCCCAGCACGCCGGCGTGCTCGAGAACTTTGCCGCGAACATCCTCGACGGGACTCCGCTACTGGCGCCCGGATCCGACGGCATCAAGGGAGTGCGCTTGGCGAATGCCATCCACCTCTCCAGCTGGACGGGCAGGGAAGTATCGCTCGACTTCGACGAGGACGAGTTCATCGCGGAGCTGAACTCCCGAATCGCCGACGAGGACAAGTTCCCCGTGCTGGTCTAGCCCCGAACCTGGCCGGCTGTCGAGCTGGTCCAGCACCGCCAGCGGTGGCTGCGCGGGGCCGTGCCTGTGGCGCGGACCCGCGCTTCAGCGTGCCCGCCAGCGAGGGCGCAATGCGCACGCGCACGCTCACAGGCGATGAATTGTCACAGTTTTGACAATCGGTTGCCAAGTCCTCATTCCCTGATATAGCTTTACGGCAACAACCAAGAGCCACGCCTTCATGTCGGCTGGCAATCGGTTGCACCCTCACCGTCGAGAAACACACAGCAAACAGGAGACAACAATGAAGTTTCGTCCCCGGGTGGCGGCCGTCGCCCTACTCACCGCGGCAGCGATAACACTGACCGCCTGCTCAGGAAGCGGCGCTCAACCGGCCTCGTCCAATGGCTCGGCCGTCACGGGTGGCACGCTCACGATCGGCGCCCTCGTCGACGTGAAGTCGTTCGACCCGGCCCAGGCCCACATCGGCCATTACGTCCAGTACTACCAGCCCGTGTATGACTCCCTGCTGCGTCGCGAAGCAGACGGCACGCTGGTGCCTATGCTCGCGACGGCGTGGGAGTACAACTCCGACAACACCGAGCTCACCCTCACCCTCCGCGACGACGTGACCTTCACCGACGGAACCAAGCTCGACGCCGAAGCGGTCAAGATCAACCTCGACCGGTTCCGCACCGGCAACGGCCCCGACGCGTCGACCTTGGCGCAGGTCTCTGACGTCACCGTCGCCGACGCCACTACCGTGGTGATCACGCTCAAGGCCCAGGACCCCGCGCTGCTCGACTATCTCGGCAACGCCGATGGCTTCATTGCCAGTCCCGCGGCGGTAGAGGGCGGCAAGTTGGCCACAGACCCGGTCGGCAGCGGACCGTACACGCTCGACAAGTCCAAGACCGTCGCGGCCTCCTCCTACACCTTCGTGAAGAACCCCGACTACTGGGACCCGTCGCTCCAGGTCTACGACACGATCGTGGTCAAGCCGATCCTCGATACCACCGCCATGTCGAACGCCCTCCTCTCCGGGCAGCTCAATGCGGCGCTGCTCACCGCGAAGACGCAGCCGCAGGCCAAGGGTGCCGGCCTCACCGAGTACAACTACCCGACCGACTGGCAGGGACTGCTGTTCTTCGACCGCGATGGAACCATGGTTCCCGAGCTCGCCGACGTGAGGGTGCGTCAGGCCATCAACTACGCGATCGACAAGGAAACCCTGCTCGCCCAGGTGGGCAAGGGTCTCGGTACAGCGACCAGCCAGCCGTTCGGCAAGGGCACCGACGCATTCGACGAGTCGCTCGAGTCGGCGTACCCGTATGACGTTGACAAGGCAAAGGAGCTCCTCAGCGAGGCAGGCGTCGGTGAGTTCAGCATCACCATGCCGACAGTCTCCGGGTTCTTGGACCCTGCCCTCACGGCCGGTATTGGCCAGAACCTCGCCGACGTCGGCATCACGGTGAATTGGGAGAACGTGGCCGGTTCGGACTTCATTTCAAGCCTGGTTCAGGGCAAATACGCCGCCAGCTGGTTCTCGCTGTTCCAGGGTTCGCCCTGGGTTGCGGTCAACCAGATCATCGCCCCCGAGGCCACGTACAACCCGTTCCACACGACCGATGCGAAGGTCGAAACGCTCATCACGGCCATCCAGACCGGTTCGGCCGAGGAGCAGAAGACGGCGGCCCAGGAAATCAACAAGTACATCGTCGAGCAGGCCTGGTTCGCCCCGTTCTACCGTCCAGACCAGATCTTCTTCACTGACAAGAACACCACGACCGAGCCGCAGTTGCAGCAGGCCGTGCCGTCGATCTACTCCTACGCACCCGCGCAGTAGCTAGCCCGGGTCCCCGCCCGCGCATGGGCGGGGACCCCTCCCTCACGTTTGCTTCACCCCCCACCAACCACCTGACAACGGAGCAGAAATGGTTTCCTTTATCGTCCGACGCCTGATTTCGGGCGTGGTGGTGCTCTTCGTAGTGTCGTCGTTGACTTTCTTTATGTTGTACTTTTCGGCGACAAGCGTCGCCCGCAACATCCTGGGTGAATCGGCCACGCAGGCGCAGGTGCACCTCAAAGAGATCGAGCTCGGTCTTGATCAGCCCCTCTTTTCCCGCTACGTGGACTGGCTGGGAGGTGCACTCAGCGGCAACTTCGGTGTGTCGTGGTTCAACAGCCAGCCCGTAGTCGACAGCATCGTCGGGCGTCTTCCCACGACGCTGTCCATCGTCCTGGTGACGATCGTGATCGCCGCGGTCTTGGCCACGTTGTTCGGCGTCGCTGCAGCTGTGCGCCGCGGATGGGTGGATCGCCTGCTGCAGATCGTCTCCATCGGCGCATCTGCCATCCCTCAATTCGTTGTCGCGATTGTGCTGGTCACTGTCTTCGCGATCGGCCTGCAACTGTTGCCCGCGACGGGTTATGTGCCCCTGACCGATAGCTTCGGGGGCTGGCTCGCCTCGATCACGCTGCCGATCATCGCCTTGGCGATCGGCGCCGTCGCCTCGACCGCCCAGCAGGTCCGAAGCGCCGTGATCACCGTGCTCAGCCGTGACTATGTGCGAACGCTCCGCAGCCGCGGCTTGGCCCCACGGGAGATCCTGTTCCGGCATGTGCTGCGTGGCGCGGCCCCGGCCGGACTCACCGTGTTGTCGCTGCAGTTCATCGGAATGCTCGGTGGCGTTGTCGTGCTCGAGCAGATCTTCGCCCTTCCTGGGCTGGGATTCCTGGCGCTGCAGTCCACTACCCAGGGTGACATGCCCGTTCTGATGGGTGTCGTGGTCTACATCGTCATCATCGTTGTTGTTGTCAACTTGCTGGTCGACCTCGCCGTCGGCTGGCTGAACCCGAAGGCGCGTGTGTCATGACCGAAACATTGGCTGAGACCCCACAGCCCGCAGCAGTGGTCCGTACGGGTGTGTTCCGCCGGCTCCTGAAGAACCCCCTGGGCCTGGCGGCCCTGATCATCCTCGGGATCGTGGTCTTGACCGGAATCTTCGGACCCTTTCTCGCCCCGTTCGACCCCAACAAGGCCGACCTGGCGAATGCCTTGGCCGCTCCCGGCACCGACGGGCACCTTCTCGGTACCGACAGCGCAGGGCGCGATGTGCTCAGCCGGCTGCTGGTCGGCGCGCAGAGCACCCTGCTTGCCGCCGCCCTCGCCGCGATCGTTGCCCTGCTGATCGGACTGCCGACCGGACTGCTGGCCGGCTACTTCGGGGGCAAGTTCGACACCGTGGCGAGCTGGTGCACGAACGTGCTGATGTCGCTCCCGGCGATCATCATCCTGCTCGCCGCCAGCGCAGCGCTGGGCCGGTCGGTGTGGATTTCTATGACCGTGTTCGGCGTGCTGATGTCGCCCGGAATGTTCCGACTCACCCGCACGTCGGTGCAGGCGGTGCGCAACGAGCTCTACGTCGACGCGGCACGGGTTGCCGGTCTCAGCACCGCCAGCATCATCGGCAAGCACATCCTGTTCGTGGTGCGCGCACCTCTCATCATCCAGACCTCGATCGTCTGCGGCATCGCCATCGCGATCCAGGCAGCCCTTGAATTCCTGGGACTGGGCGACCCGCTCACCCCCACCTGGGGCGTGATGCTCAACGAAGGCTTCATCAACATCTACGGCTCTCCGATCCTCGCCGTGTGGCCTGGCCTCGCGATCTCGCTCACCGTCGGCGCGTTCGTGGTCCTCGGCAACGCATTGCGTGATGCTTTGGAGGACGCGCCCAAGTTCAAACGAACCAAGCCCATCCAGCTCACCCCGCCGAAGACCGAGTCGGTGACCGCGGTCGACCTCGCCGCAGCCGAGCACCTGCTGAGCGTCTCGCGTCTCGGCGTCGGTTACCCGCAGCAGGGCGGCTCGACCAAAGTCGTCGTCACTGATGTGTCGTTCTACCTGGACCGTGGCGAAGTACTCGGTATTGTCGGTGAATCAGGGTCGGGCAAGTCACAGACCGCGTTCTCGATCCTCGGACTTCTTCCCGATGAGGCCGAGATCCTGGGTGGCAGCATCACCTTCGACGGCATTCCGTTGGTCTCGGCCGGTGGCAGCCGCCTGTCGCAGGGGCGTCTGTCCGAGCTGCGCGGAAAGCGCATCGCGTACATTCCGCAGGAGCCGATGTCGAACCTCGACCCGAACTTCACGATCGGCTACCAGCTGGTGCGACCGCTCACCCGAGTGCTCAAAATGTCGAAGGCCGACGCCACCGCGCGGGCGCTCGAGCTTCTCGCCATCGTGGGGATCACCAACCCGCAGCGCACATTCGACGCCTACCCGCACGAGGTCTCCGGCGGTATGGCACAGCGCGTGTTGATCGCCGGAGCCGTCAGCTGCAACCCCGACCTCTTGATCGCCGACGAGCCCACCACCGCACTCGACGTGACGGTGCAGGCGGAGGTACTCGACCTGCTTCGCGATTTGCAGGCCCGTTTCAACATGGGTGTGATGCTCGTGACGCATAACTTCGGTGTGGTCGCCGACCTCTGCGACCGCGTGGTCGTGATGCAGAACGGTCGTGTCGTCGAATCCGGCGACGTGCGCACGATCCTCCGCGCCCCGCAGGAGCAGTACACGCGCACCCTGCTCGGGGCGATGCTCGAGGGCAAGACGCCCATGAGTGCGCTCACTGTCACCGAACCGGCATCCGAATTCGACACTTCAGTGAAAGTTGGTCTGTGATGAACGCATCCACCAGCACCCAGACAGGATCGGGCAGCACCCAGACCGGTTCGAGCGCGCTGCTCCGGGTCGACAACCTCATCGTGGAATACCCCGGCACAGGGTTCCGGGCCAAGCCCTTCCGTGCGCTGGACGACGTGTCGATCCACATCGGCGCCGGAGAGACCCTGGGCCTGGTCGGCGAGTCCGGCTCAGGCAAGACCACCCTCGGGCGCGCCCTGCTCGGCCTCGCTCCCGTCTCTGGTGGCACGATTCGCTTCGACAACGAAGACATCAGCCAGGCGAGCCGCAGCAAGCGCCGCGCACTCAGCCGTGACCTGCAGGTCGTCTTCCAGGATCCCTACACCTCGCTCAACCCGTCGATGGCGGTGGGCGACATCCTGTCGGAGCCGCTGACCGTGCAGGGCAGGAGCCGCTCGGATGCCCGCAGGCGCGTGCGTGAGGTGCTCGATCAGGTGGGCCTGCCGCAGGATTCCATCGGCCGGATGCCGCGCGAGTTCAGCGGCGGGCAGCGGCAGCGCGTCGCAATCGCCCGGGCGCTCGCCCTCTCGCCCAAGCTCATCGTCTGTGACGAGCCCGTCTCTGCGCTCGACCTCACCACACAGGCCCGGGTGCTCGACCTGTTCCTGCAGATTCAGCGCGACACGGGCGTGTCCTACCTGTTCGTCTCGCACGACCTCGACGTCGTGCGCCACATCAGCCACCGGGTCGCCGTGATGTACCGCGGCGAGATCGTGGAGCAGGGTCCGGCCGGGCAGGTCACCACCACGCCGGAACACCCGTATACCCAGCGACTGCTGTTGGCCTCGCCGGTGCCGGACCCCGACCGGCAGGAGCAGCGCCGGGACAACCGGCGCAGACTGCTTGAAGAGCAGCGTGCGCACGACATCCAGGCCGGGGTCGCCGCCTGATGCCGGGACTGTGGCACGATACAAGCGGGAGCAATAGATGAACGCCCCGGTCGGTGTCTCAACGACACCCGAAGCCACGAGAGGTGAGCAGAGCGTGACGAGTGACGTGACGAGCGACGACACCGCCGAAACGCGGCCCGGCCGACGCTCGAAAGCGCCTGCAACCATCTACGACATCGCCAAGCTGGCCGGCGTCAACCCGTCGACCGTCTCCCGCGCGCTGAGCAAGCCCGGCCGCATCAACATCAAGACCGAGGAACGCATCCACGCCGCGGCGAAAGAGCTGAACTACCGGCTGAACCCCATGGCGCGCGCGCTGCCGACCGGCCGCACCAGCACGCTCGGGCTGCTGCTCGCCGACATCACGAACCCGATGTTCTTCGAGGTGGTGCGTGGTGCAGAGCGCGCGGCCAGCCGCCGCGGCTACACGCTGATCCTCGCCGAGTCGCAGGAGTCGGGCGAGCGCGAGGCCGAGGCGGCCGAGCGCGTCGCCCCCTCGGTCGACGGTCTGGTGCTCGTCACCACCCGCCTCGGGGACGAGCAGATCCGGGAGCTCGCTGAACGCAAGCCGCTCGTCGTCATCAACCGAGAGGTCGAGGGGGTGCTCGGCATCGTCCCCGACCTCGATCCTGGCATCGACGAGGCGCTCGCACACCTCGCCGCGCTCGGTCACACCTCGCTGGCCTTCGTGTCCGGGCCGGCGAACTCGTGGATGAGCGGCGCCCGCTGGGCGACCCTCCTGGCGAAGGCGCCAGCACTCGGAATGACAATCGTCGAGATCGGGCCAGGTGTGCCGACCCTCGACGGAGGTGCTGCAGCGCTGTCGCGCGTCGCGGCGTCCGGGGTGAGTGCCGTCATTGCATACAACGACCTGATGGCAATCGGTCTGATGCGCGCCGCGCAGGAGCAGGGGATCGACGTTCCCAGCCGGCTCAGCATCATCGGCTTCGACGACATCTTTGGCTCAGACTTCACCTCGCCCCAGCTCAGCACGATCCGCACCCCGCTCGGCGCCATCGGCGAGCGGGCAATCCGACTGGCCCTCGAACTCATCGACGAGTACGCGGACGGCACGCCGGCGCGCCCCGACGAAAGCCCGCTGCCCACCGAGCTCGTTGTCAGGGGCTCGACCGGCCCCGTCCGCGCCTAGCGCGACCCACCGAGCCGGATCCGTCTGATCGGGCGGGCAGAGCCACACGGCGGCGCTCCGGTGTGTTTTTGGCAACCGGTTGACAAACGCCTGCACCCGCTGTTCACTAAAGGAGTGACAATGATGACTCTTACCCTTGACCCAGACCGGCTCTTCCCGGTCGACCCGGCCACGCGCGCTGTCGCCCGCGGCCTCTACCAGCGAGTGGCAGAGCTGCCGATCATCTCGCCACACGGACATGTCGACCCGCGACTGCTGCTCGACAACGAGCCATTCGGTGATCCGGCCGAGCTTTTCATCCGCTTCGACCACTATGTGACGCGGCTCATGCACGCCGCCGGCGTGCCGCTGACCGAGCTCGGCATCCCGAGCCGCACGGGCGGGACGCCTGTCGCGAATCCTCGGGAAGTGTGGCGCACGTTCTGCACTCACTGGCACCTGTACGCGGGCACCTCGTCCGGCTATTGGCTGCGGCACGAGTTCGCCACCCTGTTCGACATCGACGTGCAGCCGTCAGAGGCCACCGCCGACGCGCTCTTCGATCTCATCCAGGCGAAGCTGGCGACCGATGAATTCCGGCCGCGCGCGCTTTTTGCCCGGTTCAACATCGAGGTCATGGCCACCACCGACGACCCGATGGACGACCTGGTCGCGCATCGCGCGCTGGCCGCCGACCCGAGCTTCACCGGCCGCGTGCTGCCCACCTTCCGGCCGGACGCCTACCTCAACCCGGCCGCGCCGGGCTGGGTCGAGCGGGTCGCCGCTCTGGCCGCGTGGAACGGCTCTGACGTCTCCAGCTATGCCGGATACATCGAGGCGCTCGCCGGCCGACGCCGCTTCTTTGTCGAGAACGGGGCGGTCTCAGCCGACCACGGTGTGCTGCAGCCGCTAGCCGTGGACCTCGCACCCGCAGAAGCGGCCGAATTGTTCGGCCGCGCTCTCGCTGGGGAGCTGACCGCTGCAGAGAGCCGCGTCTTCGCCGGCCACATGCTGCTCGAGATGGCCAGGATGAGCGTCGAGGACGGCCTCGTGATGACGGTGCACCCCGGTGTCTTCCGCAACCACAGCAGCGCCACCTTCGAGGAGTTCGGTCCGGACACCGGCCACGACATCCCCGTCACCACGACCTACGTGGAGGCCATGCGGCCGTTGCTCGAGAAGTACGGCAACAACCCCGACTTCCACCTCGTGCTGTTCAGCGTGGACGAGACCGTGTACTCGCGGGAGATCGCGCCGCTGGCCGGCTTCTACTCCAGCGTCTACATCGGCGCCCCGTGGTGGTTCTTGGACGCCCCGGACGCCGTCTTGCGCTTCCGCGCTGCGGTGACCGAGACGGCCGGTTTCTACCGCAGCTCCGGCTTCATCGACGACACCCGCGCGTTCCTCTCGATCCCGGCCAGGCACGATATGTCCCGTCGCCTGGATGCGGCGTTCCTCGCCCGGCTCGTCTGCGAGGGCCGCATTGACCTCGATGCGGCCGAGCGCATCATCGTCGACCTGGTCGACGCCCTTCCCCGAAAGGTGTTCAAGCTGTGAGCATTGCCACTGACATCGACACTGCCGTCGCCCCGCTGAGCCGCGCGGCCCTCGCCGCACGCACGGGCGAGAACGTGCGCACCCCGCCGGTGCGCATCATCCACCTCGGCCTCGGCGCCTTCCACCGCGCCCACCAGGCCTGGTACACCGACCAGGTCGACGACAATGGCGAGTGGGGGATTGCGGCGTTCACCGGGCGTAGCGCCCAGGCCGCGCTCGAGCTCTCCCCACAGGACGGCCTCTACACGCTCATCGAGCGTTCGGATGCCGGCGACAGCGCCGCGCTCGTCTCGAGCATCGTCGAAGCCGTCGACGGCAGCGACACGGCGCGCTTCGTCGAGCTGATGGCCGCCGAGTCGACCGCCCTCGTGACCCTCACCGTCACCGAGGCCGGATACCGGCTGCGCGCGGATGGCAGCCCGGATCTCGGCGACAGCGCGCTCGCCGCGGATGTCGCGTTCCTGGCCGACAACCTCGATCGGGCCGCGCGTGGCGCCTTCAGCGCAGGGGGCCCGACGACGACGCTCGGCCGCCTCGTTCTGGGTCTGGAGGCCAGGCGCCTGGCCGGCGCCGGGGCGATCGCGATCGTTCCCTGTGACAACATGCCAGACAACGGGCCGCTCGTCGAGCGCGCCGTGTGGGCGCTCGCCGCGATGCTGAACACCGAGACCGCCGAGTGGATCGCGGCGCACGTCGCCTTCGTCTCGACCTCCGTCGACCGGATCACACCGAAGACGACCGCGGACGACATCGAGGCGGCCGCCGGGCTCACCGGCTGGGCCGACCGCGCCCCGGTGGTCACCGAGCCGTTCCGTGACTGGGTGCTGAGCGGCCACTTCCCGGCCGGCAGGCCGGCCTGGGAGCGGGCGGGGGCTCGCTTCGTCGACGACATCGAGCCGTTCGAGCGCCGCAAGCTCTGGCTGCTCAACGGCGCACACAGCCTGCTGGCCTACGCAGGACTGCTGCGCGGGCTCGACAGCGTCGCCGCCGCCATGACCGACCCGGTCTGCCGGGGCTGGGTGAACGAGTTCTGGGATGACGCCGTGCGCCACCTCCCGGCCGAGCTGCTGGCACTGGATGAGTACCGGGCGGCCCTGCTCGAGCGCTTCGACAACACCCGCATCGAACACCGGCTCGCCCAGATCTCGGCCGAGGCCGTGACCAAGCTGCGGGTGCGCATTGCGCCGGTGGTGCTCGCCGAGCGCGCAGAGGGCCGCCAGGCGGCGGCCGGTATCCGTGCCATCGCCTCCTGGGCCTCCCTGGTGTTGGCCGGGCGGCCGATGGTCGACGCCGAGGCTGCGCAGATCGCCGTGATCGCCTCACGGCCCACCGACGCCGCCATCGCGGGTCTGGTGGCCCTGGTGGACGCGCGGCTGGCGCAGGATGCCGCAATCCTGGCCGACATCACGGCTCTGATCGGGGAGCACCAGGCCGAGTAACAACGGGTCGATGCAGCGCGGGCGGGGGATTCTCCGCCCGCGCTGTCGTGCGTGCCGGGGTGGTCGGGTATGCGTAATCGGCGGTCGCCGGCCTCGTGGGCATCCCAGCTGGGCGTCTGGTGACAATATTTGGCAACCGTTTGCCATATCTTTCCAATCGTGTTTCACTTGATCCTGTCGAACACCGCTCCGCACCGGACTCAGGCTCGACATCCCCGCCGCAACGTCGCGTGCCGCAATGACGCGAACGAAAGGTACTCAATGTCGAAGCCTCAACCGATCCCCTCCCGGAAGCCGATGACCCCCGGTCGTCGCGTGGCATCCCCGGCCGCCGCGCACCGCGCCCGCCGGCCCCGCTAAGGCCTTCCGATCATGGGCAAAGGAGCCTCCATGTCACTCACCGAAACCACCCCGCGCACGGCGACGGCCGCACCGGCGCCCGCCACCGACAAGCTCAGCCCGCTGAGCATCGTCGGCTACGGGGCAGGCGATGCAGCAAACAACCTCGCGTTCACCACCGCGACGATGTTCCTGCTGATCTATTACACGGATGTCGCCGGCATCTCTGCAGCAGCAGCGGGCACGCTGCTCCTGGTGGTGCGCCTGTTCGACGCGTTCGCCGACATCTTCGCGGGCCGCATCGTCGACCGCACCTACAGCAAGCGCTTCGGCAAGTTTCGCCCGTTCATCATGTTCGGTTCGGTCCCACTGCTGCTGCTCTCTGCCGCCGCGTTCTCGGTGCCGCAGATCGGCGAGTCGGGAATGCTGCTCTACGCCTACCTGACGTACGCGGCGCTCGGCCTGGCATACAGCCTCGTCAACATCCCCTACGGCTCGCTGGCCGGGGCGATGACCCAAGACGGCGGTGAGCGCGCCAAGCTCGCCAGTGCCCGCTCCATCGGCGCGGCCGTGGTCGGCGCGGGCCTCGGCATCTTCGTCGCCCCGCTGATCGTGCCCGGCGCCAACCTGCAGGTGCTGTTCACCGGAATGACCCTGGGCTTCGTGGTCGTCGGCACCGCGCTCTACATGTTCACTGCCTTCACCGCGAAGGAGAAAGTCGTCCGCGATGTCACGCACGTGACCATGAAGCAGAGCTTCGCCGTGCTGAAGAGCAACAAGCCGCTGCTCATGCTCTGCATCAGCTCCTTCGTTTTCCTCACCGGTTATCTCGCGCTCGCCACCGTGCAGCTTTACTACCTGCGCGATGTGCTGCACGCGCTCCCGCTCTACGCCGCCATCTCCATCATTCAGCTCGTCGTCACCTTCGGGCTAGCCGCCTTCGTCCCATCGATCGTGCGTCACTTCGGCAAGCGCTCCGGATACATCGCCGGGGCCTCGGTCATGGCCGCAGGCGGACTGGTGATCTTCTTCGCCCCGGCTGGCATGGTCTGGCTCGGCTTCGGCGGCCTGGTGCTCTGCCAGCTCGGAATGGCGCTGGTCAATATGCTGGTGTGGACGCTGGAGGCCGACACCGTCGAGTACGGCGAGTGGAAGACCGGCGTGCGCGCAGAGGGCATCACCTACGCGCTGTTCTCCTTCACCCGCAAGACCGGTCAGGCCGTCGGCGGCGCCCTCGCCGCGTTCTCTCTGGCCTGGGGTGGCTACGCCGCCGGTGCAGCAGAGCAGACCGCGCACGCCGAGCTCGGAATCCGCGCCGGCGCCGGGCTGATCCCGCTCGTGGCCTCGGCGCTGGCCATCCTGTTCATGGTCTTCTACCCGCTCACCGACGCCAAGCACAAGAAGATCGTCGCCGAGATCGCCGAGCGCCGCGCGCTCACTGGGACGGCCACCCCCATCCCGCCGTCGCTGTCCACGGCCGCCTTCGCCGCACCGCGCACCGCCCACGGCCCGATTCCTCCAACAGAGTGACGCCGCGACCTCTGCGTGGCACCACCCCTCACACCCAGAAAGTAGCCTCATGAAGATCGAAAAAGCCGAAGTCATCGTCACCAGCCCCGACCGCAACTTTGTCACCCTGAAGATCACGACGGATGACGGCATCACCGGCCTCGGCGACGCCACGGTCAACGGCCGTGAGCTCGCCGTCGTCACCTACCTCAGCGAGTACATCGTGCCGCAGCTCATCGGCCGCGATCCCTCCCGCATCGAGGACGCCTGGCAGTTCTTCTACCGCAGCGCGTACTGGCGCCGTGGCCCCATCACGATGGCCGCGATCGCTGCCGTCGATATGGCCTTGTGGGACATCAAGGGCAAGGCCGCCGGCATGCCGGTTTACCAGCTGCTCGGCGGCGCGAGCCGCGAGAAGATGATGGCGTACGGCCACGCTTCCGGCAAGGAACTGCCTGAGCTGTTCGACAGCATCCGTCACCACCAGGAGCTCGGCTACCGGTCCATCCGCGTGCAGACCGGGGTGCCCGGGCTCGAGTCGATCTACGGCATCGCGTCGAACAAGGGGCTGCCGGGCAACGAGGGCGTGCGCTACGACCACGAGCCGGCCCAGCGCGGCAAGCTGCCGGCTCAGGAGGATTGGGACACCCGCTCCTACCTCCGCCACCTGCCGACGGTGTTCGAGGCTGTGCGCAACGAGTTCGGGCCGGACCTGCCCCTGCTCCACGACGGGCATCACCGGATGACGCCGATGCAGGCGGCCAAGCTCGGCAAGTCGCTCGAGCCCTACGACCTGTTCTGGCTCGAGGACTGCACGCCGGCCGAGAACCAGGAGGCGTTGCGCCTGGTGCGACAGCACACCACGACCCCGCTGGCGATCGGCGAGATCTTCAACACGGTGTGGGACTTCCAGTCGCTGATCAAGGAGCAGCTGATCGACTATGTGCGCGCGGCATCCACCCACTTCGGCGGTATCTCGCCGCTCAAGAAGGTCATGGACTACGCGGCGATGTACCAGATCAAGTCCGGCTTCCACGGGCCGACCGACATCTCGCCCGTCGGCTTCGCCGCCCAGCTGCACGTCGGCCTGGCCATCCACAACTACGGCATCCAGGAGTACATGCAGCACGGAGACAAGACCAACGCGGTCTTCGCCCAGTCGATGACCTTCGAAGACGGCTACCTGCACCCGGGCAACAACCCGGGCCTCGGCGTCGAGCTGGACGTCGACGAGGCGGGCAAGTACCCGTACGAGACCGCCTACCTGCCGTACAACCGGCTGGCCGACGGCACCGTCCACGACTGGTGATTGAGATGACCGAGCGTGCCGCTGAGTTTCCGCCGGTGCCTGTGCGCCCGCTGGTCGTCGTGATGGGGGTCTCCGGATCCGGCAAGACGACGATCGGCTCACTCATCGCCGAGGCTCTGCGGGTGCCATTCACGGATGCCGACGCACTGCACCCCCGCAGCAACGTCGTGAAGATGGCCGAGGGCACGCCGCTGAACGATGAGGACCGCTGGCCCTGGCTGGCCGTTGTCGGGAGCGAGATGGCCGCGGCATCCGACACGGGCATTGTGATGGCCTGTTCCGCGCTGAAGCGCCGCTACCGCGACGCCATCAGGGCGGCCGTGCCCGGCGCGCTCTTCCTACACCTGCACGCGGAGCAGGAGGTGCTCGCCGCCCGCATGGAGGGGCGCAGCGGCCACTTCATGCCGCCGTCGCTGCTGGCCTCGCAGTTCGCGGCGCTGGAGATGCTCGAGCCCGACGAGAACGGTGCGATCGTCTCGGTGCGCGGGAGTGTGGAGGAGATCGTGCGGGCGGCCGTGGCCCAGCTGGCTGCGCCCGCCCCCGTGGGCTAGAGGCAGCGCCAGCGCCAGGGCCCGACGCGCCGAGATGACAATTGAGCGCCTTCTCGCACCACGGGAACGCGCTCAACTGTCATCTCGCCGGCCGGGGCGGATGCCCTAGCCGCGGAAGCTGGCGACCGGCAGCCCGCTGGTGCCGTGGCCGGCGACCAGGAACACGTGGCCGGCGAGCGCGTCGCTCTCGTCCAAGCCGTTCGCGGCCGACGTCACCCAGAGCTGGTCGCGTTCGGGGCCGACGAAGGCGCATGACGTCGGTTGCGCGGTCGGCATGGTGATGGTCTGCACGAGCGCCCCGTCCGGCGCGAACTCGTGCACGGCGGCGCCACCGTACTCGGCGACCCACAGGTGCCCGAGCACGTCCACGGCCAGGCCGTCGGGCAGCGCCCGGAACGCCTCTGGCCCGACAAGCACGCGCGGACTCGGCGTCACCGTCGACGTCTCCGGGTCGAAGGGGTAGCTGTAGAGCGTGCGGGCCATCGAGTCGATCAGGTAGAACAGGGCGCCGTCGGGGCTCCAGCCCAGCCCGTTCGGCAGCGCGAAGCCGTCCAGCACGAGCGTGGGCTGCCAGCTCTCGTCCAGCCGCCACAACCCGCCCCGCCCGGCGGCGAAGTCCAGCGCGCAGCTGCCCGACCAGTACACCCCGGCCGGGTCGGCCTTGGCGTCGTTCATGCGGATGCCGGCGGGCAGACAGTCCACGCGCCGCGTCACCGTGCCGTCATCCGCCAGGCCGACGAAGCCGGAGGTCGTGACGGCGATCACGCCGCCGGCCGCGCGCGGGGCGACTGCTCCGATGCCGAGCGGGTAGACGATGAGCGAGCCGTCGCCGGTGGCGGGGTCGGCGCGGAAGATCTCGCCGCGCTCGTTGTCGACCCAGAGCACGGTGCCGCTCGCCGCGTGCCAGTACGGGCTCTCGCCGCACACCGCGCGCCGGGGAACGACGACGCTGACGGAGGGCCGGAGGTTCTCGCTCATGGTGTCCTTTCTGGGCCGCCGCGGCGCGGGCGTTGGTGCGCCAGCCTACAAGCCATCGGTGAACTCACAGCCCGTGCACAGGACTGCGGCTTCCGCTCCGGCATCCGCCTTGATAAACTTGAGTCACTTAGACTCAAGTTTCAAGTCTCGGAAAGGAACGCCATGCAGCCAGACCAGCAGCCTCCTCAGGAAGACGCCAAGAGCGCCCTCGAAACGTACGGCGTGGACCTCACCGCCATCGCGGCGAGCGGCAAGCTCGACCCTGTGATCGGCCGGGACGCCGAGATTCGGCGGCTCAGCCAGGTGCTCACCCGGCGCACCAAGAACAACCCCGTACTCATCGGTGAACCCGGCGTCGGCAAGACGGCCGTCGTCGAGGGCCTCGCCCAGCGCATCGTCGAGGGTGACGTCGCCGACTCGCTCAAGGGCAAGAAGCTCGTCTCGCTCGACCTCAGCGCCCTCGTGGCCGGCGCCATGTACCGCGGCCAGTTCGAGGAGCGGCTGAAGAGCGTGCTCAAGGAGATCACGGAGTCTGACGGCGAGATCATCACGTTCATCGACGAGCTGCACACCCTGATGGGTGCCGGCGGCGGCGAAGGCTCCGTGGCGGCATCCAACATGCTCAAGCCCATGCTGGCCCGCGGTGAACTGCGCCTGATCGGCGCCACGACGCTCAACGAGTACCGCGAGTTCATCGAGAAGGATGCCGCCCTCGAACGCCGCTTCCAGCAGGTGTTCGTCGGCGAGCCGAGCGTCGAAGACACCGTCGCGATCCTGCGCGGGTTGAAGGGCGCCTACGAGGCGCACCACGGTGTGACGATCAGCGATGGCGCACTCGTCGCGGCGGCCACCCTGAGCAACCGTTACATCACGTCGCGGCAACTGCCGGACAAGGCCATCGACCTCGTCGACGAGGCGATGAGTCGGCTCAAGATGGAGATCGACTCCTCGCCGGTGGAGATCGACCAGCTGCAGCGCCAGGTCGCGCGGATGAAAATCGAAGAGCTCGCGCTCAAGAAGGAGAAGGACGACGCCTCGAAGGAGCGACTCGAGAAGCTGCGCGAGGAGCTGATGGAGAAGGAGTCCGAGCTGAAGGTGCTCGAGACACGCTGGGCCCGCGAGAAGCGCTCGCTCAACGCCGTCGGCGACCTGAAGAAGAAGCTCGACGAGGCGACTCGCGCCCGCGATCGCGCCATGCGCGAAGCGAACTACGCCGAGGCGTCTAAGCTCGAGTACACGACGATCAAGCAGCTGCAAGAGCAGCTGGCCGAGGCCGAGCAGGCCGAGAACGACCCGATCGAGGACCGCATGGTCAACGAGCAGGTGACGGAGGAGGACATCGCCGCCGTCATCGCCGCCTGGACCGGAATCCCCGTGGGCCGGCTGCTGCAGGGCGAGACCGAGAAGCTGCTGCACCTCGAGAACGAGCTCGGCAAGCGCCTGATCGGGCAGAAGAAGGCCGTCGCCGCGGTGTCGGATGCCGTGCGCCGCACCCGCGCCGGAATCTCCGATCCGGACCGCCCGACCGGCTCCTTCCTGTTCCTCGGGCCGACCGGTGTCGGCAAGACCGAGCTCGCCAAGGCGCTCGCCGAGTTCCTGTTCGACGACGAGAAGGCGATGATCCGCATCGACATGTCGGAGTACGGCGAGAAGCACAGCGTCTCGCGGCTCGTCGGTGCCCCTCCCGGCTACGTCGGCTATGAGCAGGGTGGCCAGCTGACCGAGGCCGTGCGCCGGCGGCCGTACTCGGTGATTCTGCTGGACGAGGTCGAGAAGGCCCACCCCGAGGTGTTCGACGTGCTGCTGCAGGTGCTCGACGACGGCCGGTTGACCGACGGCCAGGGCCGCACGGTCGACTTCCGCAACGTCATCCTGGTGCTCACGTCGAACCTCGGCTCGCAGTACCTCGTCGACCAGTCGCTGACCTGGGCCGAGAAGGAGACAGCGGTGCAGGCGATGGTGCGCCAGGCCTTCAAGCCCGAGTTCGTGAACCGGCTCGACGACATCGTCGTGTTCTCGGCGCTGACCCAGGACGAGCTCGGCGAGATCGTGGAGCTCTACATCGAGCGTCTGTCGAAACGGCTGAGCAGCCGTCGGCTCACCCTGGCGGTGACCCCGGATGCCCGGCGCTGGCTGGCCGAGCGCGGCTACGACCCGATGTACGGGGCCCGGCCGCTGCGCCGCCTGATGCAGCACGAGATCGACGACAAGCTCGCGAATGCGCTGCTGGGTGGCTCGGTGCGCGACGGCGATCTCGTGCGGGTCGACCTGGCCGCAGACGGCAACGGGCTCACGGTGGGCGTCGAGTAGCACCGGCCCGGATTTCGACAGGCTCAATCAGCGGGGGTTCCCGCTGATTGGGCCTGTTGCGTTTTCGCTGGTTGAGCCTGTCGAAACCCCCGCCCCGGTGCAGGCTTCGGTCGCTGGCGCTCCCTCGAGCCAACGGACACTTGCGCTGGGTGAAGTTAATGGGCTAGAACATAGACCAATGACTCTCGCGGCTCGCCGCCCATCCCGGAGGATTCAATGACGCATTCCGCAGACACCGTCGTCGCGGCCGACGACCGCCGCCTGAGCGGCAACCTGGGCACCGTTGCCGTCACCTTCATGGTGATCGCCGCGGCGGCACCGCTCACCGTCGTCGGGGGGCTGCTCCCGATCGGCCTCCTCGTCGGCAACGGGCTGGGCTTCCCCGTCATGTTCCTGGTGGCGACGGTCATCCTGTTGCTCTTCGCCGTCGGGCTCACCTCGATGAGTCGCTTCATCCCGAACGCCGGATCCTTCTTCACCTTCGTCAGCCACGGCCTCGGCCGCACCCCCGGTGTGGCGACCGCGTGGCTGGCCCTCGCCTGCTACACCACCGTGCAGGTGGCCGTCTTCAGCTACCTGGGCGGCACGCTCAGCTCCAGCATCGCGCTGCTCGGTGGCCCGGAGATCGCCTGGTGGGTGTTCACGCTGGCCTCGATTGCCGTCGTCGGCGTGCTCGGCTACCGCCACATCGAGCTCAGCTCCAAGGTGCTCGTCATCGTGCTGGGGGCCGAGATGGGAATCGTGCTGCTGCTCGGCATCGTCATCATGGCGACGGGCGGTCCGGAGGGCCTCTCGCTCAGCCCGTTCTCGCTCGAGAACATCTTCTCCGGCTCGCCCGCGCTCGGCCTGATGTTCGCCATCGCCAGCTTCATCGGCTTCGAGTCCACCGTCGTCTACCGCAACGAGGTGCGTGACCCGGAGCGCACAATCCCGCGCGCCACCTACGCCTCGGCCATCATCATCGGCGTCTTCTACGCCTTCGCCGGCTGGGTCGTCATCATCGGCTTCGGCGAGTCCGCCGTCATCGACGAGGCCGCCGCCGACCCGGCCACGCTGCTCTCCCGCCTCACCGACCAGTACCTCGGCCCGATCGGCGGCATCATCATCGCCGTCCTGTTCATGGGCAGCATGTTCGCCGCCGTGCTGTCGCTGCACAACGTGCTCACCCGCTACCACCACGGCATGGCCAACGCCCGGGTGATGCCCGACAGCCTCGGCACCGTGCACCCCCGGCACCGCTCCCCGCACCGCGCCGCCGTCGTGCAGGTGGCCACCGCCGCGACCTTCGTCGTCATCCTCGTGCTCATCGGCTTCTCGGCCGAGCACATCTTCTCCTGGTTCGCCGGCATCGGCACCCTCGCGATCGTGCTGCTGATGGCGCTCACCTGCCTCTCGGTGATCGCGTACTTCCGCCGCACCCGCGCCCTGACGAGCCCGTGGCACACGGTCATCGCCCCCGGCCTCGGCTTCCTCGGCCTGGCCGTCTCGGCCGGCCTCATCGCCGCGAACTTCCCGCTGCTGGTCGGCGACGTCGACGCCGACGGAAACCCGAGCTGGGGCGTGCTCAGCATCGTCCTGATCGCGGTCGTCGTCATCGCTCCGATCATCGGCCTCGTGCAGGCGCTGGTGCTCCGGGCCAAGCATCCGGAAGCCTACGCCCAGGTCGTCGAGCGCTTCGGCGAGGATTGACCGACCCGCCAGGCACCCCGCCCGCCTCTCATCCAGCACCGCCCCAGCACGAAGGAACCACATGTCTGCCCCCCTGTCCAAGCCGCTGATCGGCTTCAGCGGCCGCCGCGGTCGCGCCGAGTCGGTCGGCGCCCCGCGCGGCTTCCACGACGCCCCGCTCGACATCTACATGAGCGAGTACACGACGTCGGTGATCCGGGCCGGCGGCATGCCGGTCAACCTGCCCATGGACGCCGACGCGAGCGAGCTCGTCGACTACTTGGACGCCGTCGTGCTCTCGGGCGGCGAGGACGTCGACCCGCGGCGCTACGGCGAGGCGCCCGGCCCGCACACGGGCTGGATCGACCCGCAGCGTGACGCCTTCGAGATCGCGCTCATCGAGGCGGGGATCGCCCGGGGCATCCCGGTCCTCGGCATCTGCCGCGGCCAGCAGCTCATCAACGTCGCCCTCGGCGGCAGCCTCGTGCAGCACCTCGTCATCGGCGAGGGCGAGTCGCACGCCTCGTACGCGTACCCCCGGGCACAGCGCGTGCACCCCGTCGCGCTCGAGGCCGGCAGCACCGCGGCCGAGCTCTACGGTGACACCGTCATGGTCAACTCCTACCACCACCAGGCCGTCGGTCGGCTCGCCCCCGGACTCCAGGTGACCGGCCGCGCCCCCGACGGGGTGATCGAGGCCATCGAGCACGAGAGCGCAGCCGTGCTCGGTGTGCAGTGGCATCCGGAGGTCTTCGGCGGCGACCCCCTCTTCGACTGGCTCGTCCAGGCCGCACAAAACGCACAGAACACACGACAGAAAGCAGCAGCATGACTCCCCGCCACCAGAACAAGAACGGCTTCATCACGGGCGGAGGATCCGGCATCGGCCGCGAGACCGCGCTGCGTCTGGCGCGCGAGGGCGCCCGCATGATGATCACCGACGTCAACCTTGAGGCCGCCCTGGAGACGGTGTCGCTGATCGAGGCAGAGGGCGGCGTGGCCCTGGCCGCTCGCGTCGACGTGCGCGAGCGCGAGCAGATCCGAGCCGCCGTCGACGCCGTGCGCGCCGCATGGGGCAGCCTGCACCTGCTCGTCAACAACGCCGGCGTCGTCACCAACCACTCCTTCGAAACGCTCACCGAGGATGCCTGGGACTTCGTGCTCGACATCAACCTCAAGGGCCAGTTCCTCGTCGCCCAGGAGGTCGCCCCGCTGATCGGCGAGTCGGGCGGCGGAGCCATCGTCAACCTCTCGACCGTCGAGGCCCTCGTCGTGGTCACCAGCGGCACCACCGCGCAGCCGCACTACAACGCCAGCAAGGGCGGCGTGCCCATGCTGACCAAGGCTCTCGCCGTCGAGCTCGCGCCGAAGGGCATCCGCGTCAACTGCGTCGCCCCCGGCCCGATCGCGACCAACTTCTTTGACCTGGAGGGCGTCACCAGCCCGGAGGCGATGGAGTTCCTCGGGCAGCGTCTGCTCGTGCCGCGCGTCGGCCAGCCGGCCGACATCGCGTCGGCGGTGTCCTGGCTGCTCTCGGACGAGGCCAGCTGGATCGACGGCATCCAGCTGCCCGTCGACGGCGGATGGTTGACCCGATGAAGGACTACGTGCTGGACCCGGCCGAGCTGGAGGCGCTCGGCATCCGCACCGTCATCGTCGCATCGCCCGACCTGCAAGGCCGCCTGATCGGCCGCAGGATCCCCGTCGACGGCTTCGACCGGGTCATCGAGAACGGCGTCGACGTCTGCACCTGCGTCTGGGCCTGGGACCTCGAGCAGGGGCTCGAACTCATCGACGCCGGACTGTTCAAGCTGTGCAGCATGCACAACGGGGTTCCGGATGCCACGCTGCGGGTGGACCTCGGCACGCTTCGCCGTGCCGCCTGGCTCGAGAACGTGGCCATCTGCTTCGCCGACCCCGTCGACGTGCGCACCGGCGAACCGCTGGCCATCTCGCCGCGCGTGATGCTCAAGCAGGAGCTGGCCCGCTACGCCGAGCGCGGCTTGCAGCCGAAGGCCGGCACCGAGCTCGAGTTCTACCTGTTCCGCAACGAGCAGCGTCAACTGCGCAAGAACGGCTTCCGCGACCTCGACCCCACCACGCTCATCCCGAGCGACTTCATGATCCATGAGGGCAACCTCTACGAACCGTTCTTCCAGAAGCTCCGTGACGACCTCCTGGCCAGCGGCGTGCAGATGGAAGCCGCCCAGTCCGAGTGGGGCAGCGGGCAGTGGGAGATGACCTTCCGCTACGGTGAGCCGCTCGAGATGGCCGACCGGCACGCGCTGTACAAGCTGGCCGTGCGCGACTCCGCCGCCCGGGCGGGCATGACGGCGACGTTCATGGCCCGGCCGCTGAACGGCCAGCCCGGCTCCTCCTGCCACGTGCACTTCTCGGTGCAGGATGCCGCGGGCGAGCGCCTGTTCTGGAACGACACCGCCGATGAGAACATGAGCGAGATGATGCTGAGCGCCATCGGCGGCGTGCTCGAGCACGCCCCGGCCTTCATGGCCTGGTACTCGCCGACGATCAACTCCTACCGGCGCAACAACTCCGGTGATGTGGCGGGCAACGGCCGCACGTGGGGCTTCGACAACCGCACCACGACGGTGCGCGTTGTCGGGCACAAGCCCGAGCACCTCCGCTTCGAGTTCCGCCTGCCCGGCGCCGACACGAACCCGTACCTCACCTTGGTGGCACTGCTCGCCTCGGCCAGGGACGGCATCGACCGCGCCGCTGTCGCGCCGGAGCCGATCCGCGGCAACGCATACCTGCTGCCGGCCGACGAGGAGATGCCGGCCGATCTGCTGCAGGCCTCGAAGGCCTTCGTGGCCGCCCCATTCCCGCGCGCGCTGTTCGGCGACGACATCGTCGACCACCACCGGGTGCTGCTCGAGAACGAGTGGAAGACCTTCATGGCCGCGGTCAGCGACTGGGACCTCAACCGCTACTTCGATCGGGTCTGAGCGGATGAGCGAGACAGAGACAGCACCCGGCACGCTGGAAGCGGTCCGGGACGAGGTACCCATGCCGCGCTCGTTCCCCGAGCTGATCACCCTCATCGCCGGGCGGTTCGAGGCGAGCGCACACCGGGCGGACGATCTGTTCGACCCGAACAGCGGGCAGCCGCTGGCGGAGAACCGCAGCTCATCGCTCGAGCAGCTCGAGCGCGCCATTGCCTCCGCTCATGCGGCGCATGAGTCTGCCGAGTGGCGCGGGATGGGCATCGCCGGCCGGGCGCCGTTACTGCGGGCCTTCGCTGCGCGGCTCGACGAGCTGGGCGAGCAGATCGCGGTTCTGGACGCGGTGAACAGCGGCGTGCCGATCTCGGTCACGCGGCTCTTCGCCGGCAGCGCCGGTGACACCGTGCGCGACGTCGTCGAGCGCGCGCTGGCGCTCGGTGACAGCCGGGCGCTGGCGGCAGACGGTCGCGATGTGCAGCTGCACCGGGTGCCATGGGGTGCCACCGCCCTGATCATGCCGTGGAACGCTCCGTCGGCGATGGCCGTCAAGAAGCTCGGCTACGCCCTCGCGGCCGGGGCATCCGTGGTGATGAAGCCGTCGCCGGCCTCACCGTGGAGCACGGTGCTGATCGCGCGGGCCGCGGTCGAAGCCGGCATCCCGAGCGGCGTCGTCAACCTGGTGCTCGGCGGTGGCGACATTGGCGCCGCGCTCGTCGCCGACCCGCGCATCCGGGCGATCTCGATGACGGGCTCCACACCAACGGGTCGGGCGATCGCGGCATCCGCCGGTGCCAACCTCACCCGTCTGCGCCTGGAGCTCGGCTCGAACAATCCGGCCATCGTGCGGGCGGATGCCAACGTCGTGGAGGCGGCGAGGGTCATCGCGGCGGGCGCCATGAAGCTGTCTGGGCAGTGGTGCGAGGCGCCCCGCCGGGTGATCGTCGACCGCTCCCTGCTGCCGGAGCTCGTCGAGGCGCTGTGCGGCGAGCTCGCCGCCCTGCGCATCGGTTCGAGCCTGGACGAGGGCACCGAGCTGGGGCCGGTCGCGTTCCGCGAACGACAGACCGAGCTTGAGGCTCAGCGGGCCGCGCTCGAGGCGCAGGGCGCCGTCATCTACCGGGAAGGCGTGGTGCCGGAGGATGGCTGGTTCTTCCAGCCGAGCATTGCCGTCGCCGAGGAGATCGACGTTGAGCTGGAGATCTTCGGACCGTTGCTGACCGTGCAGCCCTCCGACAGCGACGAGCACGCCCTGAGCCTCGCGAACGCCGGGCACGTCGGGCTCGCCGGCTACGTCTTCGGTTGCGATGAGCAGGCAGCGCTGCGGCTGGGTTCCGGCCTCGTCGCCGGCGAGGTGAAGGTCAACGGCAGCTCGGTGCTCGATATGGCAGCCGAGTCGAAGCAGAGCTTCTTCGGGCTGAGCGGTCTGGGCGGCCATGGCGATGCCGATGTGCTTGACTTCTTCTCTGGCACCCAGATCGTCGGCACCGATCGACCGGGGATGCCACTCTGACCGTGAGTTCGAAGGAGGGCCAGTGGGGGAGCCTGTGAACCCGCCCGTCGAGATCGACCCCGCTGGCCTCCGCGATCGCCCGGGCTACCACGACGTCGTCGACTTCCTGCGGCGCGAGATCGCCCTCGGCCGACTGCGGCCGGGCGACAGGCTTCCGGCCGAGCGCAAACTCGCAGCGCAGCTCGGGGTGGCACGTGAGACGCTGCGCCAGGCGCTCAAGGTGCTGGAGGCCGGCGGCCAGCTGCGCATCCTGCGCGGTGCAGCGGGCGGGCCGGTGGTGCAACAGGCCGAACCGGATGCCGCGTCGCTGCGCACGGAACTCGTGGCGCGCGGCGGCGACATCATCGGGTTCACCGAGTTCCGCGGAGTCGTCGAGGGTGCGGCAGCGCGGATGGCGGCGGAGCGGCGGAGCGACGCGGTCGTCGAACGGCTCGAGGCCGCACAGGAGGAGCTCGCCGCGGCCGTCACGAAGGCCGAGTCACGGCTGGCCGACAGCGCGTTCCACCTGACTATCGCGGAGGCCGCCGGCAACCCGATGCTCGCCCACGCCATCGACGACGCCCGCGTGCGCGTCTTCGACTCGGTCGACCTGATGCCGTTCGAGTTCATCAAGGAATCGAGCTACCTGGCGCACCAGCGGATCCTTGAGGCGATCCGTGCGCGCGATCCAGAGGCGGCATCCGAGGCCATGCGGGCGCACATCGCCACGACAAAGCTGGAGTTCGAGCGCATCATCGACGCCCCCGGCACCGCCGGCTGAGCCCGCTCCCCGTTGGCTCGAGGGAGCGCCAGCGACCGAAGCCAACAGCCGGGCGCTGGCCCGCGTCGCGGCTGCCCTCCCGTTGGTCGAGTAGGCCCACCAGGGCCGTATCGAGACCTGGTTTCCGGCCGGAAACCGCTCCGCGTGCGGGGTCACGATACGCTCGTTCCTCGCTAGTCGACCGACGGGGGCAGCTTCAGCCGACGCGGCAGGCGTAGGCTCAACCCATGCGCGCAACGGTGATCCACGGTGAACGAGACATCCGAATCGAAGAGGTGCCCGACCCGGTGCTCTCCACCGGCGGCGACGCCATCGTGAGGGTGGTCGCGGCGTGCGTCTGTGGCTCCGACCTCTGGGGCTACCGCGGCATCACGCCGACCCCCGAGCCCAAGCGCATCGGCCACGAGTTCGTCGGCATCGTCGAAGAGGTCGGCCCCGACGTCACCGCGGTGAAGGTGGGCGACTTCGTCATCGCCCCGTTCTACGACTGCGACTTCACGTGCATCAACTGCCGAAACGGCGTCAGTACCTCCTGCCTGCACGGCGGTTGGTGGGGCGGCACCGACGAGTTCGGTGCCTTCGCCGACGGCGCCCAGGGCGAGCGCGTGCGTGTTCCGCACGCCAACGGCACGCTGGTGGCGACGCCGTCGATGCCGGATGCCGCGCTCGTGCCGAGCCTGTTGACCCTCGCCGACGTGATGGGCACCGGGCATCACGCCGCCGTCTCGGCCGGCGTCACCCCGGGCAGCACCGTCGTCGTCGTCGGCGACGGCGCGGTCGGCCTGTGCGCTGTGATCGCCGCGGCCCGGCTCGGCGCCGCCCGTGTGATCGCGATGTCGCGGCATCCGCAGCGCCAGGCGCTGGCCAGGGAGTTCGGCGCGACCGACATCGTTGAGGAGCGCGGCGACGAGGGTGTCACCCGCATTCAGGAACTCACGGGTGGTATCGGCGCCGACTACGTGCTGGAGTGCGTCGGCACCAAGGAATCGATGGATCAGGCGATCCGCTCGGCACGCCCCGGCGGCATGGTCGGCTACGTCGGCGTGCCGAACGGCGGCCCTGAGCTGCCGGTGCGCCCCCTGTTCAACCGCAACGTCGGCGTCAACGGCGGCGTTGCCCCGGTGCGCAATTACATCGAGGAGCTGCTGCCCGAGGTGCTGGCCGGCGTGATCGAGCCCGGCCGCGTGTTCGACCTGGAGCTGCCGCTCGCCGACGTCGCCGAGGCGTACGCCGCCATGGACGAGCGGCGGGCGATCAAGGTGCTGCTGCGGCCGTAGCGTTCCGCCCCTACTGGCGCGGGGGGAAGACGCCTTGCAGTGCGATGGCGAAGTAGAGCGTCAGATACGGCGGCAAATTGTTGTGTGGTTGGTTGCCCCCGGCGGGGGCGACGGCGGCGAGGTTCAGATTGCTGGCAGGGGCCGACGCCGGGGCGAAGCCGCGTTGCTGCGCACGGCCGGAGCGGGGGATGGCGGGCACGTTGTCCTGGGCCGACGTCGAGGTGCCGGGTGCGTTGCGCGCTTGCAGGCCGTGGCTGTGCGAGGGAATCTCGCTCTCGAGCAGCGTGATTGCGCTCTCGCCGCCGCTCTGCCCGAGGTCATAGAGGCTGAGCCCAGGCCCCTGGCCGTGGTGCAGCGGGGAGCGCCCGTTGAGGTCTGGCAGCGCGAAGGTGCTTTTGCCGTCGCCGCCGTAGGTGGTGCCGAGCAGGGAGAACAGGGCGGTGTTCTGCGAGAGCGGCAGCAGCTGGCCGTCGCACCAGGCCCACCCCTTGGGGGCGAAGTTGAAGGGGAACATGCGGATCTCGGCGACGAATGGATCGCTCATGGGTGCTCCTTAGATCGAGCGGGCAGGTGGGGCGAGCGGCTGGTGCTAGTTCTGGCTCGGGAAGATGCCGGCCAACGCAATGCAGAAGTTCAGGGTGAGGTACGGCGACACATTCTGGTGCGCCTGCGAGCCCCCGGTGTTCGCGACCATCGACGGCGCCATGGACTGCAGGCTCGAGGGCGCGGCGAAGACCGGTTTCCCCGGGGCCGCCGGGATCCCGGCGGCCGGGCTCAGCTGGCCGGGCAACGTCGCGACGTTCACAGCGTGCCGATGTGCGGGCATCTCCGCCGACGTCAGCGTGTGCGCCTGCTCGCCGCCACGCTCGCCGAGGGTGTGCCCGCCACCCACGTGCAGCGGGGAGCGCCCCCGCATGTCCGGGAGCCCGAAGGTGGTTTGGCCGTTGCCGCCGTAGGTGGTGCCGAGCAGTGAGAACAGCCCCTGGTTCTGGTTGATCGGCATGAGCTGGCCGTCGCAGAACGCCCAGCCCTTCGGCGGGAAGCCGAAGCTGAACAGGCGGATCTCGGAGAGGAATGGCTCAGCCATGGAGGGCCTTTCTGGCGGAGGGGAGCTGTGGGCGCGTCATGTCTGCGAGGGGAAGACGCCGAACAGGGAGATGATGAAGCTCACGGCCAGATAAGGCGGCATGTTCGAATGCGGCTGCGACCCGCCGCTCGGGCCCAGTGATTGAGGGGCGAGCTGGACGAGGTCTGGCGACTGGGGGTCGAGCACGGCGTAGGGCGAGTCTGTCCCGCTCGCCCACACGTTGCCCTGCGCGCTGCTGCTCGTGCCGGTGACGTCCGCGGCGATGATCTGGTGGTTGTGCGTGGGAATCTGAGTCTGGCTCAGCGTCACCTCCTCCACACCGCCTGTCTGGGCCAGTGCGTGGCCGGGCCCCCGGTGTAGCGGCGCGCGGCCGCGCAGGTCGGGCAGTGCGAAGGTTGACTGGCCGTCGCCGCCGTACGTCGTCCCGATCAGGTTGAACAGGGTTTCGTACTCGGAGATCGGCAGCGACTCCCCGTCGCAGAACATCCAGCCGGCCGGGGCGAAGTTGCCGCCGAACATCCGAATCTCGCCGACATAGGGTAGCGCCATTCTCAGGCCTCCAGACTGGTGAAGCTCGCGGTGTACTCGGTGCCGGATGCGTCGGCGCCTGACGGCACGAGGAAGATCTCGACGTCGCCGAGCGTGGCGTGGCTGAGGGCGAAGATGCCCTGCTCGCGTGGGTCTGCGCTGCGCAGCGTGAGCGAGAACGACGTGTACCCGCCGCCGCTGCGCAGATCGCTGCACTCGGTCAAGGTCAGCGCGAGCGGCTGCCCTGCGCTGTCCGATGCGGCGAAGTCGTCACCGACGACGGCGAGGAGCTCGGCGTGGCTGGGGAGCCCGGGGGTGTGCCCGCTCATGCGCTGTGTGCTTTCTTTCGGGGATCCCAGCGGAGGGCCAGGTGGCTGGCCGTCGCTGTCGCCGGCGGTTGGGAGTCGACGGCGAAGCCGTGACGCTCGTAGAGTGCGCGCGCCCGGTGGTTGGCGTGCTGCACGTTGAGCGTGATGGGCAGCGCCGCGGCATCCGCCCGGTCGATCAGCGCTCTCAGCATGGAGCTGCCGTGGCCGCGTCCCTGCTCAGTGCTGACAACGGCGAGGTCGACGATGTGCAGTCCATCGGCAGTCTCTGCAAGAACCATGCGGCCGATGTCGGGCTCGATGATCCACCTCTCGGCGTGCGGGTGCATACCCTCGAGATGGCGCCGTTGGGCCTCGAACTGCATCGACAGGAATAACTCGCGGCTTTGGGCGTCGGGCAGCGCGTTGAGCTCCGCCTGGCGAGACTCGGCGAAGAGCTGCCGCAGGAGCGGGGCATCGCTGCCCTGTTCCGGGCGGAGGTTCACCGTCATGCGTCGCGGTTGACGAGGGCCTGCAGTTGGCGCTTCGTGCTGTCGCCGGCGGGGGAGGCGAAGAGGGTGGCTGCGGGAACCTCGGGGTGGGTGATCTCGGCGATGCCGCTCGGCACCTCGGGCAGGCCGGGCACCGTGAAGATCAGGTTGAAGCGGTTCTCGTCGCCGGTGCCGATGGCGGGTGGCACGTCGTCGATGGCGGTCAGCGTGACGGCGAACGGCGTTTCGGCGAAGGTCGCGACGAAGGTCTCGCCCTCGTGGCCGGCGAAGTGCGAGCGCACGGGGAGGCCGGCACTCGGCGCGGGGGTGAAGGCGGGAATCGCCGGGGCAAGCTGAGCGATGCCACCGGCGACGGCCGGCGTGGCGAAGGCGCCGACGGCAACGGCCCCGACCGCTCCGGCGCCGACCGCCAAGACGGCTCGGCGAGAAACCTCAAGCATGGAGCTCCTTGATCGGAAGATGGACGTCGTCCATTCTTGTCGCCAGCGGCCGTGCACACGTGGTCGAGAATTCCCCCAGTTCGGGGCCTTAACGCTGGGCCGTGCAGCAACTACGCTTTACGCTGCTGGACGGCGTCCAATATTTTTGTCGCCAAGGAATCGCTCGGCTGCCCCCGCGTCGCCATTCCGCTCTTCCGGCCCCGAACGCAGAAAGCCCTCACATACACATGCTTCCGCCCCGCACCGCCGGCCCCCTCGCTCGATCAACCCCCCGGCGCGCGGTCGCGATTGCGACCATCGTCGCACTTGCTCTCGGCGGGGCAGTGGTGGGGGTCGCGGCGCCGGCGGCGGCTGCGGCAGAGGCGTGGACGGTGACGAGCACCTCGGACGCCGGGCTGCCGGCATCCTGCGCCCCCGGATCGACCGTGAAGACCCCGGCTTCGCCGGTCACGCTGCGCGACGCAGTCTGTGCCGCAAACAACCGGGGCAACGATGTCACGACGATCACCCTGCAGGCGGGCGAGTACACGCTGGATGCCGGGAACGGTTCGCTCAAGCTCGGCACCGTCACTGGCTCGAGAATCACGCTGAAGGGCCCGGCTGACCGCGGCGCGATCATCCGCGGCGACGGCAAGACCTCGGTGCTGGTGCTCGACCCCGGCCTCGTCGGCGGCATCTCGACCACCCTGGACGGCCTCACGATCACCGGCGGCGTTGGCAACGAATTCGGCGGCGGCGGAATCCTCGGCGGCTCCGCCGCTGGTGGGCCGGCCGGCATCCTCACCATCACGAATAGTGCGATCACCGGCAACAAGGCCAACTCAACGGGGAGCGCAACCAATTTGCCGGGCGGCGGCATCCAATTCGTCGGCGGCGCACTCAGCATCTCCGACTCCACGATCAGCGACAACAATTCCGGATCCAGCAGCGGCGGCGGCGTCGCCTACCAGGCGACCGGGGTCGCCGGCGAGAGCTTCACCGTGCGCGACAGCGTGTTCAGCGGCAACTCGCTGACCTCGGGGAACCCTGCAGCGATCGGCGGCGGCGCCATCGAGTTCACCGCCGGTGCCGCTGCCGCGGGCTTCACCGCATCGATCACCGACAGCGACTTCATCGGGAACTCTCTGTCGGCGACTGACGTCCACCCCGCCCGCGGTGCCGCGATCCTGCAGAACAGTGGTGGGCTGAGCGTGCTGCGCAACACGTTCTCCAACAACAGGATCAGCGGGTACGCGACCGGCGCCGGCATTGCGATTCACGTCGCAGGCGGCGCGACCGTGGCCACCTACAACAGCTTCACCGGAAACACCGGGCCAAACGGGTACAGCGTCGTTAACAGCACAGCGATACCCGGCAGCGCCCCGGCGGCGTTCGCCGCCACCGTCGCCGCCGCCAACAACTGGTGGGGCTGCAACCGGCTCCCCGCCGCGGGCAGCGCCTGTGCCACGGCTTCGGCTGGCGTCACCGTCGAGCCTTCGCTCGCGCTGTCGGTGAGCGCGAATCCCTCGCTGATCGCGTTGGGCAGCTCGACGACGACGCTCACCGCGTCGGTGTTGACCAACTCGGAGGGGAAGTCCGTCTCCGCGGCCGAGCTGCGCGTCTTCACCGGTGCGAGCGTCGCCTGGGATCAGGTTCGCCCCGTCGGAGCCACCCTCTCTGCGCCGGGCACCCCGCTCGTCGCCGGCGTGGCCACGGTCGGATTCGACGCCCACGCGCTGCGCGGTCCGGCATCCGTGACAGCCAGTCTCGACGGCGCCGCGACCACCGCAGTGTTCGGCATGGCCAAGGCGCCCACGTTCCCCGCGCTGACGGCGCTGGAGGCCACGGTCAACAGGCCCGTCAACGTGACGGTCAGCAGCGACGGCTATCCCGCCGCGGCCATCACGGTCTCCGGCGCCCCGCTGCCGCCCGGTCTGACGCTGCGCGACAACGGCAACGGCACAGCGACGATCAGCGGGACGCCAACGGCCGCCGTCGTGCTCACCACCGAGCTGAAGGCCGAGAACGCCGTGAGCCCGGGGAGCCCGCACACGGCGCCGTACATCGTGAACGTGCGCGAGCCGGTGCTCTTCAACTCTCCCGCTGCTACGACCTTTGAGGTCGGAACCCCCGGCTCGCACACGGTCTCGACAAGCGGGTTCCCGCTGAGCGCGCTCGTGCGGGGCGGCGACCCGCTCCCCGCCGGTGTGACGCTGACCGGCGGCGCGGCCGGGGCGACCGACGCTCTGCTCAGCGGCACCCCGGCCGCGGGCACCGGCGGGCGGTACGACCTCACCCTCGCGCGCAACAACGGGCGCGATCCGAATGTCGTCCAGAGCTTCACCCTGACGGTGAACGAGGCCCCCTCGATCACGAGCTCCGCCACGCAGTCGGCGACCGTCGGCAGCGCGATGAACGCGCGCTTCAGCACGGCGAACGGCTACCCGGCCGACACGGTGCTCTCGCTCAGCGGGGATCTGCCCGCCGGCGTCAGCACGCAGGTCACGGCCGGAAGCGTCACCGGACTGGTCGGCACGCCGAAGGCGGGCGCCGGCCGCATCTACCCGCTGGTGCTGACCGCCGTGAACAGTGCCGGGCTCGCCGCGACGCAAACCGTCACCCTCACCGTCAACGAGGCGCCGTACGTCATCACGCCGCCCGCGGATGCCAGCGTTCTCGCCGGCACGCAGGCCACCTTCACGGTTGGTCTCGGAGGGTACCCGGCACCGAGCGGCCATTGGCAGCTGTCGCGTGACGGCCTCAACTGGATCGACCTCGGCGAGACCAGCCGAACGCTGACCGTTTCGACGACGCAGGCAGACAACGGGGCGCGCTACCGGTATTTCGTCAACCCTGTCGTGGTGAGCGCGGGAGCGCTGCTCACGGTGGGCACGGGCCCGGCGATCGGGAGCGCGAACGCCACGAGCTGGCGTGTTGACGGCAGCGCGCAACAGTTCGAGGTCTTCGCCAGCGGTATCCCGGATGCCGTGGTCAGCGTGATGCCGCTCGCTCCGTTGCCCGCTCCCAGCTGGCTGACCATCGGTGCGAGCGCCGGCGGGCGGTTGCCGATCACCGGCACGCCGCCGGCGGGCTCCGGCGGTCTCTACCTGTTCTCTGTCGTGGCGAGCAACGGTTTCGGCACCACTGCGACGACCCTGCTGGCCCTCACCGTAGAGGAGGCGCCGAGCATCTCGGCCCCTTCCTCGTTGGTCTTGCCGCGCGGGGTGGCCGTGGCTGGTTCACCCGGTGTGGCGGCGAGCGGCGGCTACCCGGCCTCGGCCTCGCTGGAGCTGGACGCCTCGAGCACCGTGCCTGCCGGCCTCGTCGTCACCAGCGGCGCGAACGGTGACTCGTTCACCATCGACGGCACTCCCACCGCCGCCGGCGAGTATCTGCTGAGCTTCACGGCGCGCAACTCCGCCACAGGCCCGACCTCAACGGTCACGATCCCAGTCACCGTGACGACCCCGCCTGCCATCACTGCTCCCACTGCTGCAGAGATCGCCGTCGGCGGGGATCCATCGCGGTGACGGTGACACCCGGATTCCCGGCGCTGAGCCAGGCGACAATCCTCCCGCAGCCGGGATTCGCCCTCACCCACGGGGCAGCCGACAGCTACGCGCTTTCCGTTGACGCGACGGTCGTTCCCGGCGTCTACCTCGTCGAGGTTCTCGCCCAGAACGCGTATGCCAGTGCTTCTCCACACGTCGTGGCAGTGACGGTGCGACAGCCGCCGCAGATCTCTGCCCAGCCGCAGCCGCAGACAGCGGTCGCCGGCGCCACCGCGACATTCACCGCCACCGCGAACCCCGCACTGCCGACGACGGGAACGCTGACTGCGCAGTGGCAGCGCTCGGGTGACGGCACCAGTTGGACGGACGTGCCCGGCGGAACCCTGCTGGCCGGGGTGGCGACGTTGCCCGTGACCGCCGTGCAAATGCAGAGTGGCGCGCTCTACCGGGTGGTCTTCACCGACGGTTCGAGCACGACCAGTGACGCTGTGATGCTCACGGTGGTCACACCCGCACAGCTGACGAGCCCGGCATCCGCAGACTTCGAGGTCGGTGTAGCCGGCAGCTTCACCGTGACGGCATCCGGCATCCCGGTACCCGCGCTCAGCGCTGGCGCCCTGCCCGGCGGTCTCTCCTTCACGCCCAACGGCAACGGGACGGCGACGATCTCCGGTACACCGCTGGCCGGCACGGGCGGCGCGCACACGGTCGCGATCGGGGCGGACAACCAGTTCGGTGTCCCGGCGACGCAGACCCTCACGCTCGTGATCAACGAGAAGCCAGCCATCACCTCACCGGATGCCGCCACGGTCGCCGTCGGCACCGTCGTCGTCGCCCAGGTGACGAGCAGCCCAGGTTATGCGGGTGCGGTTGCACTCAGCGTGAGCGGCACGCTGCCCGCAGGCGTGACCTTCGCTGACAATGGTGACGGCACGGCCGACTTCATCGGCAAGCCGAAGTCCGGCAGCGGCGGCAACTATGCGCTGACGGTGACCGCCCGCAACACCGCGGGCGCCAGCACGCAGGCATTCACGCTGACGGTGACGGAGGCCCCGGCGATCACCTCGGCGGATGCCGCCACGATCGCCGTCGGGACCCCCGCATCCGTCGCGGTGACGAGCAGCCCCGGCCACCCCGGAGCCGTCGTGCTGGCCCAGACCGGCGCGCTGCCGGCAGGCGTCACCTTCACCGACAACGGCGACGGAACGGCCAGCCTCACGGGCACGCCCGAACCCGGCACCGGCGGCAGCTACGCGCTGACCCTCGGCGCCAGCAATGCGATCGGCTCCGGCACGCAGGCGTTCACGCTGACCGTCACCGAGAAACCGGCCATCACCTCGCCGCCCGCCGCCACGATCACCGTCGGCACGGGCGCCGCGGTCGCGGTGACGAGCTCCCCTGGCCACTCGGGCGCCGTAACGCTCACGGTGAAGGGCACTCTGCCCGCCGGCGTGACGTTCGCCGACAACGGCGACGGCACGGCCGGCTTCACCGGCACACCGAAGGCGGGCAGCGGCGGCGACTATGCCGTGACGTTGACCGCGCGGAACGCCGCCGGATCGAGCACGCAGACGTTCACCCTCACCGTGCAGGAGGGCCCGGGCTTCGGCAGCGATTCCTCTGCGGCTTTCACCCGAGGCGTCGCGGGCAGCTTCACGGTACGCGCGTCATCCGGCCACCCGCACAGCGTTGCGTTGAGCCTCTCCGGCGCTCTGCCGGCCGGCCTCACCTTCGCAGACGTCGGTGACGGAACGGCCACGATCAGCGGCAGCACAACGGATGCGGCCGGCGACTACCCGGTGTCGCTCACCGCGACGAACGGCGCCGGACTGACGGCGACGCAGACGCTGACGATCCGCCTGACCGCGGCCGAGGTCGCGACGCCTCCGGCGACCGTCCCCACCGGGAGCGGTTCCCTCGAGGGCGTTCCCGCGAACGCAGCCCCAGGCGCCAGCCTGGACCTGGTCGCCGCGGGCTTCGCGCCGGACTCGCCCGTCGTCTTCGTGATCTACTCGACGCCGACGACGCTGGCCACGGTGAATGCCGGTGCCGACGGGATTGCGCGGGCGACCGTCACCATCCCGCGCGGATTCAGCGGCAAGCACTCCATCGTCGCGATCGGAACCTCCCCGACGGGCGCGAAGCTGATCCTGCGCACCGACATCGTCATTGACTCCGATGGCGGAACCGACGGCGGGACCCCGGCGGCGGCACCGACGGCACCCCGGGCGGCAAGCCGGCTCCCGGCGCGGGCGGCACCGGAACGGGCCTCTCGCTGAGCGGATTCGAGGGCGGCGTTCTGGCGCTCGGAGCACTGGCGCTGTTGCTCGCCGGCCTCGCGGTGAGCGTGATCGCCACCGTGCGCAGGCGCCGCGGCCGCGCGACCAGCTAGACCAGGTAAGCAATGGCAGCGTCTGCCGCACGCTTCACCCCGAGGACGGGTCGGGGCGTGCGGCGGGGCCGCCGGCATCCGCCGTCGTAGGCTGATCCGCATGTCCACCAACGACGGCGGTAACGGTGCCGGCGCGCTGCGCGGCAGCCTCGGCCTGCGTGCCGACTGCGGCAGCTGCTTCGCGCTCTGCTGCGTCGCGCTCGCGTTCGAGCGGTCGTCCGACTTCCCCACCAGCAAGGCGGTCGGGGAGCCCTGCCGGAACCTGCAGGCCGACTTCCGCTGCGGCGCCCACGCAACGCTCCGCCGCGACGGGTGGAAGGGCTGCACCGTCTACGACTGCTTCGGCGCCGGGCAGAAGATCTCGCAGCAAAGCTTCGGCGGCACCTCCTGGCGCGAGGCACCGGAGATCCAGCGCGACATGTTCGCCCTGCTCCCGGTGATGCGCCAGCTGCACGAACTGCTCTGGTACCTGAGCGACGCGATCGGGCGCATGTCCGCTCCGGATGCGGCCGGCTCCGCGACCGCCGAGCTGCTCGGCGCGCTCCGCGCCTCGTCGGCCGAGACCGATGCCGTGACGCGCCTGCTCCCGGGCCCGCTGCTGGCGGTCGACGTGCAGGCGCACCGGGCGGGTGTGAACGCGCTGCTGCTCGCCGTCAGCGCGGCGGTGCGCGCCCGGCATCCGGGGGCGACAACCGCGGAGCACCGCGGCGCGGACCTGATCGGGGCGAAGCTGCGCGGGGCGGATCTGGCGGGTGCGAACCTGCGCGGCGCCTGCCTGATCGCGGCCGATCTGCGGGGCGCCGACCTGCGTGATGCCGACCTGATCGGCGCCGACCTCCGCGACGCCCGGCTGGCGGGTGCCGACCTCAGCACGTCGCTGTTCCTCGCGCAGTCCCAGCTGAACGCGGCTCGCGGCGACGCGGCGACCCGCATCCCTGCCGGCTTCGAGCGCCCCGCGCACTGGCTCGAGTCGGGCTAGGCGGCGGTTTCGTCCGCGAGCAGTGCGAGCAGCAGCGCGCCACGGGCAGGGGCCTCGTCGTTCAGGTGCCCGACCGAATGCGGATGCCCGTCGCGAGATGACCGGCGCTCACACGCCGAAGGGCCCCGCGTTTTCACGCGGGGCCCTTCGGTGCAGCAATGACTAGTCGTTCAGCAGAACGAGCGCGTCGAGGTCGAGGCGCACGCGCGGGGCGAGCTCGCGCTCACGCAGGGCCTCGGGCAGGGCTGCGGCGTCGCCGAGCTTGCCGATCGTCATGATCGAGGTGGGCACGAAGCCCTCCTCGAGGTTGAAGGCCTCGCTGATGGCGGCGCGGTCGAAGCCGCCCATCTGGTGCACGTGCAGACCCTCGGAGTGCGCCTGCACGCTGAGGTGCGCGACGGCCTGGCCGAGGTCGTACTGTGCCCACGGCATCGGGTTGCCCTCGGCATCCACGGTGACGCAGACGTTCACGACGAGGGCTGCGGCGCTGCCGGCCCACATCTGGTTGAAGCCCATCAGGGTGGCGGCGATGGTGTTGAAGGTGTCGGTGCCGCGGCGGGCGATGATGAAGCGCCAGGGCTGCGTGTTGCTGGCGCTCGGAGCCCAGCGGGCAGCCTCGAAGATTCCGGCGAGGGCGCCGGCCTCGAGAACGGCTTCGGGGTCGAAGGCGCGCGGGCTCCAACGCTCGGCGAGAACGTCGAGAACGGGCGCGCTGGTCTGGGCGGTGCGGGGTGCAGGGTCGAGCAGAGTCATGGGAGATCCTCACAGTGAAACGACGGATAAACGGCCACAACACTGGGGCAATGGGGGATAGAACCTCGGTGCGCGCCGAAGTATTCCGTGCTCGCGCAACTGAGCCGGGAGCGGATGCCGGCGCAGCCGGCATCCGCAGAACGGCTAGTGGGCGGCGAGCTCGCGCGCGATGGCGGCGACGAAGGTGTCGATGTCGGCCTCGGTGGTGTCGAAGCCCGCCATCCAGCGCACCTCGTTCTTGGCGGCGTCCCAGTCGTAGAACCGGAAGCTCTCGCGCAGCCGGTCGGCGGCGCCGTCCGGCAACTGGGCGAAGACGGCGTTGGACTGCGTCGGCTGCGAGAAGCTCAGGCCGCTGATCGAGCCATCGGCGATGCCGGCCTCGAGAGCGCCGCGCAGGCGGGCGGCCATCGCGTTGGCGTGGCTGGCGTTGCGCAGGTACAGGTCACCCTCCAGCAGCGCGATGAACTGGGCCGAGACGAAGCGCATCTTCGAGGCCAGCTGCATGTTCATCTTGCGCAGGTACTTGAGGCCGGTGGAGGCCTCGGGGTTCAGCACGACGATGGACTCACCCATCATGAGGCCATTCTTGGTGCCGCCGAAGCTCAGCACGTCGACCCCGGCATCGCGGGTGAAGGCACGGAACGGCTGTCCCAGCGCGGCCGCTGCGTTGCTGATGCGGGCGCCATCCATGTGCAGCTTCATGCCGAGCGAGTGGGTGTGCTCGGCGATCGCGGCGACCTCGGCGGCCGTGTACGCGGTGCCGAGCTCGGTGGTCTGCGTGATCGAGACGACGGCCGGCTGGGCGCGGTGCTCATCGCCCCACCCCCAGGCCTCCTTGTCGATCAGCTCGGGGGTGAGCTTGCCGTCGGGGCTCTCGACGGTGAGCAGCTTGATGCCGCCGATGCGCTCGGGGGCACCGGCCTCGTCGCTGTGGATGTGCGCGGTGCTGGTGCAGATCACGGCGCCCCAGCGCGGCAGCATCGACTGGATGCCGGTGACGTTCGCGCCCGTTCCGTTGAACACGGGGAACGCCTCGACGCCCTCGCCGAAGTGCTGGGCGAACACCTCCTGCAGCCGGGCCGTGTAGGCGTCGTCGCCGTAGGCCACCTGGTGGCCGCCGTTGGCCGCGGCGATGGCCGCCATGATCTCGGGGTGCACGCCCGAGTAGTTGTCAGAGGCGAAGCCGCGCGAGTTCAGGTCATGCAGGGAGTCAGTCACCGCTCTATCCTCGCACCCAGCCCCGCGCAGTTTTCGTGCACCCGGCGCACGATCCCTGCGGCGTCAGCGCTTCAGCGCCTCGGACAGCTTGACCCGGGCGCCCAGCCGCAGCAACGAGTTGCTGTAGATGCGCGATCCGAGTGCGAGCGTGAGCACCGTGGTCAGCAGCAGGATGGCGAGCGAGAGCAGCGGTTCCCACCATTCGGCCGTGCCGAGGAAGATGCGCATCGGCATGCCGACCGGCGCCGAGAACGGCACGTAGCTCATCACCGCGAGCACCGTTGGGTTGTTGTTGAACAGGATCACCAGCAGGTACGGCAGCATGACGAGGATCATCACGGGGGAGGTCACCGAGCCGACGTCCTCGGAGCGCGACACCATCGAGGCCGTCGCGGCGTAGAGCGCCGCCAGCATCACGAAACCGATGGCGAAGAACACCACGAACCAGATCACCGAGCTGCCCAGGGTGCCCAGCAGCACCTTCTGGCTGGTGACCACCATGCCGAGGATCGCCAGCACGGCGATCGCCACGATCTGCAGGAACGCCATCACGCTGTTGCCGACCACCTTGCCGGCCAACAGCGCGCGCACCGGGATCGTCGACATCAGGATCTCGACGATGCGGGTTTGCTTCTCTTCCACGACGCTCTGCGCGATCGTGGTGCCGAAGGTCATCGCCGACATGAAGAAGACGAGCCCGAAACCGATCGCCACGAGGTAGATCAGGAACGGGTTCTGCCCCGGCTCGTCGAGCAGTTCGATCGTCGGCAGGATGCTGAGAGCACCGACGACGTCGCTCGGGGCCTGGTCCAGCCCGATCACCGTGACCGGGTTCGCGGATGCCGTTGCACCCTCTGTCGGCACGACGATGGCGCTCACCTCGCCGGCGCGCAACATCTGCTCGGCGTCGGCGAGCGAATCGGCGGGGACGGCCTCGAGCGAGTCGGAGGCGGCGACCGCGCTGCTCGCGGCATCCGTCGTCGTGCCGATCACGGCGACCTGGGTCAGCGCGGGGTTCTGGCTGGCCAGGCCGCCGAGAACCACCGAGGCCAGCACGGCGAGCATGAGGATGCCCGTCGAGATCAGGAACGCCTTGCTGCGCATCCGCACCGTGATCTCGCGGCCGGCGACGAGGCCGACGCTGCTCATCATGCTCGGGGTGGCGCGCTCGCCGCGCCGGGCTGCTGTCGTGCTCATCAGCGGATCACCTCTCGGAAGACCTGGGCAAGGGAGGGCGCGTGCGGGCCGAAGCTGGCCAGCTGGCCGCTGGCGACGGCGCGGGCGAGCACCGCGGCGCGGGCCTCGTCGTCGGCCTCGAACAGGGCGTAGCCGCCGTCGAAGTCGATCATCGAGACGCCGGGCACCTCGCGCAGCCAGCCGGCGTCGCCGGTGCCGCGGTCGCCGCCGAGCAGGATCTCGTAGCGGTTGCCGCCGTGCTGCTTGCGCAGTGAGTCGGTCGAGTCGTTGGCCCTGATCCGGCCGTCGGCGATGATGACCAGGTCGTCGCAGAGTCGTTCGACGATATCGAGCTGGTGCGAGCTGAACAGCACGGGGGCCCCGCCTGCCGCATGCGACTGCAGTACGCCGAGCACCACATCCACCGCCATCGGGTCCAGCCCGCTGAACGGCTCGTCCAGCACCAGCACCTCGGGCTCGTGCACCAGTGCCGCCGCGATCTGCGCCCGCTGCTGGTTGCCGAGCGAGAGGCTCTCCACGGTGTCGTTGGCGCGCTCGCCGAGGCCGAGCTGCTCGAGCAGAGCGGTCGCGTTGCGGCGGGCGGCGGCCGGCTTGAAGCCGTGCAGCCGCGCCAGGTAGACGAGCTGCTCGTGCACCCGCATCTTCGGGTAGAGCCCGCGCTCCTCCGGCATGTAGCCGAAGTGGCGGCGGTCGGCGGCGGTCAGCGGTGAGCCGTCGAGGCTGACCGTGCCGGCATCCGCCGCGAGCACCCCGAGGATGATGCGCATCGTGGTGGTCTTGCCTGCGCCATTGCCGCCGACGAAGCCCGTCATCCGGCCGCGGCCGACGGTGAAGCTCACCTCTTGCAGCACGGCGCGCTCGCCGTAGCTCTTGTTGACGTCCTGCACTTCTAACACGGGGCACCTTTCGCAGCGATGCCCTCAGGCTACGAGGTGCGGATGCCGGCGGGCATCCGCCGCACGGCTGGTTTCGGTTCCGGCCTCCGCCGAGCGGCGGAGCCCGCCTCTGGCTACGAGGGCGGGCTCGTGGCGTCGACGGGAGACGCGGCGGGGGGAGCTTCGTTACTTCCCGGCGATCTGCTGCTGCACCTGGCGGCGCAACACCTTGCCGATCAGCGAGCGAGGCAGCTCGTCCACCTGCACGAAACGGCGCGGCACCTTGTACGGCGCGAGCGTGCCCTTCGCGAAGGTGCGCAGCGCGTCCGGGTTGAGCTCGACGCCGGGCGCCAGCACCACCGCGGCCGTCACGACCTCGGCGCCGCTGGCATCCGTGGCTCCGACGACGGCGATGTCGAGCACGTCCGGGTGCTGCAGCAGCGTCGCCTCCACCTCGGTGGGCGAAACGTTGAAACCTCCGGTGACGATCAGCTCCTTGGCCCGATCCACGATCGAGATGAAGCCGTCGGCCGACACCGTGACGATGTCGCCGGTGCGCAACCACGGGCCGGCATCGGCGGCCGCCGACTCGTCTTCAACGACGCGGGCCGCCAACAGCGCCTCTGCGCTGTCGCTCGGCCGGTTCCAGTAACCGGAGAACACCTGCGGGCCGCGCACCAGCAGCTCGCCGGCCTCATCGAAGCCGCGCTGCACGCCCGGCTGCTCCGGGTCGACGACGCGGATCTCGATGTTCGGCAGCGGCAGGCCGACGGTGCCGGCGCGGCGGTTGGCGGCGACCGGGTTCACCGAGATGATCGGCGAGGATTCCGTCATGCCGTAGCCCTCGACCAGCAGGCTCTTCGTGCCGGCCTCCCAGCGTTCCACGAGCGCGGGCGGGAGCGCCATGGCGCCGGAGATCGCGAAGCGGATGCTGCCGAGGCTCACGCCCGCGGCGTCCGCCGCCGTCAACATGCGGTCGTAGACCGGCGGCACGGCCGGCAGGAACGTCGGCGGGTTCTTCTTCGCTGCGGTCAGCACGAGCTCGGGGTCGAAGGCAGGGAACAACACGAGGCGGGCCCCCATGCTCATCGCCGAGGTGATGCAGAGCGTCAGCCCGAACGCGTGGAACATGGGCAGCACGCCGTAGAACACTTCGGCGCCCGGCTTCGGGCCGGGGAGCCAGGCCTGGCCCTGCATCGAGTTGACCAGCAGGTTGCGGTGGCTGAGCACCGCACCCTTCGGGGTGCCGGTGGTGCCACTGGTGTATTGCAGCAGGGCCACGTCGTCGGGCAGCGGGCGCGGGTGCTCGGCCGCGATGCGCGGGTGCTGGACCACGCTGGCCCAGCTGAGAGCGCCGGGGGCCGGGTGGCCGAGCGTCAGCTTCTCGCGGCCTGCCCGCGCGGCGGCCACTGGCAGGCGCAGCTTGGCCCGCATGGCCAGCGGCATGGCGCGGGTCACGTCGACGGCGATGATCCGCTCGACGCCCATCTCGGCGGGGAAGTCGGCGACGGTGGCGGCCAGCTTGTCCCAGACGATGGCGGTCTTCGCGCCGTGATCCTCGAACTGGTGCAGCAGCTCCCGCGGGGTGTACAGCGGGTTGTGCTCGACCACGATCGCGCCCAGGCGCAGCGCGGCGTAGAACGCCACGAGGTGCTGCGGGCAGTTGGGCAGCACGAGGGCGACGCGCTCGCCGGCCTTCACTCCGAGGGAGCGCAGGCCCTCCGCGGCACGGTCGATGGCTTCGCCGAGCGCCTTGTAGCTCGTCGTCGCGCCGAAGAACTCGAGCGCGGTGTGCTCGGGGTAGCGCCGAACGGACTCCTCGATGACGTCGACGAGGGAGTCATCTGGCACGTCGATCAGGTGCGGAACACCGGGGGAGTAGGAGGCGAGCCAGGGCTTGGTGGCAAAGACGCTCATCGGGCTGTGCTGTTCAGTCTCGGCTGCATGATGATTCCAGTCTGCCAGCAGAACCGGGGAAAACCCCGGTGCGGTGCCCGGCGCTGGCCCCGAATGCACTGGCGCGGGGGCACGTTGCGGAGGAACATGGACACCGTGAACGCCGCAGCCCGCCGCATCCAGAGGATCTACCTCACCCTCACGCTGGGCAACACCCTTGCGGCCTCGTTCATCTGGGGTGTGAACACCCTGTTCCTGCTGGATGCCGGCCTCAGCAGCTTCGAGGCCTTTGCCGCCAACGCCTTCTTCACGCTCGGCATGGTGCTGTTCGAGATCCCCACCGGCGTCGTGGCCGACGGCTGGGGGCGCCGATACTCGTTCCTGCTCGGCACGCTGACGCTGGCCGGCTCGACGTTTCTCTACTGGCTGCTCTGGCAGTTCCACTCGCCGTTCTGGGCGTGGGCGATCGTCTCGATCCTGCTTGGCCTCGGCTTCACCTTCTTCTCGGGCGCCGTGGAGGCGTGGCTGATCGACGCACTGCGATTCACCGGATTCGAGGGCGGCTTCGAGCGGGTGCTCGGCCGCGGCCAGATGGTGACGGGCGCCGGCATGCTCGTCGGCTCGGTCGTCGGCGGCGTGGTCGCCCAGGCGACGAACCTCGGCGTGCCGTTCCTGATGCGCGTCGGCGTGCTCCTCATCATGTTCGGGGTGGGGCTTGCCCTGATGCGCGACGTCGGCTTCACGGCGCAGCGCTCTGCGCACCCGTGGGAGGGGGCGAAGCGGGTGTTCACGGCATCCATCGACGGCGGGCTGAAGAACCCTCCCGTGCGCTACGTGATGCTGGCCGCGCCGTTCACCGCCGGCGTGAGCATCTACGTCTTCTATGCGTTGCAGCCCTATCTGCTCGAGCTGTTCGGCGACCCGCACGCGTACTCAATCGCCGGTCTGGCCGCGGCGCTGGTGGCCGGCTCGCAGATTCTCGGTGGCTGGCTCGCGCCCTACATCCGGATGCTGTTCCAACGGCGCACCAGCGCGCTCATCGTCTGCACGGTCGGCAGCGCCGTGCTGCTCGGCGCGCTCGGCCTGACCGGCTCCTTCTGGGTCGCACTCGTGCTCCTGGCCGTGTGGGCGATGATCGGCTCCGCCGTGCTGCCCGTGCAGCAGGCCTACCTCAACGACATGATCCCCTCGGCGCAGCGGGCCACGGTGCTGAGCTTCGGCTCGCTGATGGGCTCGACAGGAGGGGTCGTGGTGCAGCCGGCGCTCGGCCGGGCCGCCGACATCTACGGCTACCCGGCGTCGATCGCGATCGGCGGGCTGGTGCAGCTGATCGCGGTGCCGTTCCTCGTGGCCAGCAGGCGGCAGAACGCGCCGGCCGACCGCCGCCGCGACGGCGACGAGCCCGCTGTGGTCGAGGTGGTCACGCCCGAGCTGCCGTGAGCCCCTGCTCGTAGGCGAAGATGACGGCCTGGATCCGGTCGCGCAGCGCAAGCTTCATGAGCACCTTGGAGACGTGCGATTTAACGGTTGCCTCGCCGACGAAGAGCCGGGCCGCGATCTCTGCGTTGGAGAGGCCCAGCGCCAGCAGCTGCAGCACCTCGGCCTCGCGCTCGGTCAGGCTGGCGAGGGCGGCAGCGTGCTCGTTGGTTGAGCCTGTCTGAGCCGGTCCCGGGATTTCGGGGCGTCCGTTGGTTGAGCTTGTCGAAACCAGTCCCGGGATTTCGGGGCGTCCGTTGGTTGAGCTTGTCGAAACCGGTCGTGGGATTTCGACAGGCTCACTCAGCGGGAGGGCGCGCTCACTCAGGGAGGGCCGGGCCGCGGGCGCGATTCCGGTCGTGGCCGCCGCGATTACCCGGCGGGTGACATCCGGCGACAGGAGGGCGTCGCCGCGCGCCAACACCTGCACCGCGTTGACGAGCTCCTCCGGTGAGGCGTTCTTCAGCAGGAACCCGCTCGCGCCGCTCTGCAGCGCGGTGAACAGGTAGTCCTCGCGGTTGAACGTCGTCAGCACCAGCACGCTGGAGCAGACGGCCGGGTCCGCCGTGATCAGCCGGGTCGCCTCCAGCCCGTCCATGCCGGGCATCTGCACGTCCATGCAGATGACGTCGGGGGCGAGCGCGCGGGCGGCCGCCACGGCTTGCTCGCCGTTGCCGGCCTCGCCGACCACCTCGATGCCGGGTTCCGACTCCAAGATGATGCGGAAGCCGGCGCGCACCAGCTCTTGGTCGTCGGCGAGCAGCACGCGGATGACGGCTGGCTCGCTGCCGGGTTCAGTCATTGTCTGCACTCGCGGGTTCTCCGTTGATTGGGCTCGTCGAAACCAGCGCCGGGGCGATCGGGAACTGGGCTCGCACCAGGTAGCCGCCGCGGGCCCGCGGGCCGATCTCGATGCGGCCACCGACGGCAGCGACCCGCTCGCGCATGCCGATGTGGCCGAGGCCGGAGCCGCTGGCGCTGTTGGTGGCGCGTGCCGCCCCGCCGCGGGCGCTCGCGCCGACCCCGGTGTCGCTCACCTCGAGCTCGACCGCCTCGGCCAGGTAGCGCACCCGGAGGTCGGCCCTGGCGCCGCCGCCGCCGTGCTTGCGCGCGTTGGTGAGCGCTTCTTGGGCCACCCGGAAGAGGCTCAGACTGACCCCGCCCGGCACTCCGCGCGCCTCGCCGATGACGCTGAGCGTGACGGGCAGGCCGGCGGCCTCGGCATCCGCCACGAGCTCTGGCAACTGCTCGATGCCGCGCGTGCTGCTGCTCTGGTGGGCGGGGGCGGCTCCGGGCTCCGGCTGTTCGGAGCGCAGGGTGCCGAGCAGCAGGTGCAACTCGTCGACGGCGCTGCGCGCGTTCTGCTCGATCGCGCTGAGCGAGCGGCTCGCCTGGGCGGGGTCGCGCTCCAGCACCCGGCGGGCGGCTCCCGCCTGCACGCCCATGACCGAGACGTGGTGGGCAACGACGTCGTGCAACTCGCGGGCGATGCGCAGGCGCTCGAGGGCGACGGCCTGCTGCTTGGTGCGTTCCCGCTCTGCGGCCAGCTCGACGGTGCGCTGCTCGAGCAGCGCCTTCGCCCGCGCCGAACGATAGGCGCTGTCGCCGAAGAACCAGGCGCCGCCGAAGTAGAGCAGGTTCGTGATGATGTTGATCAGGCCGTAGGCGAGATAAGGGGAGAGGGAGCCCTCGCGCGGCAGCTCGGGCAGGTAGTCCTGCACGGCCGAGTAGTAGACGAGCTGCCAGAACACCCACGCGAGCATGCCGGAGACGATGACGGCGCGCACGATGGTGGCGACCTTGCGGTTGCGGCCCCAGGCGCCGACGGAGTAGATCGCCACGAACAGGCAGATCTGGCTGAACAGGAACTCGCCGGTCTCGAACACGTACGCCGCGGCGAACGCCAGCGATGACACGACCGCGACGGCTTCCGGCCAGCGGCGGCGCAGCGCGAGCGGCATCGTCACGGCCACGATCCAGAGCGTCGACTGCCAGCCAGGGGTGTCGCTGAACGTGCCCGTCGCCCGGAACAGCACGAGGCTGATCGTCGTGCCGATGGCCAGCGCGAGGGCCAGCAGCAAGTCGTTGCGGTAGCCGGTGCGGCCGGGGCGCGGGCGCACCCACTCCTCGTTCAGCCCCGCCTCCGTGGTGTCGCTCATGGCTCCACGCTAGTGGGGCGGGCGCCGGGGCGGATCCGCCGTGCGGGGGAGTCGGTGCCCTGCACGAGGCGGCCACCGACCGGTCAACCAACGGTGAGTCCGCCGACGCCGCGTCTATGCGGGAACGGTGATGCGTTCTCGGCTGCCACGTATGACAAAAATGACGCCGATGAGGGAGACCAGGCCGACGAGTGGAAGGAAGGCCGACACGATGTTCGACAACTCGGACGGGTGTCCGTGTGCCACCGCGAAGACCGAGAAGTCCCAGACGGCGTGCAGCACCATGGCGAAGATCAGGGTTCCGGTGGTGCGTCGAAGGATGTAGAAGGCTGTGCCGACGAAGAAGGCGAAGATCACCTGCTCGACGGTGACGAAGAGGCCCTGGCCCAACACGATGTTGACGAGGTGCAGCAACGCGAAGAGCAGCGAACTGAGGAACCACACCCAGCCCTCGCCGAGTTTGCTGCGCAGCGCGACGACGAGCAAGCCCCGTGTGGTGAGCTCCTCCGTGAAGCCGACGAGGAGCAAGACGATCGACGCCCCGAAGAAGGCGAGGTCGTAGGATCCCCAGTCGGTGAAGAGCAGGTTGGCAAGCGCGAGGATCGCGAGCAGGGCGGGGGCGATGATCGGCCACTTGTGGCGGCTGGTCTGTTTCTCGAAGAGGGCGGGCCGCCACCAGCCCAGCGCGGTGGTCGTCAGTGCAAGTGCTGCAGAGGCAACGATGAGTGAGATGCCAACACCGAAGAAGAGGTTCGACGCGTTGTCGCCCCACGTGTCATAGGAAATCCCGGAGAGCATCTGGACGGTGAACACGAGCGCCGCGTAGCCGATCCAGATCACAAGCCCGATCCAGACTCGTGGCCTCACCTTCAAGGGGCTGGCGATGTCTCGGTTGCTGTGCGGTGCGGTCATGCGGTCTCTCCTCGTGTTCTGCGCTCCTACTCTCTCGCACACGTGGCCCCGGGGTGCTCTGCGCGCGCCGACATGCTGCCACCGGTGTTCACGCCTGCTCTGGCCCCACGTTCGCGGCCACGGGCGAGTGGTTTCTACCGTGGGGCTTGTTTAAAGGAAGATATGTTCCTATAGTTCGGGTCATGGCACGCAGACGACCGGGAACGCTGTTCCCCTTGAGCTCGACATCCTGGAATGTGGGATCACCTTGCAGAGCGCCGACGGCGACTTCTACGGGTTCGCCCTGGCCAAGGCGCTCGCCGGGCGCACCGACGGCAGGGGGCTCACCGCCCACGGCACGCTGTACAAGGCGCTGGGCCGCATGACGGATGCCGGCCTGCTCGAGTCCACGTGGGAGGACGCCGCGCTCGCCGAGGCCGCCGGCCGCCCGCGCCGTCGGCTGTACACGGTCAGCGGCGAGGGCGCCCGCGCCTACCGCGCCGCGCTGGTTGCCGCCGCCGCGCCAGAGGCCCACGGCACGGCAGCCTTCGCATGAGCGCCTCCCTCGCGCCCGCCCCGCACGGGGCGGCCGGCAGCGGTGTCGGCGCGGTGCTGCGCTGGTGCGCCTGGTACACCCGCGGCTTGCCGGAGCAGGTGGCGGCTGAGCGGCGCGACGAGATCGCGTCCGATCTGCACGAGCACGCGGTGTGGGCGGCGGAGCAGGGCATCTCGGCCTCGGCGTTAGCCCGCGGCATCCGTCTGCGCGCGCTCGGCGGGGTCACCGCCGACCTGCTCTGGCGGCACAGCCAGCTGCGGCAGCACGAGAGCGCAGAAGCGATCGCGCTCCGACGCAACTCCAGGGGCGGGCTGCCCGTGTTGGCCTACACGCTCTCGCTGCTGGTGCTTGTCGCCAGCGGCATCGTGGTGATCCGGGTGCTGAGCAGCGTGGGCCCCGGCGACGCCGCGTTCCACGCGCAGGGCGCGGCCTCGGCCGTGCTCGCCCTGGCCGCAAGCGCCTGCGCCCTCGCCATGATGGCCCGCAGGCAGACCCGCTGGGTGGGCGCGCTCTGGATGATCGTCGCCGTCTACTGCCTGGTGCGCTACGGCACGAAGGCGCTCGTCTACGCGAGCGCGACAAGCGGGCAGCTGGCCTACTCCGCGGCCGCGTGGGATGCCTTCGGCAAACTGCTCATCGTCGGCCTGGCCCTGTTCTTCACGGGGATGGCCGTGCGCTGGGCGCCGAGCCGCCGCGCAATCGGGCGCGGCGTGCAGGCGGCGACGGCGCAGGTGGGCGTGCGGGCGGCTCGCGTGGCAGACAGCCTGAATGTCGGCCCATCCGCCGTGGCTCCCAGCTCGGGGCCGCTCGCCACCGTTCGACGGGCGGCAGGCGAATGACGCGCCCGCTGCGGGCGATCGTCAGCGGGGCGCTGATCGCCGCCGGCCTCGGCGTGAGCGCCGTCGCCGTAGTCGGCATGGCGCTCACCGCCTCGGCGACGCCGATGGTTGGCATCGTGCTGAAGCCGAGCGGCACGGGGGCCACGCAGCAGCCTGCGGCATCCGCCGCCGGATCGGGCGCCCCCGACGAGCACGAGGAGGCGCTCGAACGCCCACTGGACCCGCTGGTCGCAGACTCCCGCGCCGTGATCGACACCGACCGGGAGCGCGCCATATTCGCCGCACTGCAGAACGAGTGCATGGCGGATGCCGGCTTCGACTGGTGGGACGCCGGGGGCGTCGACAACCAGGGCAAGCTCGGCGCCCTGAGCCAGGACGAGCAGTTCGCGGTCTACGCGGCGCTGCACGGCGACAACGCCGGCCCCGAGTACCGCTGGGAGGCGGCCGGCTGCTACGGCTACGCCCTGCACGAGACCGGGAACGACGACAACCACTAGAACGCGACTCAGAACGGCCGCAGCAACTCGCGCACGAACCAGTGAGACACCATGAGGGGAACATCATGAAACGCAGGATCATCGGCATCGTTGCCGTAACAAGCGTCGCCGCGCTCGCCGCAGCCGCGTTCGCGCTCTCGGCGCAGGCCGCACCGTGGCAGCACACGACCACACCGGCTTCGTCGGAGTCGCCGGCAGCCGGCGACGTCGAGCCCGCATCGACGCCGGAGGCACCCACCTCGGAAGCGCCGGCCGCCGAGCCGGCCGCCGAGCCGGCCGCCGCCCTCGACCCGATGGCGGCGGACTACAACCCGTACACCGACCCGGCCAACCCGGACTATGTGACGCCGGCCGCCAAGGCCGACTGGTACGCGAAGAACTCCGTCGTGCGCAAGTGCATGACCGATCTGGGCTTGGGCTTCGAGACCATGCCGTGGTGGTTGGGGGGCAGTCCGCAGCCGAAGGGGCTCGACAACAACCAAACGATCGCATGGACGATCGGCTACTACGGCGAGAACTACATGTCGCCAACGGGTGGGCCGGAGGAAGCCGGGTGCTCGGGGCTGATGCAGCTGATCGACGACGGCGTCATCGCAGCCCCGCCCGTTCCGGTCCCCGCCGATCCAGTGGGACTCCCGACCGAGCGCCAGACGTGGCTTGCCTACCAAGACCTCGTCCGCAGCTGCATGAAGGAACGCGGCTACGAGTACCTCTACTGGGAATGGTGGAACCCGAAGTACCAGACCCCGTTCGACCCGTTGGCGACCGAACCAGAGCCCTTTGCGCCGCAGCCGCAGGACCAGACCGAGGAGCAGGCCGCGGCCTGGACGCTCGCACTCAACGGTGACGCAGAGCCGTTCCCCGACTACCGCTGGGAAGACGCCGGATGCAACGGGTACGCCACCCATGCCTCCGGCAACGACAACATGCACTAGCTGTCGGATGCCGCACGCCGCAGGGCAGGCGGCAGGCAACAGAGGGCGGGACCCGCGAATCGCGAGTCCCGCCCTCCTCCTGTGTCAGCCGCGGTGTTGCCAGACTCAGCGCGCGTCTCGCGCCGTCTGGCGTCGACGTGCCACCAACAGTGCGGCCCCGAGCATCGTCAGCAGCGCTGCTCCCGCGACGAGGGGGCCGGCGTCTGCGCCCGTCTTGGCAATCGGATCCGCTGCAGCGGGTGCCGCTGCCGGGCCGATGACCAGTTCGAATGACCTCACCCCGTATGACGTCTGGCCGACGGCCACGACGGTGTGTGTCCCCGCTCCGAGCGAGGCCAGGGTGGCAGGGGTGAGGGTGATCGTGACACCATCGGCGCCGGCGGGGACCGTGCCCAGCAGGGTGGGCGCCGAATAGGCGAACACGTCGACGAAAGAATCCCCGGTGCCCCATTCGAACGTCGCCGTCTGAGCCGTCGCCGGGTCCACCGGGCCGGCGGGCAGGCCGAGGTCGGTCTGCGGCCGCAGATCGCCGGTGGCCATGAAGAAGCTGGGGAGCCCGGACGAATCGGCGACGGGCGCCGCGGCGGCGGGCAGCTGCGGTGCGGTGACGGCCGCAGTGAGCGCGCTCGTGACCGTCGTCGGCGTGTAGCCGGCGAGTTCGCCGGTGACCATAACGCTGACCTGGTACGTGACGAACTTGCGGTTCACCGTCGTCGTCGGGGCGTTCCTCTTCTCGATGGGCTCCCAGATGAACTCGTCGCCGTTCAGCAACCACTTGTACGAGAACACGGTGCCGTCGGGCCAGCCGCCGAGTGAAGCGGTGAGCACCTGGTCGAGCACCGGCTTGCCGGTGACCGTGACGGAACCCGCGGGCAGCGCGGGCAGCTCCGGTGCGGGCGCGCCGAGCGTCCACCAGGAATGCACCCAGTCGATCTTGGTGACAACGCTGGTTGTGTCGGCATTGGTGCGCAGGCCGAAGCCGGTCACCTGCGGGGCAGCCTCGCTGCCGGCGGCGACGCGGAGCAGCTCGAGGAGGTCGGCGAGGGGCAGCTCGGCTCCCGCGGGAGTGTTGCCGATGCTGCTGCTGGTGGTCCACGTGTCGGCGAGATTGACCCGGTTTGTGCCCGCGCGCGGGGCGACCGGGCTCAGCGTCGTCGATCCACTCGCTCCGAAGATCACGGGCACCTGGTAGAAGGCCGGGCCCGAATCGGTCGTTGTGGTCCACGAGATGGAGTCGTCCTCCACGCCGCCTGTGAAATCAGGGAGGCGCAGCGGCTCGGCAAACGCATAGATCATCTCAGATCCGCCGCTGATCTGGATGCCGCCGGGCACATCCGCAAAGCTGTCGGGCGCGTCCGTGTCGCCCCGGTGCCAGCCTTCCGACGCGGTTCCCGCGGCGGCGATGTCGGACGCATTGACATGCATGGCGAGCCGGACGGTCGCCGCGGCCGGGGCTGCGGTGACGAGGGATGCGCCGCCGATCAGGGCGAGGCTGAGGCCGAGTGAAAGGCTGCGGGTGAGCCGATTCTGGGAGGGGTTGTTGGTCATGGTTGTGTGTTCTCCTTTCATGTCAGTGGATTGTTCGCAGCCTCAGCGAGGTGGCGAATCGAATCCGACATGAATGCCGGCACACGCGCGTCCCCCGATGCAACTGCTCGCAGCATACTGCCGGGAGTCACCAAAATGGGGGACGTGTTCACATTGTTATTTTTGCGGGCTGCCTAGGGGTTTTTCTGCCTCACGGACAGGGTCAGGCGTGCCCAGGCGCGGGGCTCAGCGTGATGCGCGAGCCGTTGAGAGCGGAGGCCGGCGTGCTCCAGAGCCCGACGACATCTGCAGCGAGCTGCGGCTCGAGCCCGGCGAGCGACTTCACGACGAAAACGACCGCAGCGGCCGTCGGCGGCTCGGGGGCCGTGGCCTTGGCGAAACCCTGCGCGACGGCGCGGGTCCAGGCATCGGCGGCAGCCTTGGCCGCGGCGTAGTTGGCGCCGCCGGCGAGCGGGCGCTCCACCGAGGTGCTCGACACGATCGCGAGGCGGCCGGCATCCGAGGCCAGCAGATCGTCGTTGAAGGCGCGCGTGGTGTTGCGCAGGGTGCCGAAGGCGGCCTCGAGCGCCCGCCAGTCCTCGTCGCTCTGGCCGGCCAGCCCGCCGCCGCCGCGCCATCCGCCGACCAGGTGCACCAGCCCGTCGAGGCCGCCGTGGCCGTGCTCGGCCGCCTGGCCGCGGATCTCGGCGGCGAGGGCCTCGACGGCGGAGAGGTCGCCGAGGTCACAGACGCGGGTGATGGTGCCGGGCACGGACGCCGCGAGCTCCGCGAGCCGGTCGGCGTTGGAGCCGACGGCGATGACGCGGGCCCCCGCGCTCTGCAGGGCCGCGGCGCAGGCATGCCCGGCGGCGCTCGTGGCGCCGGCGATCAGCACGGTGCGGCCGGCGGCGCTGGACGGGGTGGCGGGGACCGAGGGGCGGGGCGACTCTGGCGTGCTCATGCTCTCAGGCTAGTCATCGGCTGTGCGCAGGGCCACCGTTCACGCGCACGCCGTGACGGCTTCCGGCCGGGTCGCGGCCAGAGGAGACGTACAGAGAAGACGTACAGAGAAGACGTACAGAGAAGAGGGGCACTGCCGTGTGGCAGTGCCCCTCTGTGCGAGCGAGCGGTGTGCTCGGCTGCGCTGTTAGAGCTTCGTGCTTCGGCGGCGCACAACGACCAGCGCGGCGCCGAGCAGCAGCATGAACGAGGCGGCGGCGAACGGAAGAGTCGCCTCGACGCCGGTCTCGGCCAGGCCGGCCGTGATGTTCAGTGCGTACGCCTGCACGGACTTCGAGCTCTGACCCACGACGACGAGGGTGTGGTCGCCGGCTGAGAGCTGCGAGAGCAGCCCGGTGGTGAGCTCGATCTGCACGGCGCCATCAACGACGGCGAAGGTGCCGACGAGGGTGGGCGTGGAGTAGGCGTAGACGTCAACGAAGTTGTCCGCGCCCTCCCAGGCAATGGAGGCGGTGTGGTTCGACCCGGCGTTGAGCGACCCGGCAGGCAGACCGGCGGCATCCTGGGCCTGCACCCCGGCGGGCGCGTTGGCTGCCAGGAAGGCCGGCAGCTCGGAGGAGCTGGCGACCGGTGCGGGAGCGGCGGGCAGCTGGGTTGCCGTGACGGCCGCGGTGAGCGCGCTCTGCGCCCGCGTCGGCGAGAAGCCGTCGAGGGTGGCGGTGACGTTGACGCCGATGAAGCGGGTGACCACGTCACCGGTGACGGTGTAGCTGGTGCCCGTAGCGCCCTCGATCGGGCCGCCGAGGTTGCCGCCGTTGTAGAACCACTCGTAGCTGAGCTCGGTGCCGGCGGGCCAGCCCGCGGTGGCCAGGGTCAGGGTCTGGCCGACGACCGGCGAGCCGGCAACGGTGACCGTCACGCCATCGAGCGGGATGGCGGGCGGGCCGCCGAAGGTGAACGTCGTGCCGAAGACGTCGAGGGCCGTCAGGTAGCTGTAGCTCTGCACGGAGTTGATGCCGTAGCTGACGACCTTGGTCAAACCGGCGTCCTCGAGCGCGGGGAGAATCGTCTCCAGCGCGGTCGGGGTGTTCGGGGTGATCCCGGGAAGCTGGGCGTTCACGGTCCAGGACGAGTCCAGGCCGGGTGCGTTCGTTCCGGCGACAGCGCCGGAGAAGCGCAGGTCGGCGCTCTCCCCGAGTTCGTTCTGCACGGTGAATTCGAAGGTAGACGGCGAGGAGTCCTCGGTCGTGGCCCAGGTGATGCGCTTCTCGGTGAGGGCATCGGTGTAGCTGGAGAGCGCCTGCGGCGTTTCCAGCGTGTTCGTGATCGTGCTGCCGTAGGGGAGGCCCAGCGCTCCGCCCTCGTCTGCGATGCCGTCGAGGGAGTAGCTGAACCAGCCGATGCCGCCGAACCCGGCGGTGATGTCGGCCTTGGCGATGTGGGTGGCGACTGGCGCTACGGCGGATGCCGGTGCGGCGGCCGCGAGGGCTGCGCCGGAGAGCAGGGCGACGCCGAGTCCGAGCGCGGCGCCGCGGCGAAGCCGGGCGCCCAGGGTGGTCTGATTCACGAGTGCATGTCCGTTCATAGGGGGCAGATCACCCGTGCCGCGAACCAGACTGATTTCGCCTGCAGTTCGTCGGACGAACGCCGACTCTTCCGGCGAGATCCGCCTGAGCTTATCGGCCGGAATGGCCGCACGGCGTCCACATTTTTTGAATGTGACCACGAATGGGGGTGCTGGGCGAACGAGGCGGTTTCCCGAGCTCCGGGCACAACGAAAGTGCGCGGGTGACCAGTGTTGGTTTCGAACACCGGCCACCCGCGCACATCGTCGCGCGGCCTGGCGCTAGGCGGTGGCCGCCGTGATGCCGATCGTCGATTCGATGACGGGCTTCATCTTCTTGTCGAGCGCCTCGAAGAACATCGACAGCGGGAACTCGTCGTCCAGCACCAGGTCGGTGTAGCCCTTCGGGGCGCCGGCGAGCACGTCTTCCGGGAGGCCCTTGGCCCAGTGCGACGCCGGGTTCGGGGTCAGCGTCTCGGCGATCATGTCGTACGCGGCCAGCCAGTGCGCCTTCTTCGGGCGGTCGATCGACTTCCAGTACAGCTCGTCGATCTGCGCGCCGAGGGCGATGACGACCTCGGGCACGGCCTCCCAGTCGAAGGCGAGCCGGGTGTCGGTCCAGTGCAGCACGTGGTGCTGGTGCATCCACGCGAACAGCAGCTGGCCGCCGAGCCCGTCGTAGTTGCGCACCCGGCTGCCGGTGATGGCGAAGCGGAAGATGCGGTCGAAGATCACCGCGTACTGCACCAGCTTGGCGTGCTTGCGCGCCTCCGGGCTGGCGTTCTCATCACGCTCGATCGCGACCGACTCGCGGAACGCGGTCAGGTCGCAGCGCAGCTCCTCCAGCGAGTAGAGGAAGAACGGCATCCGCTGCTTGATCATGAACGGGTCGAACGGCAGGTCGCCGCGCATGTGCGTGCGGTCGTGGATCAGGTCCCACATCACGAACGTCTCTTCGGCCAGCTTCTGGTCGTCGAGGAGCGTCGCGGCGTCCGCGGGCAGTTCGAGCTTGGTGATCTCGGCTGCCGCGCGCACCACGCGGCGGTAGCGGGCCGCCTCGCGGTCCTGGAAGATCGCGCCCCAGGTGAAGGTCGGGATCTCGCGCATCGCGACCGTCTCGGGGAACAGCACGGCCGAGTTGGTGTCGTAGCCGGGAGTGAAGTCGACGAAGCGCAGCGGCACGAACAGCTTGTTGCCATAGTCGCCGGCCTCCAGCTCGCCGATGAACTCGGGCCAGATGACCTCGACCAGCACGGCCTCGACGTAGCGGTTCGAGCTGCCGTTCTGCGTGTACATCGGGAACACGACGAGGTGGCGCAGCCCGTCGACGCGGTGCAGCTGCGGCTGGAACGCCATCAGCGAGTCGTAGAAGTCGGGCACGCCGAAGCCGGCGGCGCTCCACTTCTCGAAGTCGGTTGCGAGCGCGGCCAGGTAGGCGGCGTCGTGCGGGAACAGCGGGGCGAGCTCGCGCACGGCGGCCACGAGTGTGGCGACGTGGGCGGCGGATGCCGGGTGCTCCGCGGCATCCTGAACAGAGCCGTCCTGGGCCTGCACGGCCTGCAGCGCGATTGCGGCCTGCTTGAGGCGCACCCACGCGGGGTGGTTCTCGACATCGGCGGCGAGGGCGATGTCCAGCGCGGTGGTCAGGCCGTCTTCGACAACCTCGGGCTCACCGACCAGTGCTTGCGCAATGTAATTCGACATGGGAACCTCCCGTCCTCGTAGACGGCCGCAGGCGGTGCGGAATGCAGCGCAGGCGGCAACGTGTGCGCCAATGTGGCGTGTGCTCAAGGCTAACGAGCGAAGCGCTGCGTTTTCATGACGGAGTGCGCAAGGATGCTGCGTTCTGGCCGAGTTTTGCGCGGCGAAACGGTGCTCTGCTGTGGATTCCCGCGTTGGCTGCGGGACATAGGCTGAGCCGGTGCAGTTCTCCCTCTGGCTCGCCCTGCTCGGCGCCACCCTCGTGATCAGCCTCACGCCCGGCGCGGGCGCGATCAACACGATGAGCAACTCGCTGAACGCGGGGTTCCGGCGCTCGATCTGGGGCATCCTCGGGCAGCAGGCCGCACTCATCATCCACATCGTGATCGTGGCGCTCGGCGTCGGCGTGCTCGTTGCCAGCTCGCCGATCGCGTTCAACGTGATCCGCTACGCCGGTGCCGCCTACCTCGTCTACCTCGGCATCCGGCAGTTCCTGGCGAAGCCGTCCAACGACGAGGAGAGCGTTGAGCTGCGGCGCAATGAGCCGGCTTGGTCGATGTTTCGGCGCGGGTTCTGGGTGAACCTGCTCAACCCCAAGGCGATCGTGTTCTTCCTCGCCTTCCTGCCGCAGTTCATCCGCCTCGACCAGCCGCTGCTGCCGCAGTACCTGGTCGTCGCGGTCACGGTGATGGTGGTCGACATCCTCGTCATGTGGTTCTTCTTCGCCGGGGCGGCCCGCTCGTTCCAACGGTTCACCCGGGACGCCCGCGGCCAACTGATCCTCAACCGCATCTTCGGCTCACTGTTCGTGGCCGTCGGCGCGATTCTCGCCGTCATCCACTAGTCGCGCACCCGCGCCGCGGGAGACCTGCTCGCGCTGCCCTCGCCCCTCCAGCAATCGAGAAGCAAAAAAACGCGCCAAGACCCGGGTCTTGGCGCGTTTTCTTGCTTCTCGATTGCTGTGCGGCGTGCGCGAGTGGGCTACGCGAACAGCTCGCGGATGTCGGCCGCGGTCAGCGCCCCGCCCGAGGCCGCGCCGTCGCTCATCACGCTGTCGAAGAGCTTCGACTTGGTCGCCTTCAGCGCCATCACCTTCTCCTCGATCGTGTTCGTGGCGACGAGCCGGTAGACCATCACGTTCTTGGTCTGTCCGATGCGGTGGGTGCGGTCGACGGCCTGCGCCTCTGTGGCCGGGTTCCACCACGGGTCGAGCAGGATCACGTAGTCGGCTTCGGTGAGGTTCAGCCCGAATCCACCCGCCTTGAGGCTGATCAGGAACACCGGGTTCGTGCCGTCCTTGAACTCGGCGATGGTCTTGGCCCGGCTGCGGGTCTTGCCGTCGAGGTAGGAGTAGGCGATGCCGGCCGCGTCCAAGCGCTCCCTCGCCTTCGCCAGGTATCCGGTGAACTGGCTGAAGATGAGGGTGCGGTGCCCCTCTGCCACGGTGTCTTCGAGCATCTCCAGCAGCACGTCGAGTTTCGTCGACGGGATGTGCGCGTACTTCTCGTCGTACAGGCTGGCGTCCAGGCTGAGCTGGCGCAGCATGGTGAGCGAGCGGAAGATCTCGAAGCGGTTCGCGTTCATGTCTTCGATCAGACCGAGCACCTTCTGCCGCTCCCGATGCAGGTGGGTGTCGTAGACGGTGCGGTGCTGCGGGGCGAGCTCGAGCTCGAGTACCTGCTCCTGCTTGGCCGGCAGGTCGCTGGCGACCTCGTCCTTGGTGCGGCGCAGCATGAACGGGCGGATGCGGCGGCGCAGCTGCGCCAGCCGCTCGTGGGCCTCGTCGTCGCCGCCCTCGATGGGCTTCTGGTAGAAGTCGGCGAACTTGGCCGGGGTGGGGAACAGCCCCGGCGCCGTGATCGAGAACAGCGACCACAGCTCCATCAGGTTGTTCTCCAGCGGGGTGCCGGTGATCGCGAGCTTGAACGGCGTGTTCAGGCGTCGGGCGCACTGGTAGGCCCGGCTCTGGTGGTTCTTCACGAACTGGGCCTCGTCGAGCAGCATGCCCGCCCAGGGCAGGGCGTCGTATTCGTCGAAGTCGAGCCGGAACAGCGTGTACGAGGTGATCACGACATCCGCCCCCGCCGCCAGATCGGCCAGGCTCTTCGAGCGCTTGCCGCCGGTCGCGGTGATGGTCGCGACCCGCAGGCTGGGTGCGAACTTCGCGCACTCGCTGGCCCAGTTGGGCACGACGCTGGTCGGCGCGACGACCAGGAACGGTGGGGCGGATGCCGCGGCATCCGCCTGGCTCGGATCGACCTGGCCCGACTGCTCCGCGTGCAGCCGGCGGCTCTCGGCGATCAGCGCGATGGCCTGCAGCGTCTTGCCGAGTCCCATGTCGTCGGCCAGCACGCCGCCGAGTCCCTGCTCGTAGAGGAAGCCGAGCCACTCGAAGCCCTGCTGCTGGTAGCCGCGCAGGCTCGCGTGCACCGTGCCGGGCAGGGCGCGTGGTCCGATCTCGCTGCCGGCGCTGAGCCCGGCGACGGCGCGCTGCCAGGCCTCGGCCTGCTGGCTGACGATGCCGAGCTCGGCCAGCTCGTCCCAGAGATCCGCCTGGAACCGGCTGAGGCCGAGGCCGGGCGCGTTCGAGTCCTGCAGGGTGCGCGCCTCGGCGATCAGGCGGCGCAGTTGCTGCAGTTCGGGGCGGTCGAGGCTGAACCAGACGCCGTCCGGGAGGATCATGACCTCCTGCTCGCGGGCGAGGGCCAGGAACAGGTCGTCGAAGTGCACGGTGTGGCCGTCGACGCTGACGTCGACGGCGAGGTCGAACCAGTCGCGGTCGCCGGGGCGTTCCTGCGTGCCGACGGCGATCAGCGGCGCCGCCTCTGCCTCGCGGTAGGCGGGTCGTTCGCCCTGGAACCGCACCGTGACGTCGGCGGACCCCTCGAGCTCTGCGACCTCCGCGGCGAGGAAGGCGATCATCGAGACGCCGGTGAGGGCGCTGTGTTCGGCCAGCTGAGGGGTGGGTACCCGGGCCTCCGGCTGCGCGCCGTCGACGAGGGCGGGGTGCCGGCCCAGCAGCGGCTCGAGGGTGGCCAGGATGGCGCGTTCGCCCGCCGTGTCGCGGTACTCGGTGGCATCCGCTCCGGCCCACAGTCGGCGGGTCGCGGCGTCGTCGTTCGCCCGCGCCGGGTCGCGGTAGCGCCAGCTCCAGTGCAGCTCGATGCGCTCGGTGCCGTGCGGCGTGATGGTGAGCAACAGATTGGGCAGCGGCGCACTGGCCAACTCGACGGAGGCGTCGGTGCTGGTCAGCGTGAGCTGCCGGCGCAGGTGCGGGTAGTAGCCGGTGAAGAACGCCTTCTCATCGGCGGCGGGCACGACGAGCGCGCTGTCGGCCGCGGCGAGTTCGCGGATGCTCGCGTCGATGGGGGCGCTCAGCGCGGTGAGGGTGAACCGTGCCTCAGAGAGCGGTGCGCCGGGGGCCAGCGGCAGCCAGCGCGCGACGCCGTATGCGGGGGTGCCGAGCGCGAACAGGTTGCCCGCCTCGAGCGCCTGCCGCTCGAACGTGAAGGTGGGGGTCAGCCGCAGCTCGGCGTCACCCCGCACGAGGTCGAGGGTGAGTTCGATGGCGGCCTCGTCGAGGGCGACGGGGGTCTGCTTCTTGTCGGCGCCGACGAACGCGACACCGCTGGCGTGCGCCGACAGGAGAAGTTCCCAGAGCGCACCGGTGCGCAGGTTCTCCAGCGACATGGCCTCGTCGACGTACGGCTGGTAGAACTTGCGGTTCGAGTACTCGTCGTGAATCTGGCGCAGCGCCCGCAGCTGGGTCGGGATGAGGTCGAGGTCGGCAGAGCCGAGGCTGTTCCAGCGCAGCGCCCCCTTGACCCACCTGCCGCTCTTGCCGAGGTGCAGCGGCCGCAGGGTCAACCGGGGCGGCCTGGCGGGGGCGCCCCGCGGGGTGCGCCAATCGCGCGAGCCCGGCACCAACTCGAACTGAAGGGCCATCGGCTTCGCCCTGGCTGCAGTCGCATCCCCGCGGGTGAGCGAGTCGAGCGCTGAACGCCAGTCGGGCCCGGGCGGTGTGGATGCCGAGGCGGTGTCCGCACGCGGGCCGCCCAGCTCGGCCAGGAGGTCGGTCGCGCGGGCACCCTGCTCGGGGGCCGAGCTGGTCGCGCGAGATTCCAGCAAGAGCGCGATGACATGCTTGCAGTTGCTGCCCGTCGGGCAGGTGCAGGAGCCGATCGGGTTGACGAGGGTGCCCGTCGCCCCCCGCTGGAACGTGACGGTCGTGACGTAGCGTTTGGCGCTGCTGCCGGCCACGCTGCCGACCACTCTGAGGCCGGAATCGCTCCAACGCAGGCGGCCGACGAAGCCATCCCTGGCGTAGCGCTGGCCGCGGGTGAAGGTGCGCGCGTCGGTGAGTCGCGCGATCTGCACGTCGCTGAGAGAGTGGGTCATGACATTCCGGAACGCTGGAGGGGAAACCTCCATTGTTTCACCCCCTTGCTGCGAACTGCCGCCGCCCGGGCTCCGCGTAGAGTCTCGGCATGACAGCCACACAGCCCCAGGCCCCGGAAGAGCAGACGGCGGCGGCCGTTCAGGCGGCGCTCGCCGCGGTCGCCGACCCGGCCAGAGCGGCATCGAGCCAGGGCTTCTTCAAGACGGCGCCCGGCCAGTATGGTGCCGGGGATGTGTTCATCGGCGTGACGGTTCCGCAGCAGCGCGCCATCGCCCGTCGGCTCGGCGCACTGCCGCTGGCCGAACTGGACCTGCTGCTCGGCAGCGCCGTGCACGAACACCGGCTCACCGGGGTCATCATCGCGACGAAGCAGTTCGAGGCGGCCAGCGGGCCGCGCAGCTTCGACCAGGCCCGCCGGCAGGCGCTCGCCGACTGGTATCTGGCGGCGGTGCGGCAGGGGCGCGTCAACAACTGGGACATCGTCGACACCTCGGCGCCCGGCATCCTCGGCGGATGGCTGTTCGATCGCCCGCGCGACCTGCTGTTCGAGCTGGCGGCGAGCCCCGTGCTCTGGGAGCGCCGCGTCGCCATGATCGCCACGCAGGGCTTCATCACCCGCGGCGACGCATCGACCACGCTGCAACTGGCGGCGCTGCTGCGCGACGACCGGGAGGACCTGATGCAGAAGGCCGTCGGCTGGATGCTGCGCGAGGTGGGCAAGCGCGTCGACCGCGCCCTGCTGGTCGGCTTCCTCGATGAGCATGCGAGCCGGATGCCGCGCACCGAGCTCAGCTACGCCACCGAGCACCTCGATCCGGCGCTGCGCGCGCACTACCGCGCGCTCCGTTGAGCCCCGCCGCCCCGCCTCGCCTCCCGATGCCCCGGCTCGCCTCCCGATGCCCAACCTGCGCCCTCCCTGTGTGGCCGGTCAGCGGATGCGGCCGTCCAACTGCCCCGAAAAATCGTTTCAGTGGCGTGTTTTCCGGCTCGCATCCGCCGACTGGCCACGAGAGGTGGCCGCGCTCCGCTGAGCGGTCGCCCTAGTCGGCCGAACCCAGCCGCCAGAGCGAAGTGATCTCAGCGGCGCGAGCCACGTGCAGCGGGTCGCTCGCGTCGCTGGAGCGGGCGTGCGTCGGCCGGGTGTCGTGCCGCTCGAGCACGCGCAGGCCGGAATCCTCGATCAGGTCGAGCAGTTCGCCGCGCGAGCGCAGTCCGAGCCGCTCGGCGAGGTCGGAGATGATCAGCCAGCCCTCGCCGCCCGGTGCCAGGTGCGCGCGCAGGCCGCCGAGGAACCCGCGCAGCATCCGGCTCTCCGGGTCGTAGACGGCGTAGTCGCTGGGGATGCGCGCCTCTGCCGGCAGCCAGGGCGGGTTGCAGACGATCAGGTCGGCGAGGCCGGGCGCGAACAGGTCGGCCTCGATCACCTCGACCCGGTCGACGAGGCCGAGCCTGGTCAGGTTGTCGCGGGCGCAGGCGATGGCGCGCGGGCCAAGATCGGTCGCGGTCACGCTTCGGATGCCGCGCCGTGCCAGGATCGCGGCGAGCACCCCGGTGCCGGTGCCGATGTCGACGGCGCGGCTCGCCTCCGCCGGCAGCGGGGCGGTGGCCACGAGTTCGAGATACTCGCCGCGCACGGGCGAGAAGACCCCGTAGTGCGGGTGGATGGTCGATTCCAGCTCTGGCACGTCGACGCCGCGTCGGCGCCACTCGTGCGAGCCGATCACGCCGAGCAGCTCGCGCAGCGAGACGAGCGAGTCGAGGCTGTCGTCGCCCGGCCCGTACGCCTCGGTGCAGGCCTCCCGCACATCGGGCGCCCGGCGCAGCGGCACCACGTAGCCGGCGTCCAGCGGCACGAGCAGCAGGCCGAGCAGCCGTGCCCGGTGGAAGCTCTGCTCGCGGTGCTGGCGGAACGCCAGCGCGAGGTCGCGCGGCGGGCGCCGGTTGCCCTTGTCGATGCGAGCCGCGAGCGCGCGCAGCAGCTGGCGCGCGGCCTGGTAGTCGCCGCGCCACAGCAGCGCGCTGCCGCCGCCGACCAGCCGGTGCGCCTCGGCGGCCGGCATCCGTTCGTCGGCGATCACGATGCGCTCTGGCGCGGGCCAGCCGCTCTCGGAACGCCAGAGCGCCGAGCGCTGCGCGCCGTCCTCAAGCCAGCTCACGCGCGCGGGCTGTTCCTGCGGGGCGGCCGGGGGAGGCGGGGTGCTGGGCATTTCTGGCCGATCTGTGACACGACACGATGCATCGACGACTTGCTCGCTCGTGCGCGAGAAAAGCGTGGCGACGGACGAATCGTCGCACCTTCCAGTATCCCAGCCCGCGCGCGGGGGCGCCCGGCGCACCCGGGCGGTAGGCGATGATAGAGGCATGTCCCGAACTGTTCGCGGTGCCCGCGTTCTCATCACCGGTGCCGCCAGCGGCATGGGCCGCCTCTACGCCGAGCGCGCGGTCGCAGAGGGCGCGGCATCCGTCGTGCTCTGGGACAGGGATGCCGCAGCGCTCGCCCGCACCGTCAAGGAGCTGGGCGTGCAATCGCAGGGCCGCACCCGCGTGCACTCCTACGTGATCGACCTCGCCGACCTCGGCGCCATCGCGCAGACGGCGCAGCGAGTGCGCACCGAGGTGGGCAACCCCGACGTGCTCATCAACAATGCCGGCATCGTGCGCGGCAACCAGTTCTTCTGGCAGAGCGACAACGGCGAAGACACCCGCCCCACCATGCAGATCAACTCGCTGGCGCCGATGTACACGACCCGCGAGTTCCTGCCCGGCATGATGGCCAACTCCTACCGTGCCGCGCGCATCGTGAACATCGCCTCGGCCGCCGGCACCCTGTCGAACCCGCGGATGAGTGTCTATGCGGCGTCGAAGGCGGCCCTGATCGGCTGGAGCGACTCGCTGCGCCTCGAGCTCGAGCAGGAGGATCACGGCAACGTCCGCGTCACGACCGTCTGCCCCAGCTACATCTCGACCGGAATGTTCGACGGTGCCCGCGGCCCGCTGCTCACCCCGATCCTGACGCCGGAATACGTCGTCGACCGGGTCTGGCGGGCGATGCTCGCCGGCAAACCGCAGCTGCTGCTGCCGTGGTCGGTCGGGCTCTCCAAGGCCCTGCGCGGGGTGCTCCCGGTCCGGGTGTGGGACGTGGTCGCGCGGTTGTTCGGCGTCTACAAGTCGATGGCCGGATTCACTGGACGCTCCTAGCCGCGGAATCCGCTCGCCTAGAATCGTCCAGTGGATACGACAGCACTGAACGAGTTTCTCGACGACATCGACTTCTCTGGAGTCGTGCTGGTGCGCCGCGGCGACCAGACACTGTTCGAGGCGGCCAGCGGTCTGGCCACCCAGCGCTGGGGGCTTCCGAACGCCGTCGACATGCGGTTCGACACCTCCGCGATCACCAAGCTTTTCACCAGCGTCGCCGTGCTGCAGCAGGTCGTCGCCGGCAAGCTCGACCTCGAGGCGTCCATCCACGACTACGTCGACCTGAGCGGCACCACCATCGGCCGCGACGTCACCCTGCTGCACCTGCTCACGCACACCAGCGGGCTCGCGGATGACGCCGACGAGGCCGCGGGCGAGGACTACGCCGACCTCTACATCCACACCCCCAACTACTCGGTCGTCGAGACCGCCGACCTGCTGCCGTTCTTTGCGCAGAAGGCGCCGCTGGAGGCGCCCGGCATCGAGAGCCACTACATCAACGCCGGCTACGTGCTGGCCGGCCTCGCCCTGGAGAAGGCGACCGGGCTCAGCTACCGCGCCTACATCGAGCGCGACGTCTTCGCCGCAGCCGGCATGAAGTCGAGCGGCTTCTTCGACCGCCGCGACGCCACCCCGAACGTCGCTGAGGGCTGGGACCAGGCCGAAGACGGCAGCTGGGAGTCCAACATCTACAAGGCCCCGCCGATCGGCGGGCCAGACACCGGCGCGCACGCGACCGCTGAAGACCTGCTGCGCTTCCTCACCGCCCTGCGCACCGGCGTGCTGTTGAACCCCGAATTCACCAGCGAGTTCTTCACCCCGCAGGTGGAGCACGACGAGGAGACGTTCTACGGCCTCGGCCTCGAATTCGACATGAACGAGGACGGCAGCGTGCGCTCCTACTTCAAGGACGGCATCAGCGCCGGCGCCAGCGGCATCCTGCGGCACTACCTCGCGGAGGGCATCGACGTCGTCGTGCTCAGCAACGCCGAGGAGGGCGCCTGGGACGTCATCCGCGAACTCGACGAGCGCCTGGGCGGCTAACGCCTCCCCGGCCTGGTCGGGTGCCGAAGCCAACACCGCGCACCCCTAGGCCCTCGCCGCGCGCATCGCTAGGCTGACCCCACACAAGCAAGGGGGCCTCGTGTTCGGACTTTCCGGCTGGCACGTTTTGATCATTCTCACGGTGTTGATCCTGATGGCGGCCGTCGTGGTCGGCATCATCTTCCTGGGCGTCTTCCTCACCCGCCGCGCGGCCCCCGGCGTGCCCGCGCCTGCCACATCCGCCCCCGCGCCTGCCCGCCCGGAGTCGAGCCCGGCCGAGCTGCGGGCGGCCCGCCTCGCCGAGATCGAGGACCTGAGCACGACCGGCCTTCTCAGCCAGTCCGAGTACGAGGCGAAGCGGGCCGAGATCCTCGGCGAGATCTAGCGCGAGCCGCCGCCGAGCAGGCGGGGCCCGCCAGCCTGCTCGGCCCGCAACGGCTTCGCCATTTCCAGCTCCAACTGCTTGGGATTCAGCGGGTACGGCTGCACGGCGCCCGTCTCCTCGAAGCCGCGCCGCTTGTAGAAGCGGCGGGCAGCCGTGCTGTCCTGGTGCACCTCCAGCGTGAGCACGTCGCCGTGCAGGCCCGCCCACTCCTCGATACCGTCGAGCAGGGCGTCGCTGACCCCGGAGGTCGCCCCGCGCCAGCCCGGCGAGACGTACACGCCGACCAGCCGCGCGCCCGCGGCGCCCACCGGCAGGATTGCCGCCATCGTGCCGACCCAGCGGCCGGCCTCCGCGCCGTCGGTGAGTATCGCCGCGAGGCTGATGGCCCCCGGCCCGGCCGTCCTGGCCGCGCGCCGCCGCCAGCCGGACTCGTCGCGCGCCGCGGCATCCGCCACCGTCTCGAGGTAGGCGTGCGGGGTGTCGGCGAGCATCTCCAGCCGGAGCGCGCGGATCTCGGCCCAGTCCTGCTCGGTCGTGCGGCGAACCTCGAACAGTGCGGCAGTCATGGCACCCAGTCTGCCCGAACCCGGCTACGTCGCAGATCTGGAAGGCGCCCGAACCTCGTGCTATGTTTGCGATACGCACATACGTGCGCTCAGCAAACATTCTGACAACGCGGTTGGTGGGTTCGGCATGATCTCGAAGGTGGTCCCCGCCGTCACGGATGCCGTGGCCGGCATCGCGGACGGCGACACGATTCTGGTCGGCGGCTTCGGCCGGGCCGGCCAACCGGTGGAGCTGATCGACGCGCTGCTCGCCCAGGGCGCGCGCGACCTCACCATCGTCAGCAACAACGCCGGCAACGGCGACCTCGGCCTCGCGGCCCTGCTGGCGGAGGGCCGGGTGCGCAAGATGGTGTGCTCGTTCCCGCGGCAGTCCGACTCGCACGTCTTCGACCGGCTCTACCGGGCCGGCGAGGTCGAGTTGGAGCTGGTGCCGCAGGGCAACCTGGCCGAGCGGATCCGTGCGGCCGGTGCCGGCATCGGCGCCTTCTTCACCCCGACCGGGGTCGGCACGGTGCTCGCCGAGGGCAAGGAGTCGCGCACCATCGACGGCGTCGACTACGTGCTCGAGTACCCGATCCGGGCCCAGTTCGCCCTGATCAGCGCCTACCGGGCCGACCGGTGGGGCAACCTCGTCTACCGCAAGACCGCCCGCAACTTCGGGCCGGTGATGGCCACGGCGGCCGCGACCACGATCGTGCAGGTCGACGAGATCGTCGAACTGGGCGGCCTCGACCCCGAGGCCGTCGTCACCCCCGGCATCTACGTCGACCGGGTCGTGCAGGTGCCGGGCAGGCCCTGGCTGCGAGACGGCCAATTCCACGGGAGCGCAGCATGACCACCAGCCCCAGCATCACCAGCCGGCTCAGCCGCGACGAGCTCGCCGCTCGCATCGCCCGCGACATCCCAGAGGGCTCCTACGTGAACCTCGGCATCGGAGCTCCCACCCTGGTCTCCAACTACCTGCCGCGCGACCAGGAGATCATCCTGCACACCGAGAACGGCATGCTCGGCATGGGCGAGGAGCCGGCCCCCGGCGACGTCGACCCCGACCTGATCAACGCCGGCAAGCTGCCTGTGACCGAGCTGCCCGGCGCCTCGTACTTCCACCACGCCGACTCCTTCGCCATGATGCGCGGCGGGCACGTCGACGTCTGCGTGCTCGGAGCCTTCCAGGTGTCCGAGCGGGGCGACCTGGCGAACTGGAGCACCGGCGCCCCCGGCGCCATCCCCGCCGTCGGCGGCGCCATGGATCTGGCCGTCGGCGCCAAGCAGGTCTACGTGATGACCGACCTGCTCGACAAGACCGGCGCCTCCAAGCTCGTCGCCGCCTGCAGCTACCCGCTCACCGGGGTGCGCTGCGTCACCCGGGTGTACACCGACCACGCCGTCTTCGACGTGGGGTCGGCCGGCTTCGTCATCCGCGAACTCTTCGGCGACAACACCCGCGAAAGCCTGCAGGCACTGACCGGGCTGAAGCTCGCCGAGCCCACCATGACGGAGGTATCAGCATGACCGCCAGCTTCATCTACGACGCCGTGCGCAGCCCGTTCGGCCGCTACGGCAAGGGGCTGGCCGAGGTGCGCCCCGACGACCTCGCCGCCGGCACGCTCAACAGCCTGCTCGCCCGACACCCCGGCCTCGACCCGGCCCTGATCGACGAGATCCTGCTCGGCGCCGCCAACCAGGCCGGCGAGGACAACCGCAATGTGGCGCGGATGACGGCGCTGCTCGCCGGCCTGCCGACCAGCGTCACCGGGGCCACCGTGAACCGACTCTGCGGCTCCGGCATGGAGAGCGTCATCCAAGCCAGCCGCGCGGTCGAGAGCGGCGACGCCTCGCTGATCGTCGCCGGCGGCGTCGAGTCGATGAGCCGGGCGCCCTGGGTGCTGCCGAAGCCCGGCCGCACCTTCCCGGCCGGCAACGAGACGCTGCACTCCACGACGCTCGGCTGGCGCCTGGTCAACCCGCGGATGCCGAAGCAGTGGACGGTCGGCCTCGGCGAGACCGCCGAGATGCTCGCGGACCGCTTCGACATCTCGCGCGAGGAGCAGGACGCATTCGCGCTGCGCAGCCACCGGCTGGCCGCCGAAGCCTGGGACGCCGGCATCTATGACGCCGAGGTCGCTGCAGTGCCCGGCACCAGCGTCAGCCGAGACGAGGGCGTCCGCGCCGACTCCACGCTCGAGGCCCTCGGCGGCCTGAAGCCCGCCTTCCGGTCGGAGGGGTCGGTCACCGCCGGCAACTCCTCCCCGCTGAACGACGGGGCATCGATGCTCTTCGTCGGCGGCGAGCAGACGGCGCTTGGCATCGACCCGCTCGCCCGCATCATCGGCCGCGGCGTCGCCGGCAACAACCCGGACGAGTTCGGCATCGCACCCGTCGAGGCCGCCAACCGCGCGCTCGCCCGCGCGGGCAAGAGCTGGGCGGATGTCGACGTGCTCGAGATCAACGAGGCCTTCGCCTCGCAGGCCCTGGCCTGCCTGCGGCTCTGGCCGGACTTCGACCCGGCGAAGGCCAACATCCACGGCGGCGCGATCGCCATCGGGCACCCGCTCGGCGCCTCCGGCGGCCGCATCATCGGCCACCTCGCCCACGAACTGGCCCGCCGCGGCGGCGGTGTCGGCGTGGCCGCCATCTGCATCGGCGTCGGGCAGGGTCTGGCCGTCGTGCTCGAACGCTAACCTGAAGCACATGGAGACCAAGCCGAGCAGCGACTACGTGCAATCACTGGCGCGCGGCCTGGCCGTCATCGGCGCCTTCGATGCCGAGAACCCGGAGCTCACCCTCAGCGACGTCGCCGCGCGCACCGAGCTGACCCGGGCGACCGCCCGGCGGTTCCTGCTGACCCTGGCCGAGCTCGGCTACGTGCGTGCGGACGGGCGGGTCTTCTCGCTCACCCCGAAGGTGCTGGAGCTCGGCTACAGCTACCTCTCGGCCCTCGGCCTGCCCGAGCTGCTGCAGCCCTTCCTCGCTGAGCTCTCGCACGAGCTCGGCGAGTCGACATCCGCCGCCATCCTGGACGGGGCAGACATCGTCTACGTCGCCCGGGTGCAGGCCAAACGCATCATGAGGGTCGGCATCACGATCGGCACTCGGTTCCCCGCCGCCCGCACGTCGATGGGGCGTGTGCTGCTGGCCGGGCTGCCCGAGGCCGAGCTCGACGGGCTGCTGGCTGCGTTGACGGATGCCGACGCGCCCGATGCTGAGCGGGTGGGCGCCGGTGCACTCCGGGCCGCGATCGCCGAGGTGCGCGCCCAGGGCTGGTGCCTCGTCGACCAGGAGCTGGAGGCCGGGCTGCGCTCGATCGCGGCGCCCGTCCGCGCCGCCGACGGCCGGGTGCTCGCCGCGATCAACGTCTCGACGAGCGTGACCACGGTGTCGCTGGAGCAGCTGACCGGCCGCTACAAGGACGCCCTGCTCGAGGTGGCGGGCAGGGCCAGCGCCGCCGCCGGCCACGCCGCGTTCCGCTCCCACTAGCCGCCGCCCCGCACCCGCCCGCGTCCGCACGCACCCGAGGCCGCACTCACCCGCACCCGCATCCGCCCGCGGCCGCATCCGCCCGCACCCGCATCCACCCGCGTGGCGCCTTTTTCCCGCTGGTCGAGTAGGCCCGCTAGGGCCGTATCGAGACCGGGTTTCGGGCGTGACACTAAGCGTGGTGCGGGGTCTCGATACGCTCGTTCCTCGCTACTCGACCAACGGGCAGGGGGAGTGGGCGTTCGCGCAGCTTTGCGTGGCGCCTCTTTCCCGCTGGTCGAGTTTGTCGAAACCTGTCCCGTTGGCTCGAGGGAGCGCTAGCGACCGAAGCCAACTGCGCCGGGGTCTCGATACGCTCGTTCCTCGCTACTCGACCAACGGTGTCGGGGGAGTGGGCGTTTGCGCAGCTTCGCGTGGCGCCTCGTTCCCGCTGGTCGAGTAGGCCCGCTAGGGCCGTATCGAGACCCTGCCGTCAGCGTGAAACCGAGCCCGGTTCTGGGCCTCGATACTCTCGTTCCTCGCTACTCGACCGACGGGGAGGGGTGCGCCCCACCCGCTGGTTGAGCTTGTCGAAACCTCCGTTGGCTCGAGGGAGCGTGCGACCGAAGCCAGCGGCGCCAAGGTCTCGATACGCTCGTTCCTCGCTACTCGACCGACGGGGAGGGGTGCGCGCTTCCGCTGGTTGAGCTTGTCGAAACCCCCGTTGGCTTGAGGGAGCTTGCGACCGAAGCCAACGGCGCCGGGGTCTCGATACGCTCGTTCCTCGCTACTCGACCAGCGGGCAGGGGTGCGCCCTTCCGCTGGTTGAGCTTGTCGAAACCTGTCCCGTTGGCTCGAGGGAGCTTGCGACCGAAGCCAACTGCGCCGGGGTCTCGATGCGCTCGCTCCTCGCTACTCGACCAGCGGTTGCGGGGTAGCTAGCTGGCGAGCAGCGCCCGGTCGTCGAGTGTCGCGCCCTTGATCTTGGCGAATTCGGCCAGCAGGTCGGGGACGGTCATCGAGGCCTTCTGAGCCTCGGCGGCCTCGAAGATGATGCGGCCCTCGTGCATCATGATGAGCCGGTTGCCGAGGCGCAGCGCCTGCTCCATGTTGTGCGTCACCATCAGCGTCGTGAGCTTGTCCTTCTCGACGACGTTCTGCGTCAGCGTCGTGACCAGCTCCGCCCGCTGCGGGTCGAGGGCGGCCGTGTGCTCGTCGAGCAGCAGGATCCGCGGCTGGGTGAAGCTCGCCATCAGCAGCGACAGCGCCTGGCGCTGGCCGCCGGAGAGCAGGCCGACCTTCGCCTTGAGTCGCTTCTCGAGGCCGAGCTCCAACGCCAGCAGCTCCTCGGCGAACTGCTCGCGGCGTGCACGCGTGACGCCCCGGCCGAGGCCGCGCGACTTGCCACGGCGCAGCGCAAGCGCCAGATTCTGCTCGATGCTGAGCGTCGGCGCGGTGCCGGCCATCGGGTCCTGGAACACGCGGCCGATGTAGGCGGCGCGGGCATAATCCTTGAGCTTGCTGACGTTGCGGCCGTCGATCGAGATGGTGCCTGTGTCGACGCCGAGCTTGCCCGAGATGGTGTTGAGCAGGGTGGACTTGCCCGCGCCGTTGCTGCCGATCACCGTGACGAAGTCGCCGGCGTGCAGCTCGAGCGAGAGGTTGCTGAGCGCCTTGCGCTCGTTGACCGTGCCCGGAAAGAAGGTCTTGGAGATGTTGTCGATCTTCAGCATGTCGATTCCTCTGGAACTCGGGGCTACTTGGCGGAGGCGGTCGAGACGAGCTCGGGCTCTGATGGTGCGGGTGCCGCGGCATCCGGCCCCTCGAAGCCCGTGCGGCCGCCGCCGATCCGCAGGCGGGGCAGCTTCTTCAGGAAGCCCCAGCGAGGCAGCAGCAGCGCGGCGACGACGAGCCCGGCGGTGACCAGCTTCATGTCGTTCGGGTTCAGGCCGACCGCCAGCGCGAAGAAGATGACCAGGCGGTAGACGATGGCTCCGATGATCACCGCGAGGGTGCTCACCATGATGCTGCGGCCGGGCAGGATCGCTTGGCCGATGATGACGGATGCCAGCCCGACCAGGATCAGGCCGATGCCCATGCTGATGTCGGCGAAGCCCTGGTACTGGGCGACAAGGGCGCCGCAGAGGGCGACGAGCCCGTTGGAGAGCGCGAGGGTGAGGATGGTGGTGCCGTCGGTGTTGACGCCGAAGCTGCGGATCATCTGGTCGTTGTCACCGGTGGCTTGGATGGCCAGGCCGCGGTCGGTGCTGAGGAACCAGTCGATGGCGAACTTGATGAGCAGCACGAGGATCGCGAAGACGAGGATCGCGCCGGGGCCGCCGATCAGGCCGTTCTCTCGCAGCGGCGTCATGACGGTCTCTTCGCGCAGCAGGGGCAGGTTGGACTTGCCCATGATGCGTAGGTTGATCGACCAGAGGGCGATCATGGTCAGGATGCCGGCGAGCAGGCCGTCGATCTTGCCCTTGGTGTAGAGCAGGCCGGTGACTGTGCCGGCGACCAGCCCCGACGCCGCCCCCGCGAGGGTGGCGATCGGGGCCGGCACGCCCTGAAGGATGAGTGATGCGGCGACCGCAGCACCGGTCGTGAAACTGCCGTCGACCGTGAGGTCGGGGAAGTTCAGTACTCGAAAAGTGAGGTACACCCCAAGCGCCATGACGCCGTAGAGCAGACCGAGTTCGATCGCCGCATTCATCTCAATATCCTTCGTGAGGGTGTGACTCGTTGGTGGCGGGTAGCCGTGTTACTCGATGAGCTCTACTCGATGACCTGGTCTGCGCGGTCGACGAGCGACGCGGGCAGGGTGACGCCCATGCGCTCGGCGGCGGCCGGGTTGATGATGACCTCGAGGGTGTCGAGGGTCTCAACGGGCATGGAGGCCGGGTCGGCGCCGTCTTCGAGGATGCGGATCGCCATCTGGCCGGTCTGGTAGCCCAGGTCGGTGTAGTTGATGCCGAAGGTGGCGATCGCGCCACGGGTGACCTGGCCGCCCTCGGCGCCGAACAGCGGCACCTTGTTCGTCTCAGAGAACTGGATGACGGCCTCGAGGCCCTCGGTCACGCGGTTGTCGGTGGGGATGTAGATCGCGTCGACGCCCTTGAGCGACTCGGCGGCCTGGGCGACCTCGCTGGAGTTGGTGACGGTCGCTTCCTTGATCTCCAGGCCGAGCTTCTTGGCGGCCTCCTTGGCCATGTCGACCTGCACGGAGGAGTTGACCTCGCCCGAGCTGTAGATGATGCCGACGGTCTTGGCGTCGGGCATGACCTCGGTGATCAGGGCGATCTGCTCGGCGACCGGGTTCAGGTCGCTGGTGCCGGTGACGTTGCTGCCCGGGGCCTCCCAGCTGGCGACGAGGCCGGCCTCGGCCGGCTCGGTGACGGCGGTGAACAGGATCGGGATGTCGGTGATGGCCTGGGCCGCGGCCTGGGCGGTGGGCGTGGCGATGGCGAGCACGAGGTCGACCTTGTCGGTGGCGAACTTGCCGGCGATGGTCGTAGCGGTGGCCTGCTCGCCCTGAGCGTTCTGCTCGTCGTAGATGACGTCGGTGCCGTCGACGTAGCCGGCGTCGGTGAACGCCTTCTTGAAGCCCTCGCGGGCGGCGTCGAGTGCCTCGTGCTGCACGATCTGGCTGATGCCGATGCGGATCGGCTGGGTGCCGGAGTCGCTGCCGCCGGCGTCGGGGGTGCTGGCCGCGGGGGCGCAGCCGGCGAGTGCGGTTGCCGCCGTGGCGACGATGGCCAGGCTGAGCAGGGCGCGTGAACGCTTCATGGGTGGTTCTCCTTTGAACGGGTGGTGCATTGCTGTGCGGGTGGAGCTGTGGGGGTGGAGCTGTCTGGGTGGATCGGCCTACGGGGTCGGCTGCAGCGTCGCCATGGCCGCGAGGAAGCGGCTGTTGGCCTCGCTGCTGCCGATGCTCACGCGGATGCCCTCGTTCGACCAGGCGCGGGCGAGCACGCCGTGCGCGGTGAGCGCCGCGTTGACCTCGTCGGTCTGGGCGCCGGTGCGCAGCCAGACGAAGTTGGCGAGCGAGTCGGCGTGCTTCCAGCCGCCCGCCGCGAGCTCGGCGGAGACACGGGCGCGCTCGGCCACGATCTGGTCGATGCGCTCTCCCAGCTCGGCCTCGGCGTCGAGGGACGCGACGGCCGCGCGCTGGGCGAGGTCGGTGACGGCGAACGGCACGGCAACGCGGCGCAGGTTGGCGGCGACGCTCGGCTGGGCGATGGCGTAGCCGAGGCGCAGCCCGGCCAGCCCGTACGCCTTCGAGAAGGTGTGCAGCACGGCGACGTTGGGGTAGCGGCGGAAGAAATCGATGCCCTCCGCGGTGTGCGGATCGCGGTTGAAGTGCACGTAGGCCTCGTCGATGACGACGAGTACCTCGGTGGGCACCTTCGCGAGGAAGCCCTCCAGCTCTGCCTTGCTGACGCCGGTGCCGGTCGGGTTGTTCGGGTTGCAGACGAAGATCAGCCGGGTGCGCTCCGTGATGGCATCCGCCATGGCGTCGAGGTCGTGCGCGTCGTCGGCCGTCAGGGGAACACCGACCGGAGTCGCGCCGGCCACCGTCACCAGAATCGGGTAGGCCTCGAAGGAGCGCCAGGCGAAGATGACCTCGTCCCCGGCTCCCGCGCTGGCCTGGATCAGCTGCGCGGCGACCTCGACGGAGCCGGCACCGAACGCCACGTTGTCGACGTCGACGCCGAACTTCTCGGCGACGCGCTGACTGATGGTGGGCGCGGACATCGCCGGGTAGAGGTGGATCGTGCCGAGGGCCTCGGCAACGGATGCCACGACGGAGGGCAGCGGCGGGAACGGGTTCTCGTTCGACGACAGCTTGAACACATCCGCGCTGGAGGGCGCAGCGCCCTGCTTATAGGCGGGCAGTTGTGCGATGACTTCACGCTGCAGAACCATGACTCACGACCTTCTGGGTGCTGCGCCGCGACTTCAATGTCATCGGCGACATGAATGGTGAGCGTAGTGAGCAAAATATGACTATGCAAGTTGGATGGGAGGTACCAAACAGGCTGTAGGATCTGCGACATAGTTGCCCGTAGATGTGTGACAAGTTGGCAGGTAGTTCGTGAACGTAGACGCGCTGGACTATGAGATCGTCAAGCTCTTCGCCGAGGAGCCGGGGTGAGCGTGATCGAAGCGTCGCGCCGGCTCGGCGTCGCGCGCCCGACCGTGCAGGCGCGGCTCACCCGCATGCACGAGCAGGGGGTGATCGAGCGGATCGAGCCCCGGCTGAACCCAGCTTCGTTCGGCTACCCGGTGACGGCGATCACCCATGTGGAGCTCGACCAGGCCGTCGGCTACTCCGTGGCCCTGGAGCTGTTGCGCCAGATCCCCGAGGTCATCGACATGTACACGACGTCTGGCGACAGCGACGTGGTCATCCGCATGGTGGCGCGCTCCAACTCCGACCTGCAGCGCGTCTTCGACGACATCATGCAGTCGCGGGCGGTCACGCGCACGCGCAGCTCGATCGTGCTGGAGACGCACTTCGAGAACAAGGTGATGCCGCTGCTCGCGGCCGCCGTCGCAGACCAGGCGACGGCCGACCGGCGCCGCACCGTGCCGCGCCACGGCGACGAGGCTGTCGGGGCGGCGCAGGACACCCGGCCCGCGTCGCGCAGCCCTAGAACGTGAGGAAGCGGGGGAGTGCGCTCAGTGCGATCCAGCTGCCCAGCAGCAGGCCGAGCCCCACTGCGACGGTTCCGACCAGCGGAACCCAGTAGGCGATCCGGCGCAGGCGCAGGCGGGCGATCGTGATGACGATTGCCACGATGGCGAGGATGGGGGGCAGCACCAGGGCGATGAGGTAGCCCGTCTGCATCTGCGCGGGGCTGCACCCTTCGCCGCAGCCGCTCGCGGCCATCGGGAGGTTCAGGCTGACCAATGCCGAGACGCCGGTTGCCACGAGCAGTACGAGGACGAACACGGAGGAGAGGGCGACGTCCCAAACGCGGAGGCGTGCGCGGGCACGGGGACGGGCGCGACGAGATTGGCTCATTGTGCCTAATGTACCGGCGCCGCCTCCACGCCCCCTGAGGGCGCGGTGGGGCTGCGGCATCCGCTCCGCCCGCCGGTCGAGCCCCTCTCGCTGGCGGAGCCCCCTCCCGCTGGTTGAGCCCCCTCCCGCTGGTTGAGCCCCCCTCCCGCTGGTTGAGCCCCCTCTCGCTGGTTGAGCCCCCCTCTCGCTGGCTGAGCTCCCTCCCGCTGGTTGAGCCTCCCTCCCGCTGGTTGAGCTTGTCGAAACCCAGCCGGGCGGCCTCGCTACAGCGCAGAGGCCTGCGGGGCGGCTGCGGCCGCCAGATACCGCGCGATCGCGTCGCGATTGCGCGTGAGGCAGCCGATGCGGCGGTCGAGCTGTTGCTGCTGTTCGGCGAGCGACTCCACCACATCCGGATCGAGCTTCTCGATGAAGATCGAGCTGGCACCCGTGCTCAGGCAGGGCAGCAACTGACGGATGATCCGAGTCGGGATGCCGGAGTCGATCAGCCCGCGGATCTGCTCGACCCGCTCGACAGCGGCCTCCGGGTACTCGCGATACCCGTTGTACCCGCGCTCGGGGCTGAGGAGCCCCTGTTCCTCGTAGTAACGCAGCAGCCGGGCAGGAACCGCCGTGCGCGACGAGAGCTCACCAATGCGCATGGGCATCCTTCCGAAACGATTTGACCTTCTCACTGATGTGAGGGTTTCACACTTGCTACATGTCATCAACGATTGCCCCAGCCGCCCCTATTCCACCGAGTGCAGCACGCGGCCGTTTGCCGCTCGGCGGCCTGCTCGCCCTGGCCGCGGTCGTGTTCACGGGAGTCGTCACCGAGATCCTGCCGGCCGGCCTGCTGCCACAGATGAGCGCCGACCTCGGCATCTCCGCGTCCCAGGTCGGCGCCCTCGTCGCCGTCTACGCCGTTGCCACCGCCATCACCGCGATTCCGCTCGTCGCACTCACCCGGGCGATCCCGCGCAAGGCGTTGCTCGTGAGCCTGGTGCTGGGCTTCGCCGTCGTGAATGCCGTCACCGCCCTCGCGCCCGGCTACGCGCTCATCCTCGGTGCCCGCGTGGTCGGCGGCATGCTCGCCGGCCTGCTCTGGGCGATGGCGGCGGGCTACGCCATGCGCATGGTCGAGGCGGAGCGCGCGGGCAAGGCGCTGTCGGTCGCCATGGTCGGCACGCCGCTCGCCTTCGCCTTCGGGTTGCCGATCGCCACGGCGCTCGGGTCAGCACTCGGCTGGCGGGAGGCGTTCGGCGCGATGGCGGTGCTGAGCCTGGGGCTCGCGTTGTGGGCCGCGCTCGCCCTGCCGGCGTTCCCCGGAGAACGGGCCGGAGACCGGCCGTCGCTGTTGACGGTGCTGCGGATGCCGGGGCTTGCGACGGTGCTCGCGGTGACCGGATTCTTCGTGCTCGCGCACAATGTCGCCTACACGTACATCGCGCCACTCACCGTAGCGTCCGGGGTTGCCCGCCACCTCGATGTGGCCCTGCTCGCCTTCGGCGTGCTCGCCGTCGGCGGCGTGCTCACCGCCGGAATCCTGGTCGATCGACACCTGCGCGCGATGGTCCTAGTCGCGTCGGCGCTACTGGGCATCGCGATGCTCGCCCTGGGCCTCTGGGGCGCCAACGCCGTGGTCGTCTACCTGGCCATCGGGCTGTGGGGCTTCGCCTACGGGGGAGCGCCGACGCTCTTCCAGTCGGCGCCCGCCCGGATCGCCGGCTCGGCGGCCGACGTCGCGCAGTCGATGGTGGTGGCAACCTGGAACGGCTCGATCGCCCTCGGGGCGCTGCTCGGCGGAGTGGTCATCGACACGCTGGGCGTGCCGCTGCTGCCCTGGGCGACGATCGTGCTGCTCGCTGTCGCCGCCGCGCTCGCGGCGACGTCGCGCGCCGCCTTCGCCCGGTAGGGCTGGGGCGCGCGGGGGATTTCGACAGGCTCAATCAGCGGGAGAGCGGGAGCGCCCGTCCACCCGCTGGTCGAGTAGCGAGGAACGAGCGTATCGAGACCTCGCACCGGGAACCGTCTGGCCGGAAGCCGGGTCTCGATACGGCCCTGGCGGGCCTACTCGACCAGCGGGGGAGGAGCCCCGGCCCGCTGGTTGAGCTCTCTCCCGCTGGTTGAGCTTGTCGAAACCCCGCCCGGGAGCGCCCGTCCACCCGTTGGTCGAGTAGCGAGGAACGAGCGTATCGAGACCTCGCATCGGGAACGGTCTGGCTGGAAGCCGGGTCTCGATACGGCCCTGGCGGGCCTACTCGACCAGCGGGGGAGGAGTGCCTACCCGCTGGTTGAGCTCCCTCCCGCTGGTTGAGCTCCCTCCCGCTGGTTGAGCTCCCTCCCGCTGGTTGAGCTCCCTCCCGCTGGTTGAGCTCCCTCCCGATGGTTGAGCTTGTCGAAACCCCGCCCGGGAGCGCCCGTCCACCTGTTGGTCGAGTAGCGAGGAACGAGCGTATCGAGACCTCGCACCGGGTACGGTCTGGCTGGAAGCCGGGTCTCGATACGGCCCTGGCGGGCCTACTCGACCAGCGGGGGAGGAGTGCCGGCCCGCTGGTTGAGCTCCCTCCCGCTGGTTGAGCTTGTCGAAACCCCGCCCGGAAGCGCCCGTCCACCTGCTGGTCGAGTAGCGAGGAACGAGCGTATCGAGACCTCGCACCGGGAACCGTCTGGCCGGAAGCCGGGTCTCGATACGGCCCTGGCGGGCCTACTCGACCAGCGGGGGCGTTGGTTGAGCTTGTCGAAACCCCGCCCGTGAGCGCTAGTAGAAACCCTGCTGGTCGAGTAGCGAGGAACGAGCGTATCGAGACCTCGCTCCGGGTACGGTCTGACCAGCGGGGGAGGAGTGCCCTCCGCTGGTTGAGCTTGTCGAAACCCTGCTGGTCGAGTAGCGAGGAACGAGCGTATCGAGACCTCGCACCGGGAACGGTCTGGCCGGAAGCCGGGTCTCGATACGGCCCTGGCGGGCCTACTCGACCAGCGGGGGCGCTGGTTGAGCTTGTCGAAACCCCGCCCGGGAGGGCTAGTAGAACATCGGCCGATCGTCGTCGTCGCCGTCGAGTTCCACGTCGACGACCACGGGAACGTGGTCGCTGGGCCCGTCGCCCTTGCGCTCGTCGCGGTGGATGCCGGCATTCGTCACCGTGTCGGCGAAGGCCCGCGAACCCAGGATGAAGTCGATGCGCATGCCCTCGTCGCGGGGGAAACGCAGCTGCTTGTAGTCCCAGAACGTGTAGCCCTCTGGAACGAGCGGGCGCACCACGTCGCTCACGCCGGCCGCCTCGAGCGCGCGGAACGCAGCCCGCTCCGGCTCGGAGATGTGCGTCGAGACGCCGGGGATGAAGCTCGGGTCGCCCATGTCGGCCTCGAGCGGGGCCACGTTGAAGTCGCCCATCAGCGCGAGGGCGAGCTCGGGGTTCGCGGCCAGCTCGGCGCGGGTGTGCTCGGTGAGCGCCGCGTACCAGTCCAGCTTGTAGTGGAAGTGCGGGTCGCCGAGGGCGCGGCCGTTCGGCACGTACAGGCTCCACAACCGCTGGTCGTTGACGGTCACGCCGAGGGCGCGCGCCTCCAACGGCTGGTCGGGGCCCTCGAGCCCCTTCTGGAACCCGGGCATGCCGGGGAAGCTGGTCGCGACGTCCTCCAGCGGGTGGCGGCTGGCGAAGGCGACGCCGTTCCACTGGCTCAGCCCGTGGATCGCCAGCTCATAGCCGGCCTCCTCGAAGGCCTCGACCGGGAACTGCTCCGGCTTGCACTTGATCTCTTGCATGGCGAGCACGTCGACGTCTTCACGCACCATCCAGTCGACGACGCGTCCGACGCGGGTGCGGATCGAGTTGACGTTCCAGGTGGCGATGCGCATGGCATCGAGTCTACGAGCGCGGGCTGCCTGCCGCTGAACGGATGCTGGGAGCGCGCTGCGGGCTGATGGCGAGTGCGGCAGACTGCTCGTACGGTTCGTTCGAGCGATTGGGAGTCGGGATGCGGTTCAGTGTCGAGGGTGTCGAGGGCATGCCCGAGGTGAGCGAGGGCGACGACCTCGCGGCGATGATCGCGGCATCCGTGGAACTCGAGGACGGCGACATTCTTGTCGTCACCTCGAAGATCGTCTCGAAGGCAGAGGGGCGCATCGTCGCCGCGGCCGACCGCGAGCAGGCCATCACCGACGAGACCGTGCGCGTCGTCGCCACGCGAACCTACCCGGGCGGCGTCACTCGAATCGTCGAGAACCGGCAGGGCATCATCGGGGCCGCAGCGGGAGTCGACGCCTCCAACACGCCACACGGCACCGTGCTGCTGCTGCCGATCGATCCGGACGCCTCCGCGCGGGCGCTCGCCACCGAGCTGCGCGCACGCACCGGCGCGCGCGTGGGCGTGCTGCTCTCTGACACGCTCGGCCGCCCGTGGCGCGAAGGGCAGACCGACATCGCGATCGGCGCGGCGGGCGTGCACGTCTTCGACGACCTGCGCGGCACGACGGATGCCGCAGGCAAACCGCTCGCCGTCACGATGCCGTGTGTGGCCGACGAGCTCGCTGCGGCCGGCGAGCTCGTGAAGGGCAAGTCGTCGGGCGTGCCGGTGGCCATCGTGCGAGGACTCGACCGGCTGGTCGGCCCGCTCGACCTGCCCGGCGCGCGCTCGATCGTGCGCCCGGCCGACCGAGACCTGTTCCATCTCGGCAGCGACGAGTCGTACAACGAGGGGTATCGCGCCGGCTTCGACGAGGCCCAGGCCGAAGGGCCGCTGCGCGAGATCAGCGACCGAGACCTGTAGCGGCGGGCGCTCTCCACCGAGCCGGCTCGGTGGATTCCGACCCCATCTCGTGAATTCTGGATCCAAAATCGGGCACTTTGAGCGTTTTTCGGATATCTTCAAGTCTCATGAGCGCACGTAATGCAATGCCAGCGTCAACTCAGGTGGCAGCGGGGGCCCCGGCCGGCGACGGCGGGGCGGCTGCACTGCAGCAACTCGCGGGTCGATACGCGACGGGATACCGCTCCGTGAGCGTGATGGCCTACGACATCTTGAAGGACGCGATCCTCAGCGGGGCGCTGCTGCCCGGCCAGAAGCTGCGCCAAGAGACCCTCGCAGAACTGATCGGCGTCTCGCGACTGCCGGTTCGATCGGCGCTCATCCAGCTTGAGGCCGATGGCCTCGTCGAGTTCCACGACCGGCGCGGGGCCGTCGTGAAGTCGCTCTCTGTGGCGCAGGCCGAAGAGGTCTACAACATTCGTGTGCTTCTCGAGGTTGAGGCGTTACGGCTCACGATGGCCGAGCTCACCGACGCGCGTGTCGCCCGCCTGCGTCAGCTCGGCAAGGTCGCCGACACGAAGCAGGAGGGTGCCGAGTTCGTTGACGCCCGCACCGAGTTCTACGGCGAGCTCTACGACGCCGACAAGCGCCCCGTGCTGTGGGAGATGATCGAGCAGCTGCGTCTCAAGGTCGGGCGCTACGTGCTCGGGTGGCGCCTGGTCGGCGATGCAGAGCACAGCCACACGCACGGGCAGCTGATCGAGGCCGTTGCGTCTGGTGATGTCGACCGTGCGACCGGCGTGCTTCGCGACCACCTCATCGGGGTGCGCGATGCCGTGCTCGAACTTCTCGAGGCCGAAGCGGCCGTCGAAGTGGTTCCGCCGCGCCCCTCCATGTGACCGTCGGAGCTCGCGGGAGCCAATCCCGGCGAGGCTCTTGCATTTTGGATCCAGAATCCGAAAGAATGAGCGTGCGACGCCGCAGCTCCCAGACTGAGCGTCGGCAGGATTCACGTTCACCGGCCCACGGCCGACTTTGAGGCGAGAGGATGGAACCGTGTCAGTTCGCATCGGGTACGCCGCCATGCTCGAGCAGTTCCCGCCGGCCGAGGCGGTCTCGCTCGCCGCTTTCGCTGAAGAACGCGGATTCAGCGGCGTCATGGCCTCCGACCACTTCCAGCCGTGGATTCCCCAGCAGGGCGAATCGTCGTTCGTCTGGAGCGTGCTCGCCGCGCTCGGTGAGCGCACTGCCGGCGACATCGGCCCCGGCGTGACCACCCCCACCTTCCGTTGGCACCCCGCCATGGTCGCCCAGGCCAGCGCCACCCTCGCCTCGATGTACCCCGGCCGCCACTGGCTCGGCATCGGCTCCGGCGAGGCGCTCAACGAGCACGTCGTCGGCGCCTACTGGCCAGAGGCCCACGAGCGCATCAACCGCATGTTCGAGGCGGTCGACGTGATCAAGAAACTCTTCACGGCATCGATCGCCGGCCGCGAGGTGCGCCACATCGGCCCCCACTTCAAGATGGAGACCACGCGACTCTGGACGATGCCGCCCGTCGCCCCCGAGATCTACATTGCGACGCAGGGGCCGGTGACCGCGAAGCGTGCCGGCCGCCAGGCCGACGGCATCATCACGACCGGGGCTGACGACGAGCGACTGCGTGTGCTGCTCGCGAAGTTCGATGAGGGAGCCCGCGAGGGCCACCGCGACCCCTCCAAGCTCACCCGCGTGCTGCAACTGCACCTCTCGTGGGCGCCCACCGACGAGCAGGCGATGCGCAACGCCCTCACCGAATGGCCGATCGCCGGCATGCGATTCGGGCGCAGCGACATCCGCTCGCCCTTCGAGTTCGAGCAGCTCGCGCGCACGGTGCGCCCCGCCGATTTCGAGGGCCGCATGACTGTCTCGAGCGACCTCGACGTGCACCGCGCGCACATTCAGCGCTGCATCGACCTGGGATTCGACCGCATCTACCTGCACAACGTCGGGCGCAACCAACGCGAATGGCTCGAGGCCTTCGGGCGTGACGTGCTGCCGAGGCTCGAACGATGACCGCGCAGAGCAGGCAGCCTGTGCCGGACACGGATGTCGCGACCATCGCCGTGCGGGCCCTGGCCGGTATCGGCGAGATCAGCGCCGGCGACGACCTCGTGGCCGTGATCCTCGAGGCCGCAGCAGGCTCGGGCGCGCTGCACGACGGCGACATCCTCGTGGTGACCTCCAAGATCGTCTCCAAAGCCGAGGGGCGCATCGTGCACGCGGCCGACCGCGAGCAGGCGATCACCGCGGAGACCGTGCGGGTCGTCGCGACCCGTGCCCACGACAACGGCATCACCCGCATCGTCGAGAACCGGCAGGGCATGGTCGCCGCCGCCGCCGGAGTCGACGCCTCCAACACCCCTGACGGCACCGTGCTGCTGCTGCCGCTCGACCCGGACGACTCGGCCCGACGCCTCGCCGCGGGGCTCCGCGAGCGCACCGGCCTGCGTCTCGGCGTGCTGCTCTCCGACACGCTCGGCCGCCCGTGGCGCGAGGGCCAGACCGACGTCGCGATCGGAGCGGCGGGCGTGCAGGTCGTCGACGACCTGCGCGGCGGCACCGACACCCAGGGCCGAGAACTCACCGTCACCATGGCCTGCCTCGCCGACGAGCTCGCCGGCGCCGGCGACCTCGTGAAGGGCAAGGCCCGCGGATGCCCCGTCGCCGTCGTCTCGGGCCTCGGGCATCTGGTGGGCGCCCTCGATCTTCCCGGTGCGCGCAGCATCGTTCGCGCGTCGGACCGCGACCTCTTCCGCCTCGGCACCGACGAGGCGATCGACGTCGGCCGCACCGAGGGGCGCCAACAGGGATTCCGCCAGGGCCGGGCAGCCGGGCACGCGGAGGGCTACGCCTCCGGCTATGCGGAGGGGCGTGCCGCGGCGCGCGCCGAAGCGCTCATGGCCCGGAAGGCCCGCGCGGCCAGGCGGGCGGCCGCCGCGGCCGGCTCCGCTGGCCCGACCCGCCTCGAGGCGCCGGACGCGCTGCACGGATTCGCCGAGGCACGCTGATGCTGACCTACGACGTCGTGATCCCGGTGAAGCCGCTCATCGACGCCAAGACGCGACTCTCGCCGGCGGTCGACCCCACCGCACGCGCCGCGCTCGCGCGCGCATTCGCACTCGACACCATCACCGCCGCGCTCGCGGCACCTCGGGTGGCTCGCGTCGTCGTCGTGGGGGATCTGAGCGGCCACCTCGACGAGCTGCCAGACGGAGTCGTGGTCGTCGCCGAACCCGAGCCACGTTCCCTCGCCAGCGCGGTGCGGCACGGCATCGCCGAGGCACGGCGCACGTCCACACCCGAGCCCAGCGATGCCTCCGGCCGCAGCCACCGCGGAATCGCGGTGCTGCTCGGCGATCTTCCTGCGCTCACCGCCGCGGCGTTGGGGGCTGCACTCGACGCCGCGTCGCGGCATCCGCTCGCTTTCATGCCCGACTCCGACGGCACTGGCACCACGCTCGCGACGGCCGGCGCGCACACCCGGCTCGAGCCGGCCTTCGGCACCGACTCGGCCGCGCGACACCGCGCCCTCGGCTTCCGCGACCTCTCGCACGAGGTGCCCGCGCAGCTCGCCCGCTTCGTGCGCCGCGACGTCGACACGGTCGAGGCGCTCGACGGCGCCCTGCGGCTCGGCGTCGGCACGCACACCGCAGAAGCCGTCGCCGAATTCGCCGACGGCGCCCTGGGCCGCAGCCGCCCGGAAGCCGGCGCGCAGGCAATCCGTTCCGAAAACACAACCGCGTCACTCGACTCCACCAGAAAGGGAGCAGCATGACCCTCACCCTTGGATACAAGGCCAGCGCAGAACAGTTCGACCCCCGCGAGCTCGTCGAGATCGCCGTCGCCGCCGAAGCACACGGCATGGAGTCCGTCTTCGTGAGCGACCACTTCCAGCCCTGGCGGCACACGGGCGGGCACGCGCCCTTCTCGCTGACCTGGATGGCCGCGGTCGGCGAGCGCACCTCGACGATCAAGATCGGCACCTCGGTGATGACGCCGACGTTCCGCTACAACCCGGCCGTGATCGCCCAGGCGTTCGCCTCGATGGGCTGCCTGTACCCGGGCCGCATCATTCTCGGCATCGGTTCGGGCGAGGCTCTCAACGAGGTCGCCACCGGCTTCCAGGGCGCCGGCGAACAGGTCTGGCCCGAGTTCCGCGAACGGTACGCGCGCCTGCGCGAGTCGGTGCGCCTGATGCGCGAACTGTGGGAGGGTGACCGCGTCAGCTTCGACGGCGAGTACTACTCGACGCACGACGCGTCGATCTACGACCGGCCAGAGGGCGGCATCCCGATCTACATCGCCGCGGGCGGCCCGCAGGTCGCAAAGTACGCCGGCCGTGCCGGTGACGGCTTCATCTGCACCTCGGGCAAGGGTGCCGAGCTCTACGTCGACCAGCTCATGCCCGCCGTGCGCGAAGGCCTCGAGGCGCGCACCGACGGCCGCACGTTCGACGAGTACGACCGCATGATCGAGATCAAGCTCTCGTATGAGGAGACCGAGGAGGCCGCGCTCGACAACACGCGCTTCTGGTCGCCGCTCTCGCTCTCGAAGGAGCAGAAGCACGACATCACCGACCCGGTCGAGATGGAGAAGGCCGCCGACGCGCTGCCGATCGAGCAGATCGCCAAGCGCTGGATCGTGGGGACCGACCCTGACGTCGTCGCCGAGGCCATCGGCCAGTACATCGACTGGGGCTTCAACCACCTCGTGTTCCACGCGCCGGGGCACGACCAGCGCCGCTTCCTGATGCTGTTCGAGCGCGACATCGCGCCGCGGCTCCGGGCGCGCGCCGCCAAGTAGCCCGCTGGTCGGCACGACCTCGCGCAGTGCTCCCCGATCCAACGATCGGGGAGCACTGCGCGTTCGGCGCGGGCGCGGCCGGATGACGCGGCCGCATGACGTGGCCGGAGCACGCGGGCGGACGGCGTGGCCGCGCCACCGGCTCACTGGCTCGGCGTAGCGAGCCCGGTGAAGGCGATGATCGGTCTCCCGGTCTGCGGGTGTTCCAGCACGGTCGCCCAGACGCCCCAGACGCGCGCGATGAGCTCGCTCGTCAAGACCTCGGCGGGGTCGCCGGATGCCACCACCCGGCCGTCGGCCAACACCACAACGTGATCGGCGAACAGCGCCGCGAGATTCAGGTCGTGCAGCGCGGCGAGCACGGTCGGCGCGGGGCCGCCCCCGGCACCCCCGCGGGCCGCGACCTCGCGGAGCAGGATGAGGGTGCCGAGCTGCGCCCGGACGTCCAGGTGGTTGGTCGGCTCGTCGAGCAGCAGCAGCTCGGGCTCCTGGGCGAGTGCGCGCGCGAGGTTCACGCGTTGCCGCTCACCGCCAGAGAGGGTGTCGTACGGGCGGTCGGAGAAGGCGACGAGTTCGGTGTCGGCGAGGCAGCGATCGACCACGGCGTGGTCGCGGGCCTCTGGCAGCCCCCAGATGCCGAGGTGTGGGGTGCGCCCCAGGGCGACCACCTCGCGCACGGTCAGGTTCGGGGCGTCGCGCACCTCCTGCTCGGCGAGGGCGATGCGGCGGGCACGGTCGCGGCGGCGGAGCTTTCCGATGTCGCGACCGCCCAGGTGCACGGCGCCGGAATCCGCGCGGTCGAGGCCGGCGATGAGGTGCAACAGGGTCGACTTGCCGGCGCCGTTCGGGCCGAGCAGCGCGCTCACCGAGCCGGCGGGGGCGGTGATGTCGACGCCGTCAACCACCAGGCGCCCGGCGCGGGTGAAGGCGAGGCGTGAGGCGCCGAGCCCGGCCGACTCGGGGCGCGTCACGGCATCCGTTCGTGCCTCGTGCTCGATGCGGGTCATGAGAGACTCCTCGATCGAAGCAGCAGCACCGCGAAGACGGGGCCGCCGATGAGCGCGGTGAGAATGCCCACCGGCAGTTCGCGCGGGTCGAACAGGGTGCGGGCGCCGGTGTCGGCCCAGATCAGGAACAGGGCACCGGCGAGGGCCGAGAGCGGCAGCAGTGCGCGGTGCCGGGACCCCACGAGCAGCCGCACGGCGTGCGGCAGGATCAGCCCGACGAACCCGATTGAGCCGCTCACGGCCACGAGGGCGCCGGTGAGCAGCGCGGTGCCGGTGAGCAGCAGTGCGCGGCTGCGGCCGACGTCGATGCCGAGCGCAGCGGCCGCGGTGTCGCCGAACGCGAAGGCGTCGAGGGTGCGGGCGCTCGCCAGCAGCGGCACGCCCACGATCAGCAGCGCGCCGCCCGCGAGCCACACGGAGCCCCAGTCGGTGCCGGCGAGGGAGCCGAGCAGCCAGTTGAGGATCTCGCGGTAGCTGTCGCCCGTCGCGCTCCAGAAGATGATGAGGCTCGTGATCGCACCGAACACGCTCGAGACCGCGAGGCCGGCGAGCACGGTGCGGGTCGGGGTGAGCGCGCCAGCGGCCCTGGCGAGGCCGAGGGTGGCGATGAGAGCAGCGAGGGCGCCCGCGAAGGCGGCGAGCGGCAGCACGAGCGAGGCGCCGAGCACGATCACGATGACGGCGCCGACCGAGGCGCCAGACGAGAGCCCGAGCAGGTAGGGGTCGGCGAGCGGGTTGCGGGTGAGCGCCTGCATGACGGCGCCGCAGAGGGCGAGGCCGGCGCCGACCGCCGCGGCGGTGAGCACGCGCGGCATGCGCAACTCCCACACGATTCCGTCGCGGATCGTCGAGAGCGTCGGCTCGCCGAAGCCGAGATGCGCGCCAATGCTCGCGAAGACGTCGGTGGGGGCCAGCCCGGCCGGCCCGATCGTGACGGCGATGATGATGGATCCCACGACCGCCACCGCGAGCAGCGCCGTCCAGGCCGCGACCCGCCCGCTCCCCGCGCGACTCCCGCGGCTGGCCGGGCCGGCCGAACCGAGAACGGCAGAACGCACGCCGGAGCGGTCGGAAACACCTGTTTCCGCCGTCGCGTCCGCGTGGCCCCCCGTCCTCGGTTCGATGCTCACAGTCCGAGCGCTCCCAGCTGCTTGACGATCGACTCAACGGCGCCGACGTTGCGCACGCCGGCCTCGGTCGACGGGAAGTCGAGCACGACGTAGCGCCGCTGCTGCACCGCAGGCAGCGCCGCCGTCGCGGGGTTCGACTCGAGCTGCGCGATCTTGGCGTCTGCGGTGTTCCAGGCGGCGTCGACGAGCACGATCACGTCGGGGTTGGCGTCGACGATGGCCTCCCAGCTCATCGACGTCCAGGTGTCGTGCACGTCCTTGCCGATGTTGTCCAGGCCAGCGGCGCCCATGATCATCTGCGGTGCGCCGATGCCGGCGCCGACGTAGGGCGTCTCGTCGCCCGAGCTGTACCAGAGTGCCCGGAGGCCCTCGTCGTTCGGAACGACGGCGTCGAGCGCAGCCTGCTGGCCCGCGACGAGCCTGGCCGCGACATCCGGCACGCCGAAGATGTCTCCGGCCTCGACGAACTCGCGGAACACCTCGTCGAAGTTGAGCGGGTCGGGCTTGTAGCCCTCGCCCTTGCACGCGGCGGGCGCCACGTAGCTGGCGACGCCGAGCTTGGCGAGATCCGCCCGTTCGCCGGCACCCTCTGCCGACAGGTTCGACTCCCAGCCGGCGAAGACGAAGTCGGGTTCGAGGGCGAGCGTGGCCTCCTGCGACGGCACCTTGTCGCTGACGACGTCGATGCCGGATGCCGCCTCCGTGAACTGTTCGGGAACCGGGCCGTCGCTGAACGCCGAGCCGATGATCCGGTCGCCGAGCCCGAGGGCGAGCATGAGTTCGAGGGTCGACGACTTGATCGTGAGCACACGCTCGGGTGCGGCGTCGAGGGTGAGCTTGGTGCCGCAATTGTCGACGGTGAGCGGGTAGCCCGTGCCTCCGGCGGCCTCCTCGCTGGCATCGGTCGGGTCGGCGGCGGTGGCCGCGGCGTCGGCGGTGGCGCAGCCGGAAAGCAGGAGCAGGGCGATCGGCAGGGCGGCCAGCGCTGCAGCGTTGCGCGTGGGGCGGCGGGCGCTGCGAGAGCTGTTGGGGTGGCGAATGGGCATGGTTCCTCCGGGACGGTGTGGAGCGGACTTCGACAGGTGTCAACGACTCACGGCCCAATCCCGGGCCATCACAACCGATCAAGCGAGACCGGCGGTCGAGTTCATCCTAGGGCGCTGATGGATTTCAAATCAATACTGGATTCTGGATCCAAGATACGCAATGATGTGAGCGCGGGCCACTTCGGAGTATCCGAGTCCGGGTCTTCAGGTGCAGGTTCACCTGGCCGTCTCGAGGTCCGCGCATCGCCAGCGTCGACGAGATCCGAGAGGACCCGCATCACATGAAGACCACGAACCTCGAGTTCACGAGTGAGGGAGATCGCCTCTCGGCGATCTGGCGCACGCCCGACACCCCCGGCCCGTACCGCGCCATCGTGCAGGGTCCCGGCTGGCTCGGCCTCAAAGACGCGAAGCTCTACGTTCGCTACCACGAGGCGCTCGTCGAAGCCGGATTCGCCGTCCTCATCTTCGATTACCGGGGCTTCGGCGACTCTGAGGGCGACCGCGGCATCCTCTCGCCGGCCCGCCAGCTGCAGGACCTCGTGAACGCGGTCACCTATCTGACCACCCGCGACGACGTCATCGCCGACGCGATCGGCGTCTTCGGCACCGGTGGGACGGGCGGCGGCAACGCCGTGCTGCTCGCCGACGCAGACCCGCGCATCAAGGCGGCCGTCAGCCAGGTGCCCGTCGCCGACGGTACCGACTGGCTGCACCGCATGCGCCAGGAGCACGAATGGCTCGCGTTCCTCGCGAGCCTCGACGAAGACCGCAAGCTGCGCGTCTCCACCGGCGTCGGCCGCCTCGTGCACCCGCGTGAAGAGATCATGGTGCCGACGCCAGAGCGCCGCGCCACGACGATCAAGGCCGACGTCGACGACCGCATCCCCAGCGCGATCCCGCTCTCCTGCGCCGAGGAGATCCTGACCTACCGCCCGCTGGCCGCCGCCGAGCGCCTCACCACGCCGCTGCTCGTGATCGGCGTCGAGGGCGACGCGACCACGCCCACCGACCACGCCGAGGCCCTCTACGCCGCGGCGAAGGGGCCGAAGCAGCTCATCATGCAGCGGCACACCACCCACTACGCGGCCTACGACCGCTACTGGGAGCAGACCACCCCGCGCATCGTCGACTGGCTGGACCGCCATGTGCGCCCGAGCGACGTCGTCGTTCGCACCACCGAATCGCCCGAAGCGGGCGAGACCATCGAATACACGGAGGCAGGACTGTGAGCATTGACCTGAGAATCAGTGGCGGCACCGTCGTCACCCCGAGCGGCCCCATCGCCGGAGACCTGCTCGTGCACGACGGCAAGGTCGCGGGCGTCGTCGCACGTGACGTCGCCGTCGACGCGAGCCGCACGATCGACGCCTCTGGCCGTCTCGTGCTGCCCGGCATGGTCGACGTGCACGTGCACACCCGCGAGCCCGGGTACGAGCACAAGGACGACATCTTCACCACCAGCCGCCAGGCCGCGGCCGGCGGCGTGACCACCATGTTCGGCATGCCGAACCTGAAGCCGCCGACAGTCGACGTCGCGAGCCTGACCGACGTCTTCGAGCGCTACACGAGCTCGTCGATCGTCGACTGGAACCACAACCCGGCGCCGACCCAGTTCGACGACATCGTTCCGATGGCCGAGATGGGCATCAACGCGTTCAAGATCTACATGGTTGTCGACACGGGCCGTGACTACCCGCACCCCTCCGGCACCGGCATCCACGACCACGGCCACCTGCTGCAGATCATGGATCAGATCGCCCCCACCGGCAAACGATTCATCATCCACCCGCACGACCAGAAGCTCATGGACTACATCGAGGGCGCCGTGCTCGCCAGCGGCGACAACACCCCGGAGGGCTACGCCTCGGCATACGCGGCCCGCGAGGGCGTCATCTGGGACACGGCGATCGACGTCGTGCTCCGCCTCGCCGAGGCATCCGGATGCCCGGTGCACATCGCGCACATCCAGACGCGCCGCTCGATCGAGGCCGTGCGCCGCGCGAAGGCCAATGGCGTCGACGTCACCTGCGAGGTCAACCACTGGGCGCCCTTCCTCTCGACCTGGGAAGACGTGCAGACGCTCGGCCCGTACGCACTCTCCTACTGGGTGCCGGACGAGAACCGCGCCGCGATCTGGGAGGGCATGCGTGATGGCACCATCGACGTCGCGAGCTCCGACCACGCGCCGCACACCCGCGAGGAGAAGGAGATCGGCTGGACGCAGATGTGGAGCGCCCACACCGGCACTCCCGGCATCCAGTACTACTACGAGCTCATGCTTGACGCCGTGAACCGCGGCGAGCTCACGCTCGAGCGCGTGGTCGAGATGGTGGCCCAGGTCCCGTCCGAGAAGTTCGGGCTCGCGGGCATCAAGGGCACCCTCGAGGTCGGTGCCGACGCCGACATCGTGATCGCCGACATGGCGCACGAATGGACCATCACCGACGACGACGTGCTGTCGAAGATCGGCTGGACACCGTACAACGGGCGCACCATCAGCACCCGCATCGAGCGCACCCTGGTGCGCGGAACCGACGTCTACGTCGACGGCGTTGTCGTCGGCGAGCCCGGGTATGGAAAGCTCGCGGCCGCTCCGGCCGCACGCACGGCCGAACTGGCCGCAACGGAAGGGAAGTGAACATGAAATTCGGTCTGCTGCTGCCGCACTTCGGCGAACACGCCAGCAAGGACAAGCTGCTCGAGGGCTCCAAGCGCGCTGAGGAACTCGGCTTCGACTCGGTCTGGGTGCGCGACCACCTCGTCTTCGAGCCGCACGGCGAGATGGAGAAGCCGAACCGCACGTTCTACGACGCGCTCACGACGCTCACCGCGATCGGTGCCGTCACCGACAAGCTGGAGCTCGGCACCGGTTCGCTCATCCCGTTCCGCCACCCGCTCGTGACCGCGCTCATGGCCGGCACGATGACCCAGCTGCTCGGCCCGCGCCTCATCCTCGGATTCGGCGCCGGCACCTTCGACCACGAGTTCGAGGCGATCGGCTGGGGTGACAAGGACCGCGTCGAGTTGGTGCGCTCCAATGCCGAGATCCTCAAGCGGGTCTTCACCGAGAACGACGTCACCTACGACGACGGCATCTTCAACTTCGAGAACGTCACGATCGAGCCGAAGCCGGTCGGCGGCAGCGTTCCGTTCTGGTACTGCGGTGCAACACCGCGTTCGGCCCGCCTCGCGGCGGAATTCGCCGACGGCTGGATGCCCGGACGCATCTCGCTCGCATCGATCGAGAAGCGCATGGGCGTCATGAAGGAGATGACGGATGTCTCTGGCCGCCCGATGCCGAAGGTCGGTGTGATCCCGCCCACCTCGATCGAGGCGACGCGCAAGGAGGCGCTCAAGGACGTCAACGTTCCCGGTCTGCTCGCCTGGGCCAACAAGGCCAAGTTCGCGGTCAAACCGCCGTCGGGTACCTTCGAGACAGTCGAAGACCTCGAAGGGCAGCTGATCGTCGGCAACCCCGACGAAGCGGTGGAGGAGATCAAGAAGTTCCAGGCGACCGGGGTCGACCACCTCGTCTTCGACTTCCGTTTCAAGTTCGACCGGTTCTTCGAACAGATCGAACTGCTCGGCAACGAAGTACTGCCCAAGCTCCGCTGACGCGAAGCCGAAGCAGGGTGATGCCGGTGGCCCCAGTGGGGCCGCCGGCATCGGCACAGGCGCTTGCGCCGCACATCTTTTCCCGAGACCGAAGAAGTTCCCGAGAGTGCGAGAGAGAGTATGACCACAATGACGCTGCCGACCACCGAACGAGACGAGCCCGCGGCATCCGCCCCGCTCATCTCGGTGCGTGACCTCACGGTCAGCTACAACATCGCCCGGACCGGTGCGACGCTCACCGCGGTCGACGGGGTGAACCTCGACGTACACGAAGGGGAGTTCGTGACCGTGCTCGGCCCATCGGGCTGCGGCAAGACCACGGTGATGAACGTGATCGCCGGGTTGGTCAAACCCACCAGCGGCGACGTGCTCGTCGATGGCCGCCCCGTGACCGGCCCCGGCCCAGACCGCGCCGTCGTGTTCCAGGACTACGCGTTGCTGCCGTGGCGCACCGTCTTCGACAACGTCAAGTTCGGCCTTGAGATGCAGAAGCAGCTCAAGGGCGATGGATGGCGCGAGCGCGTGCAGGAGGCCATCGAACTCGTCGGCCTCAAGGGCTTCGAGGCGTCGTACCCCAAGGAGCTCTCCGGCGGCATGCAGCAGCGCGTCGGGCTCGCCAGGGCGGTCGTCGCGGAACCGCGCATCCTGCTCATGGACGAACCGCTCGGTGCCGTCGACGCGCTCACCCGCGAGGTGATGCGGGCCGAGATCGAGAAGCTCATCGCCGCGACGGGCAAGACCGTGCTGTTCATCACGCACTCCATCGAAGAGGCGATCCTGCTCGGCGACCGCATTGTCGTCTTCAAGAGCAACCCGGGCGCCATCAAAGAGATCATTGAGACGAACCTGTCGCGCCCGCGCTCCGAGCGCAGCGTGCAGAGCGACCCCCGCTTCCTGGAACTGCGCGACCACCTCTGGGACGCGCTGCAGGCCGAGGCGACCCAGGCCGCGGTGGCGGGCGGGTCATGAGCGTCCTCTTCGCGAGCGGGCCGCGAACCGGAAGAGGAGGGCTCGCCGCCTGGCTCGCCGACCTCTCGACCGGGGGCAAGGCCGTCGTCATCGCCGTCGAAGTCTTCGTAGTGCTGCTGCTCTGGCAGCTCATCGTCGGCTACTGGGGGCTGGTCAACCCGGTGTTCTTCCCGCCGCCCCTCGCGGTCGCGCAGGGCTTCGCCGAGATCATCGCCAACGGCTCGCTTGCCGCGAACGCGGGAATCTCGGCGCAGGCGTGGCTCACCGGTTTCACGATCGCCGTGGTGATCGGCATCCCCGTCGGCCTGCTCATGGGCGCCTCGCTGCCGGTCGACAAGGTCGTCGGCCCGATCGCCTGGACGATCTATGCGACGCCGGCCATCGCGTACCAGCCGCTCGCGAAGGCCTGGTTCGGTTTCGGAATCGGGCCGGTGATCTTCTTGGTCGTGATCAGCGCGATGTTCCCGATCATGTTGAACATCGCGGCCGGGATGCGCACCACCAACCCGTCGATCCTGCGCGCCGGCCAGGTCTACGGCGCCAGCAAGATCGACCTCTACCGGCGGGTGTTCCTGCCGTCGACGGTGCCGTTCCTGTTCGCCGGGCTGCGCCAGGCGGTCGTGCTCGCCACGATCGGCATGGTCGTCGCGGAGCTCTCCGGCTCATCCAGTGGCATGGGCGCACTCATCGTCAGAGCCACCAACACCTATCAAACAGACCAGGCCTTCGCCGCGATCGGCGTCGTTGTCGCCTGGAGCGTCGGCATGACCGGCGTTGTGACGCTCGTCGAGCGCTGGGTCGCCCCGTGGACGAGGAAGGCACGCCGATGACCGCCACCGCCTCCATCGAAACGCTGAACGCGCCGCCGCGGCGCCGCGGTTCCGGACTGAGCAGCTGGACCACGGTGCTGCTCGCCGTGATCGCCGGCATCCTGCTCATCTGGGAGGCAGCCGTCTCGTGGCTGCATCTCGTGCCAGAGGCCTTCCTGCCGCCGCCGACGGCCGTGTTCGCGTCGTTCCTGCAGCTGCTCATTGATCCCGAGTTCTGGCAGGCCTTCGCCTACAGCATGCAGAACCTGCTGATCGGGCTCGTGCTGGCCGTCGTCGTCGGTGTCGTCGTGGGGCTCGCGGTCGGCTGGTCGCCGGTGCTGCGCTTCACCGTCGCGCCGTTCCTCTGGCTGCTGTACTCGACGCCGAAGGTGGCCCTCGCGCCGCTGTTCATCCTGGTGCTCGGGCTCGGCAGTGCCTCGAAGATCGCTCTCGTGTTCCTGCTGGCGGTGTTCCCGATCATCCTGAACACGATGGAGGGCGCCGTCACCGTGCAGGCCTCGCTGGTGAACGCCAGCCGGGTGTACGGGGTGAACGGGGTGGCACTCGGCTGGAAGGTCATTCTGCCCGCCACACTGCCCTACAGCCTCGCGGGAATCCAGCGGGGTGCGGCGCTCGGCTTCACCGGCGCGGTGCTCGGCGAGTTCCTCGGTGGCACCGGTGGCCTCGGGCACATGCTCGAGTTCGCGGCGTACCAGTTCGAGATGGACAAGGCGATCGCAATGGTCATCGTGATGGTCATCATCGCGAACCTCACGCTCGCGCTCATCTCGGGGCTGCGCAAGCGGCTCGCGCCCTGGTACGACGACCGACAGATCATGGGCCGGTAGGCCGCAACCCGAACGGAGCACCATGCGCAAAGACATCATCGTTCCCGAGGGCATCTACCCTCCCACGGCGCAGTTCAGTCAGGCGATCCGCGTCTCCGGCGGCGACCTCGTGTTCGTGAGCGGCATCATCGGCATGCGAGCGGATGGCTCGCTGCCGGAGACCACGCGCGAGCAGATCGAGGTCGCCTTCGAGAACCTCACGGCGGTGCTGCGTGCGGCGGATGCCTCGCCCGACGACGTCGTCAAGGTGAACGTTTTCATCGGCGAGGAGTTCCGCCTCCTGCGCGACGACCTGCGCGAGATCCGTGCCAGGTACTTCACGCACGACTTCCCGGTGTCGACGCTCGTGCAGGTTGCCGGCTTCGCCGGTCCCGACTACCGCTTCGAGATCGAGGCGATCGCGGCGGTGGAGGCACGCGAGCAGTAGCCGGGTTCGACGTAGACTGTCGGCCCCCGCGTCATGCGCGACAGCGGGGGCCGACTTCGTGGGGAGCGCGGCGTGAGACCGCCGCGGTTCGGGGGAGTAAGGGGAGCGCATGGAATTCGAGGGGGTCGTCGCCGGCCGGCGAATGGTTCGGCGGTACACGACCGAACCGGTGGCTCCGGCATCCGTCGACCGGATGCTGCGCAACGCCGTGCGCGCCCCCAACGCGGGATTCACGCAGGGCTGGGCGTTTCTGCGCCTGGACGAGCCGGAGGCGGTCGCCCGATTCTGGCAGTCGACGACGCCACCGCTCGAGGGCAAGGGCGAGAGCTCGTGGCTCCGTGGGATGCGTACGGCCCCCGTTGTGATCGTGCCGCTCTCCTCGAAGGCCGCGTATGTGCGCCGCTACGCCGAGGGCGACAAGGGGTGGAGCGAAGAGGAAGAGCCGCGCTGGTCGGTTCCGTACTGGCATGTCGACGCGGGGATGGCGGCGCTGCTGATCTTGCAGACGGCGGTGGACGAGGGGCTCGGTGGCTGCCTGTTCGGCGTGCCGGCCGAGCGCGTGGCCGCCTTCCGCGCCGCGTTCGATATCCCGCCGGAGTACGAGCCCGTCGGCGCGATCACCATCGGCCATGCCGAACCGTCGGGCACCCGCGGCGGTTCTCCCTCGCGTCGCGCGCGACGGCCCATCGACGAGGTCGTGCACCGGGGGCGTTGGGGCGGCTGAGGCTGCCGCTCGACCCCACGCAGCAACCCCGACACAGCAGAAGACCCCCGCCGGCATGCGCTCCGGCGGGGGTCTCCTCTTCAGTCGAGCCGAGACTCGACGGATGCAATCAGGGGTAGGGCAGCGTTGCCGGGCCGTCGTTGTTCGTGCCGACCAACTCCTGGGCCTTGTTGAGGTAGACGAGCTGGGACCGGTCGAACTCGATCGGCTCGAGCGACTGCGTCTCGATCGTGGTGTCCCATGCCTCGGTGTCGAAGTACAGGTTCGAGCAGGCGAGGTGGCCGTCCAGAACCCACGGGCTGTCGCTGCCGCGCAGCGCCTCGACGTCGAAGTCGTTCGCCTGGTAGATGTCGAGCACCGAGTCGACGTTTTCGGGGAATTCGCCCGGCGCCGGCGCCGTCATGTACCCGGTCGCCTTCAGCGTCGCGCGAAGGAATCGAACGAGGGTGTTCGGGTTCTCTTTCACCCAGCCGCTGCCCGCGACCTGCACGTCGTTCGCCCAGTTGCGCAGCGACTCGACGATGACGTTCGCGCCGTGCTCCTCGAGGGCCGGCAGGTCGTCTGCGTAGAAGGGCTGCAGCGCAATGCGGTCGTTCACGAAGAACTCCGTCCACGACTCGGAGCCGGGGCCGGGGTAGGCGATCTCGGTGTTGACGGTGTCGAGGTCCCAGCCCTCTTCCTTCAGCACGAGCTTGCGCTGGAACTCGGCCGGGTCGCCGGGTGTTCCGGCGAGCACGATGGTCTCACCCTCCAGGTCTTCAACCTTGGTGATGCCCGCCTGTGCGGCGAAGTCGAAGTTCTGGCGGCAGTAGTGGCCGCCGACGAGGTCGATGTCGACACCGCCGCGGATCGCCTCGATCACCGTTCCGGTCGACTCGACGCCGATGTCGGCGCTGCCGCTGGCGACGGCCGCCGTCACGTTGTCGGCCGTGATGACCTCGACGGTGAGGCCCTCGTCCTCGTAGTAGCCGAGGTCGGTCGCGAGGATGAACATCGAGTACATCGTGATGTCCGGGAACGGGATGGCGACGGTGATCTCGGTGTCCTCGGCGGCACCGGGCTCTCCGTCGGCGAGGGCGACGGGCTCGGAGCCGGCCGTGGCTCCGTTGTTTGCCGCGCATCCGGCGAGCAGTGTGAAGGCGGCAATGCCGGCGGCCACGCTGAGGCCGGTACGTTGGATGGATCTGCGCATGATGCTCCATTCTTGGCGGTGGGTTGCACGGGACGCTCGCTCAGTGTGAACGCCCCGCTTGCTGTGATGGATACCGTATCCAGAGTCCAGAGCCCTGTCTAGGAACTCGACAGATTCGTCACGACGCGGGGCCGCCCGTTCCGGCCCGCGAGGGCGGCCGGACCGCGCAGACCGCGGCCGCAGCAGAAGACACTAGACAGACTTCCTGCAAATTGGATACGGTATCCAATAGGTGTCGCGGGGCTGCGGCACGGTCGACACGTCGAGAGTGAGCAAGCGATGCAGGCAGCACTTCTCACCGCGCATGGCCTCGATGGCCTCTCCGTCACCGGGGCAGACGTGCCAACGCCGGGGATCGGCGAAGTGCGCATCCGCGTCGAGACCGTCGGCCTCAACCAGCTCGACCTCAACGTCATCTCCGGGCGGGGCCCTGGCGCCGCCGCGAAGCTCCCGCGCGTGCTCGGGCTCGACCCTGCCGGTGTCATCGACGCCGTCGGACCCGGTGTCGAGAGCTCCCGAATCGGCGAGCCGGTCGTCGTGAAGCCGAACATCCCGTGCGGCCGGTGCCCCCGCTGCAGCGCAGGTCGCGAAGCCGACTGTCCCACGCAATCCGTGGTCGGGGTGCACCGCGACGGCGGGGCGGCCGAGTACGTCGTCGTGCCCGCGCGCAGCGCCTTCGCACGCGGGTCGATCCCCGCGGCCCTCGCCTCTGCGGCCGTGCACAGCCTGCCGATCGTCATCAACGCCTTCGAGGCGGCAGCCGTCAGCCGGCACGACCGCGTGCTCGTGACCGGCGCGAGCGGCACCCTCGGCCAGCTGGCCGTCGCCTACGCGCGGCACCTCGGAGCCACCGTCGTCGCAGCATCACGCGCCCCCATCACGGGTGCAGCTGCTTCGGCCGCAGCCGACGGTGTGCGTACCGTGCTCGTCGACTCGCCGGCGATACTCGCAGACGCCGTGGCACTCGGCGGCGCGCCCGACGTCGTCATTGACGTCACCGGGCACGCGCCAACGCTCGCCGCAGCGATCACCGGCCTCGGCTGGGGCGGTCGCGCCGCTTTCTGCTCGGCATCGGTCGATGCCCACCTCGAACTCGACTCCCGTGACTTCTACATCAAGCGCAAGCGGCTGGCCGGGGTGGCGAGCGCCGACTACGCCCAGGTCGAGCGCGCCATCGCGCTCGTGGAATCCGGGGCGATCGTTCCGCCGATCGGCAGCCGCATCGCGCTCGCGGACATCGCACGCGCCTACCGCGACTTCGCCTCCTCTCCCGCCGGGAAGGTCATCGTCGATGTCCGTTGAACTCACCGACCGTGCGCGACTGCGCGCCTCGCGGCAGCCGTACCCGTGTGTGACATGGTGAGGCATCGCGGATCACCCCTGAGCGACACACGCCCAGACCCCTTCAGCGCCGAAGACCGAGAGGAACCGACCAGATGAGCGACGACCAGCCGCAACCTCGCGCAGACGAGGAGGCCGCCGCGGGCCCCCTGCGCGGCATCCGAGTCATCGAATTGGGGCAGTACATCTCTGGCCCCTACGCCTCGAAACTGCTCGCCGACCTCGGTGCAGACGTGATCAAGGTCGAGGCGCCGGAGGGCGACCCGATGCGCCGCTGGGAGGGCAACGGCACGATGAGCCCGCAGTTCGCCGCCTACAACCGCGGCAAGCGCGGGGTGACGCTCGACCTGAAGAGCGCAGAGGGGCTCGACGACCTGCTCGAGCTGGCGCGCACGGCCGACGTGCTGATCGAGAACTTCCGGCCCGGCGTCGCCGCTCGGCTCGGCTTCGGGCCCGACGTGCTGCACGACCTCAACCCGCGTCTCATCACGTGCTCGATCACGGGGTTCGGCGGCGGAGGGCCCTATGCGAAGCGGCCCGCGTACGACACCGTGATCTCTGCGGTCGGGGCGATGTACAGCCAGGTGGTGCCGGCCGACACCCTGCGGCCACTCGGCCCGGCGTTCTCTGACCTGCTCTCTGGACTGTCGGCTTCGCAAGCCGTTCTCGCGGCGCTGCACGCCCGCTCGGAGCGCGGCGAGGCGGGGGAGGGCGAGCACCTCGAGGTGTCGATGGTCGGCTCCCTCATCGACTTCCTCACCGAAGCCGCGTCGACGTTCCTCGAGACCGGCCAGGTCGCCGGGCCCGACTCCCGGCCGCGCCGGGCGCAGGCGTACGCGTGCGTCGGCTCCGACGGCAAGGCCTTCGTCATCCACATGTCGGTGCCCGAAAAGTTCTGGACCGGCCTCGTCGCGGTGCTCGGGGCGCCGGAATTGGCGTCCGACTCCCGCTTCGACACGCGCGAGGGCCGCGTGCACAACTACGACGCGCTCGACGCGGAACTCAAGGCCATCACCGAGCGGATGCCGCGCCAGCACTGGCTCGATGCGCTCGCCGCCGCCGACATCCCGCACGGCCCACTCAACACGGTCGCCGACCTGTTCGATGACCCGCAGGTGGCCTCGATGGGACTCGTCGAAGAGATCACCGGGCACGACGGCACACCGCTCCGGGTGCCCGCGCCGAGCACGATCTTCCACCGCAGCGGCCGACCCGCGCTGCACGCCGCGCCCGGGCTCGGTGCCGACAACGAGCGTGTGCTCAGCGAAAGGACTCCCGCATGAACATCGACGACGTCGTCGCCATCGACGTGCACACCCACCCGCAGACCGAGGAATTCCTCGCGGCGATGGGGCAGCGGCACCAGCAGATGGCGAAGCATTTCGGGCGCGAACGCCCCGTGGTGTCGTTTGCCGAGCAGGCCGACCAGTACCGTGAGCGCAAGATGATGGCCGTCATCGTGAACTCCGATTCCGAGACGACGTCGGGCATCAAGGGTGCGCCGAACGACCTACTCGGTCAGGCGCAGGTGGACCACCCCGATGTGTTCCTGTCGTTCGCGGGCATCGACCCGTGGAAGGGCGAGGCCGCCGTCGCCGAGATCCGTCGCATGCACGCCGAGTACGGCATCAAAGGCGTCGGCGAGCTCAACCCGTCGCGGCAGAAGTTCCTCGCGAACGACCGCCGGTTCTTCCCGATCTGGGAGACGTGCGCCGAGCTCGGGCTCGTCGTCATGTTCCACTCCGGATTCCCAGGGGCGGGGGCCGGAACACCCGGCGGTGGCGGTTACCGCCTCGAGAACGCGAAACCGGTGCCGTACATCGATGACGTCGCCGCGGAGTTCCCCGAACTCAAGATCATCAGCGCGCACCCGGCCTGGCCGTGGCACCTCGAAAACCTCGCGATGGTGTGGCACAAGTCGAACGTGTACCTGGACCTGTCGGGGTGGGCGCCGAAGTACCTGCCGCCGGAGGTCGTGCGCTATGCCGACTCGCTGATCAGTGACCGGGTGCTGTTCGGCTCGGACTGGCCGGTGATGACGGCCGACCGGTGGATGGACGAGTTCAACGAGCTGCCGTTCAAACCCGAGTCGCGCCAGAAGATCCTGCTCGACAACGCTCGCACGCTTTTCGGACTCTAAGGGGACACCATGGCGAAACTCGTAATGGCGGCGGTCACGCCCCACAACCCATTGCTCTGGCGCGCAATGCGCGAGCCTCTGCCCGACGACCTGCGGGGCGTCGCGGCGAACTTCGCGCTCATCCGCGACACGATCACCGAGCTCGGCGTCGACGTGATCATCGAGGTCGGCACCGATCACATCCGCCAGTTCTTCGGCGACAACCAGCCGGCGTTCCTCGTCGGTAAGGCCGAGAGCTACCACGGCACCTACGAGAACGAGGTGCGCACGTTCGGCATGGAGTACAGCGAGATCACGGGGCACCGCGAGCTCGCCGATCTCATCGCCGGGCGTGACGTGCTCACCGAGGCGATCGACTTCGCCGTCAGCCACGAGTGGCGCCTCGACCACGGTTTCACGATTCCGCTGCACTATCTGACGCCGAACTTCGACATCCCGATCGTGCCGATCAACGTGAACTCCACGCTGCCGCCGCTGCCGAGCCCGCGTCGCTTCGCCGCGCTGGGCGAGCACCTGCGCGACACCGTCGAGCGCTGGGACTCCGACGCCCGGGTGGCGATTCTGACGTCGGGGCACATGGCCACCGATGTCGGTGGGCCCAAGCAGTTCGCGGGTTCGCCCGACCCGGTGTTCGACGCCGAGGCGGTCGCGTGGATGCGCGACGGCGACCTCGAGGGCGCGATTCACGGCTGCCGCTATGAACGCATCATCGAGGCGGGCAACATCACCTACCAGTACGTCAATGCACTCACCGCGCTCGCCGCGATGGGCGGCGTGCCCGCCGACCTCGCCGAGGCGACAGAGTCGCGCTTCGCGTCGAGCCCGTTTTTCATGTGGAAGGCCCCGGTATGAGCAAGTACATGATCGACAAGTTCATGCGCGCCGTCGAGATGAGCGACGCGGCGGTCGACGCCTACGTCGCCGACACGGCCGGCTTCGTCGAAGCCTGGGAGACGGCATCCGGCGGCACCGATCGTCCGACCGACGATCGCACGCTCACCGCCGAGGAGCGCGCGGCGTTCATCGCGCGCGACTTCGAGGCGCTCTACGTGCTCGGCGCGCACCCGTATCTGCTCTGGCACTTCACCGAGGCGATCTTCACGCACGAGTTCACCGACACGTTCGGCTGGCGGGACCTCGTCGAGCGCTACCGGGCGGCCGTGACGCCGTACGGGGTGCCCGACTACATCGCCTAAGCGCCCGGCTGAGCACGCCCGGCTGGCCGCGCCCCTCGTGGGCAGCGCGGTCAGCGCGCGCGGTGGGCCAGGTCGAGCGCCGCGCCCGCGAGGGCGGCCGAGGTGTCGAGGTCATGCATCCAGAGGGGGCGGACGCGGCAACCAGCCCGTCCGCGGCCAGCCCGGCCACCGCGGCGGCATCGACTTCATCGAGGAGCCAGCCGTCGAGCAGCCCGCCCGCCGAGCGTGGCCCGTAGTGCCGGGCGACGGCTGCGGCATCCGTCTCGACGCCGATCGCGGCGAGGCAGGCGTCGGCCATGCCGCGCACCACGGAGCCGCCGATGATGGGCGACACCCCGACGACGGGTGCCGCGGTGGCGGCCAGCGCCTCGCGCATGCCCGGGATCGCGAGGATCGTGCCGATCGACACCACCGGGTTCGACGGGGCGATGAGCACGACATCGGCGTCGGCGATCGCCGCCAGCACGCCCGGTGTCGGCCGTGCGACCTCGAGGTGTTGCTGTTCGAAGCCACGGGCCGGGATGCCCGCGCGGTGCTTCGTCCACCACTCCTGGAAGTGCAGACGGTCGCGCCCGCCGACGCGCTCGTCGCTCGCATCGACCACAACGTGGGTGTCGACCTCGGTGTCGGTCGCGGGCAGCAGGTGCGCGCCGAGCGGCCACCGCTGCTGCAGACGCTCGCCGACCTCTGTCGGCGTCAACCCCTCGCGCAGCCACGACGTGCGAGCCAGGTGCGTGCCGAGGTCGAGGTCGCCGAGGGTGAACCAGGGCCACCCGACGCCCCATGCGCGCAGCTCGGCCGAGACCCGTTCGCTCTCGCCGGCACGCCCCCAGCCGCGTTCGGTGTCGTTCACGCCCGCGAGCGCATAGAGCAGCGAGTCGAAGTCGGGCATGAGCCGCACGGCCGAGAGCCAGAGGTCGTCGCCGGTGTTCACGACGACCCTGATCGACGCGGATGTCGCGGGCCCGGCCCCGTCGGAACCGGTGCCCGGTGTGCCAGCAGGCGCGGGCCAGCGGCGCGCGCACTCCTCGCGCACTCCGCGCACGAATCGTGCGCCCCCGACCCCGCCAGCGAGCACCGTGATTTTCATGCACTCAGCCTAGGTCGAAAGCACTGCGCGGCCGGACGCCCGCCGCACGGGGAGGGAAGAGGCTGGGGATTGCCTTGGGGGCGTGGTGGATGGCCCGACCGGGGCGTAGCGTGAGGCCATGCGCGCTCAGAGCTCCAGTACACAGGGCAGCGCGGCGTCCCGCAGCTTCAGCCGCTGGATCCCCGCGATCGTGGCCCCACTCGTCATCGGTGTCGGCGTCGTGCTGGTGCCACTGCAGGCCAGCGCGGCGGTCGACCTGCCAGACAAGACCCCGGCCGAGCTGATCCAGTTCGCGGCGGAGAGCCCGGCGCAGCCGCTTTCCGGCACCATCAAGCAGACCTCGGAACTCGGCCTGCCCGACCTCTCGGGGCTGAGCGGGCTGATGGGCGGCGCCCCCGGTGCCGGCCAAGGAGGAGAGCCGGCGGTATCCGCCACCGACCTCGCCGACGTCGTCTCGCTGGCCCTCGGCACGCACACAGCGCGCGTCTACGTCGACGGCTCAAACGCGCGCCTGCAGGTGCTCGACCCGCTCGCCGAGCGCAACGTCTACCGCACCGCCGAGGGCGTCTGGGTCTACGACTCCTCGGCCAAGGCAGCCACCCACCTCACCGTCGACCATGCGGCCGTCGAGGCACTGAAGGCCGACCTGAAGGCGGGTCACGCGGCGGATGCCGGGGCGAGTGCCCCCGTGACGACCCCGCAGGCGATGCTCGACCAGGCCCTCGCCGCGCTCGACTCCTCGACCGCCGTCACCGTCGGAACAGATGCCCTCGTCGCCGGCCGCGCCGCCTACGAGCTGGTGCTCACCCCACGCGACAGCCACACCCTCGTCGGCCAGGTCTCCGTGGCGATCGACGGCAAGACCGGCACGGCGCTCGCCGCCTCCGTCACCGCCCGTGGGGCGAGCTCGCCGGCGTTCAACGTCGCATTCACCGATGTCAGCTTTGCGGCCCCGGACCCCGCGGTCTTCGCCTTCACCCCGCCGGCCGGAACCACCGTCACCGAGAAGGCGGTTCCTGTTCCGACCGCCGCTGAGCTCCAGCAGGCGAAGAGCGGCGCCGGCTCCAGCGCTGACGCCGCTGCCCAGCCGATTGTGCACGGCACCGGCTGGACCTCCGTCGTCGAACTGCCAGCCGGGGCGCTGGGCGCAGCCGGGGCGACGGCGGGCGGTGCCGCGGCATCCGGCGTGCTCGACACCCTGACGCAACCCGTCGACGGCGGGCGCGTGCTCACCACCTCGCTGGTGACCGTGTTCTTCACCTCCGACGGGCGCGTGTTCGCGGGCGCCGTGGACACCGCGACGCTGCAGGCCGCCGCGAGCGGGCACTGACGGGCGCCCGGGCGTGACGGACCTCGCGATCGAGACCAGTGGGCTGTCCAAGCGCTTCCGCACGCAGATGGCCGTCGACGGTATCGACCTCGCGGTTCCGAGCGGCTCGGTGTTCGGCTTCCTCGGCCCGAACGGCTCCGGCAAGACCACGACGATCCGCATGCTGCTCGGTCTGGTCGCGGCCAGCGGCGGCTCGGCTCGGGTACTCGGCGCCGAGATGCCCCGTGGGGTCGCCAGCGTGCTGCCCCGGGTCGGCGCGCTCGTGGAGGGGCCGGCCTTCCTGCCCTACCTCTCCGGCGCCGCGAACCTGCGCCGACTCGACGCGGCCGACCCCGGTACGGGGCACCGCAGCCGCTCGACCCGGGTTGCCGACGCCCTCGACCGGGTCGGCCTCGCGCACGCAGCGACCAAGAAGGTGCATGCCTACTCGCTCGGCATGAAGCAGCGGCTTGGGCTGGCGAACGCCCTGCTCATGCCCCGCGAGCTGCTCGTGCTCGACGAGCCGACCAACGGCCTCGACCCGCAGGGCACCCGCGAGGTGCGCAACCTGATCCGCTCGCTGGCCGGCGATGGCACCACGGTGTTCGTCTCCAGCCACTTGCTCGCCGAGGTCGAGCAGGTCTGCAGTCACATCGGCGTAATGCGTGCGGGGCAGCTCGTGACGCAGGGCACGCTCGAGGCGTTCCGCAGCACGGGTGTGGCCAGTGTGCGCCTGCACACCCCCGATGGCGCGCTGGCCCGCATGGTGCTGGCCCGCCTCGGGCTCGTTGTGGACGAGGCCGCCGGCGCCGGGCCGGTCGAGGCCGTGGATGCCGCGGCGCCCGACGGCACTCGGCTGGTCATCGCCCGGCTCGACGCGACCCCGCCGGAGACCGTCGTCGCGGAGCTCGTCGCCGCAGGGGTGCGCGTGCGCGGCTTCGAGGCGGCGCACCCCAGCCTCGAGCAGCGCTTCGTCGAACTGACGGGGGAGGGGTTCGACGTTGTCCAGTAACCAGCAGGCAACTGTGCCCGCGGCATCCGCCCGGCCGGCCAAGGCCGCAGAACGCCGTGGCAACACGGCCGCGCTGCTCGGCTCCGAGCTGCTCACGCTGTTCCGGCGCCGCCGCACCGCCGCCCTGATCGGGGCGCTCGCACTCATCCCGATACTGATCGGCGTCGCGGTCAAGATCGCCGGCGAGAGCAGCAGTGGCCGCGGGCCGGCGTTCCTCGACCTGATCACCCAGAACGGCCTCTACGTCGGCCTGACCGCGATCACCGTCGCGACCCCGCTGTTCCTGCCGCTGACGATCGGCGTCATCGCCGGCGACACGATCGCGGGTGAGGCCAGCCACGGCACCCTGCGCTACCTGCTCATCGCGCCGGCCGGGCGGCTCCGCCTGCTGCTGGTGAAGTACCTGAGCGCCGGCGTCTTCTGCCTCGCCGCGAGCCTGACGGTGCTCGTCGTCGGCACGCTGGTCGGCTGGGTGCTGTTCTCGATCGGCCCGCTCACCCTGCTCTCCGGCACAACGGTGACCGTCGGCGAGGGGCTGCTGCGCCTGCTCGGCATCGCGGCCTACATCAGCGTCTCGCTGCTCGGGCTGTCGGCCATCGGGCTGTTCCTCTCCACACTGACGACGGTGCCGGTCGGCGCCATGGCTGGCACCGCGATCCTCGCCGTCGCCGCGCAGATCCTCGGCGCGCTGCCGCAGCTGGACTGGCTGCACCCCTGGCTGTTCACCGACCACTGGTTGAGCTTCGCCGACCTGCTCCGCGACCCGGTGCAGTGGGCGTCCTTCGGCGACAACGCCCTGTTGCAGGCCGGCTACATCGTGGTCTTCGGCGCGCTCGCCGCCGGCCGGTTCCTCAGCAAGGACATCCTGTCCTGAGTGCGTCGCGCTGCGACGCGAAAGGCGGCAGCCCCTTCCCGGGCAGCCTGCGAAACCGTGACCGATGCGTGGCCGGGTGCGCGCTGTTGGCTTCGGTCGCTGGAGCTCCCTCGAGCCAACGGGCGAGGGATGCCGGCGGTTTCGACAGGCTCAACCAGCGGGAAGCAGGCTCAACCGGCGGGAGGCGGGCTCAACCAGCGAGAGCCAGACGCAGCCAACGGGCGAGGGATGCCGACGGGAGGCAGGCTCAGCCAGCGTGAGGCAGGCTCAGCTGGCGAGAGGCGGACTCAGCCGGCGGGAGCCGGCGCTACGCCTCCAGCGTGTAGAACGCGCGCGGCCCGGGCAGTGCCGCCGACGCGATGGCGGCGGCGACCGAGTCGGCATTGGAGCGCACCATGCCGGCCGTGACGCGCACGAATCCGGGCCCGACGCCCGGCACCGAGGAGACCCCGCCGACGGCTGCATCCGTGTGCACGGCACCGCCGGCCAGGAACGGCGACCCGGGAGCGACGCGGATGCCGGCCGCCGCCAGCTGCACCAGCGCGGCACGTTCGTCGGCCACCGGCAGCCAGATGTTGATGCCGTCCGGCAGGGTGCTCGGGGTCGTTCCGATGCCGGTCGACGCGTGCACGCCGACCCGCGCCAGCTCGGCGTTCAGGGCCTTCTGCCTGGAGTAGTACTGCCGGCGCGCCTCGGTCACCTCGTCCAGGGCGGTGCCGTCGGTGAGCAGGTCGGCGAGGATGCGCTGCACCATGCGGGAGGTCCAGCCCGGGCCGAGCATGCGCCGCGAGACGATCTTGTCGATCAGCGCGGCCGGGCCGCCGAGCGCGGCGATGCGCAGGTCGGGGCCGTGCGACTTCGAGAAGCTGCGCACGTGCAGCACCTGGTCGGGGATCCACCGGCCGAGGCTCACCGGGGCGGCCGTGCTGATCTGACCGGAGTGGTCATCCTCGACCACGATGAGGCTGGAGCCGTTGCGGGAGGAGCGGATCACGCGGGCCAACTCCTGCGCACGCTCGGCCGTCATCGAGGCGCCGGTGGGGTTCTGCGCGCGCGGCTGCAGCACGAGCGCCGACGGCCCCTGCCGCAGTGCGGCGGCGAGCGAACTCGGCACGATGCCGAACTCGTCGACCGACACCGGCACGACCGAGGCGCCGAGCGCGCTGACCAGGTCGAAGAAGGCGGGGAAGCCGGGACTCTCCAACACCACCCGGTCGCCGAAGCGCACCACCGACTCCAGGCTGCGCGAGACGGCGTCCTGGGCGCCGTCGACGACGGTGAGCGACTCGGCCCGGTAGGGCCAGCTCTCGTCGAGAATTCGGCCGAGCTCTGGCACAACCGGCAGCTCGTGGTAGCTCGAGGTCTCGGCCCGCAGCGAGACGCGGGAAAGCGCGGGGCCGAGGGCGGGCAGCAGCAGCGGGTCGGGGGTTCCGTGCGAGAGATCGAGGTGGCTGGCATCGTCCGGCAGCTCGCCGCCGCCGACCAGGCCGAGCATGCGCGGAGGCAACCAGGTCTGCGGATGCTGCCGCACAAAGCTCCCGGCCCTGCCCCGCGATTCGATGAGGCCGGCTTGGTTGAGCGCCTGCCAGGCGTGGCTCACCGTTGCCGGGCTGACCCCCAGCAGTGTGCCCAGTTCGCGAACCGTCGGCAGCCTGTCTCCAGGCACCAGTTCCCCGCTGGTGACCCGCCTGGCGATGGCCGCGGCGATGCCGCGCGGGGTGGGATCGTCGATCTCATTCCAGAACTCATTCACGGAAACTCTTGCCTTTCCGGCACCTTCGGCAACATGATGATTAACGCGTGTGTCACACACTGAAACAAAAGAGAAATGTTTACGCCGAACAATAACAGAATGAGCAACGAAGCTCGGTTCGGCTAAACCGCTCGGCGTTGGTGACTCCCGTGAATTGCCAACGCCGGCACCCCGCGACGCAACACGCAACGCGGCTCAAACCCTGTTTGAAATCGGCGCAAGTGGAGGCAAAATGACCGGCGACACCCCCAAAATCGTTCGTGCAGCACTCACCCAGACCACCTGGACCGGCGATAAAGAGTCCATGCTCGACAAGCACGAGCAGTTCGCCCGCACCGCGAAGGAGCAGGGCGCTCAGGTGATCTGCTTCCAGGAGCTGTTCTACGGCCCCTACTTCGGCATCACCGAGGATGCGAAGTACTACGACTACGCGGAGCCCTCCGACGGCCCGATCGTGCAGCGCTTCGCCGCCCTCGCCAAGGAACTCGAGATGGTGATGGTGCTCCCGATCTACGAGGAAGACCAGCCCGGCGTTTACTACAACACCGCCGTCGTGGTCGACTCCGACGGCACGATCCTCGGCCAGTACCGCAAGCACCACATCCCCCACCTCGACAAGTTCTGGGAGAAGTTCTACTTCCGTCCCGGCAACATGGGCTACCCCGTCTTCAACACCTCCGTCGGGCCCATCGGCGTCTACATCTGCTACGACCGGCACTTCCCCGAGGGCTGGCGTGAGCTCGCCCTGAACGGCGCGCAGATCGTGTTCAACCCGAACGCCACCAAGCCGGGCCTCTCCAACCGGCTCTGGGAGATTGAGCAGGCCGCCGCGGCCGCCGCCAACGGCATGTTCGTCGCCGCCTCCAACCGCGTCGGCCGCGAGGACAACGAGTACGGCGACCTCGCCGTCACGTTCTACGGCTCCAGCCAGGTGCTCGACCCGCGCGGCAACTGGGTCGGCGAGCTCGGCTCCGCCACCGACGAGGAGGTGCTGGTGCGCGACCTCGACATGAGCCTGGTGCGCCAGGTGCGCAACGACTGGCAGTTCTTCCGCGACCGCCGGCCCGAGTCCTACACCTCGATCCCGAAGCCGTAACCACCAACAGAACGAGAAGAGGACCAGGAAAAGGGGAAACGACATGGCAACGACCCTCATCACCGGCGGCACCGTGGTCACCTCAACGGGCCGGGCGGAGGCCGACGTGCTCATCGACGGCGAGCGCATCGTGGCGGTGCTGGCGCGCGGCAGCGTGCTGCTCGGCACCGACCTCACGGCCGGCGTCGACACCGTCATCGACGCCACCGGCAAGTATGTGATCCCCGGCGGCATCGATGCGCACACGCACATGTCGCTGCCGTTCGGCGGCACCGCGGCATCCGACAACTTCGAGACGGGCACCCGGGCAGCCGCCTGGGGCGGCACGACGACCATCATCGACTTCGCCGTGCAGACGCACGGTCAGAAGGTGCAGGACGGCCTGGCCACCTGGCACGGAATGGCCGCTGGCCAGTGCGCCATCGACTACGCGTTCCACCAGATCGTCGGCGACGTGAACCCGGAGTCGTTGCTGGCGCTGCGCGGCCTGCCCGATGAGGGCATCTCGAGCTACAAGATGTTCATGGCCTACCCCGGCGTCTTCTACAGCGACGACGCCCAGATCCTGCGGGCCATGCAGGTGGCAGCCGACACCGGCATGATGACGATGATGCACGCCGAGAACGGCCCGGCCATCGACGTGCTCGTCGAGCAGCTGCTCGCGCAAGGCAAGACCGACCCGTACTACCACGGGGTCGCTCGCGCCTGGCAGATGGAGGAGGAGGCCACGCACCGCGCCATCATGCTGGCCAACCTCACCGGGGCGCCGCTGTATGTCGTGCACGTGAGCGCGAAGCAGGCCGTTGAGCAGCTGGCCGCGGCCCGCGACAACGGCCAGAACGTGTTCGGCGAGACCTGCCCGCAGTACCTCTACCTCTCGTTGGAGGACCAGCTGGGCGCATCGAGCGACGAGTGGGGCAACTTCGAGGGTGCCAAGTGGGTGTGCTCGACGCCGCTGCGTTCCAAGGAGGAGGGCCACCAGCACCACATGTGGCAGAGCCTGCGCACCAACGACATCCAGATGGTCTCCACCGACCACTGCCCGTTCTGCATGAAGGGGCAGAAGGATCTGGGCCTTGGCGACTTCTCCAAGATCCCGAACGGCATCGGCTCGGTCGAGCACCGCATGGACCTGCTCTACCAGGGCGTCGTCGACGGTCAGATCTCGTTGGAGCGCTGGGTGGAGATCACCAGCACCACCCCGGCGCGCATGTTCGGCCTGTACGGCAAGAAGGGCGTCATCCAGCCCGGTGCCGACGCAGACATCGTCGTCTACGACCCGAACGGGCACACCTCGATCGGCTACCCCGTCGATAAAGACGGCAAGCCGACCGGGCGCAGCCACCACATGAACATGGACCACTCCGCCTGGGAGGGCTACGAGATCGACGGCCACGTCGACACCGTGCTCTCACGCGGCAAGGTCGTCGTCACCGACCGGCAGTACGTCGGCCAGAAGGGTGACGGCCAGTTCGTCAGGCGGGGGCTCAGCCAGTACCTGATCTAGAGCACGCCGGCGGATGCCGGAGAAATCCGGCATCCGCCCCATAGACACACAGACACGCGATTCGGCACACTTCGTTAGAAACGGGAACCAGATGGATTTTGGAGCGGTACTGCAGACCAACCCACCCTCGGCGCGCACGGTGCAACTGGCCAAGCTGGCAGAGGACCACGGCTTCAGCCATGTGTGGACCTTCGACTCGCACCTGCTCTGGCAGGAGCCGTACGTGATCTACAGCCAGATCCTGGCCGAGACGCGCAAGGTCATCGTCGGCCCGATGGTCACCAACCCGGCCACCCGGGACTGGACGGTCACCGCCTCGCTCTACGCCACCCTCAACGAGATGTACGGCAACCGCACCATCTGCGGCATCGGCCGCGGCGACTCCGCCGTGCGCGTCACCAACGGCGCCCCGACCACGCTGAAGACGCTGCGGGACTCCATCCACGTCATCCGTGAGCTGGCCAACTCGCGCTCGGTCGAGTACAACGGCTCCACTCTGCAGTTCCCGTGGAGCGTCGGCTCCAAGCTCGACGTCTGGGTGGCCGCATACGGTCCGCTCGCGCTCAAGCTCACCGGCGAGGTCGGCGACGGCTTCATCTTGCAGCTGGCGGATGTCGACATCGCCGCGTGGATGATCAAGACTGTGCGGGCTGCGGCAGAGGCGGCCGGGCGCGACCCGATGTCGATCAAGTTCTGCGTCGCCGCCCCGATGTACATCGGCGACGACTGGGAGCACATGCGCGACCAGTGCCGCTGGTTCGGCGGCATGGTCGGCAACCACGTGGCCGACATCGTGGCCAAGTACGGCGCGCACGGCGATGTGCCGGAGGCGCTCACCGACTACATCAAGTCGCGCGAGGGCTACGACTACAACGAGCACGGCCGCTCCGGCAACACGCACGCCAGCTTCGTTCCGGACGAGATCGTCGACCGCTTCTGCATCATGGGCACCGCCAAGGAGCACATCGAGAAGCTCGAGGCGCTCAAGGCGCTCGGCGTCGACCAATTCGCCGGCTACCTGCAGCACGACAACAAAGAGGAGACGCTGCGGGTATACGGGGAGACGATCATCCCGGCCCTCAGCGATCACATCACGGCCAAGGCATGACAGTGACGAACGCAGAAGCTGGAGGAGGTGGCACCGGTCTCGAGACCGGGTCACCAGGCCTCGATACGGCCGCGGGCGGCCTACTCGACCAACGGTCTGGGGCCGAAAACCCCGCTGGTCGCGGGAACCCCGCTGGTCGCGGGAACCCCGCTGGTCGCGGAAACCCCGCTGGTCGAGTAGCGAGGAACGAGCGTATCGAGACCAAGGCGCGCCAGACACCGCGCGGCGCCCGGGAGCTGCAGGTGTGGGCGTACGGCGCACTCGGCCTGGCCGCGATCGTCATCGTCTGGGAGCTGTACAAGCTGCTCGCTCCCGCCGACGGCGTCGTGATCGGCGAGCTGCGGGTGCTGCCGCGCACCACCGATCTGTCCATGCCGCACATCTGGGACATGCTGGCCCGCCTGTTCGAACCGGTGACCAGGGCTGAGGGCGCTGCCCCGCTCTGGGCGGCCGTCGGCGCCGGCGCCCTCGTCACCCTCGGCATCGCCGCCGTCGGCTGGCTGGTCGGCCTCGTCGTCGGCGTCGGCCTCGCCCTGGTGATGCTGCGCTGGCGGCTGGCCGAGTGGGGCCTGCTGCCCTGGATCATCCTCAGCCAGACCGTGCCGCTGATCGCCTTCGCGCCGATCGTGCGCAGCTGGGGCTCCAAGATCCAGATCGGCGGCTTCGAGTGGGCCGACTGGATGTCGGTCGCACTCATCGCCAGCTACCTCGCCTTCTTCCCGATCGCAATCGGCGCGCTGCGCGGACTGCAGTCGCCCGACGTGATCCACACCGAACTGATGCACAGCTACGGCATCGGCTGGTGGCGCACGCTCGTGAAACTGCGCGTGCCGGCATCCGTGCCCTACCTGCTGCCCGCACTGCGCCTGGGCGCGGCCAACGCCGTGATCGGTGCCGTCGTCGCCGAGGTGTCGACCGGCCTGCAGGGTGGCCTCGGCCGCATCCTCATCCAGTACGCCGGCCAGGCCAGCGGCGACCCCGCCAAGGCATGGGGGCCGATCTTCGGCGCCATCGTGCTCGGCCTCGTCGTGGCGGGCTCCATCGCCCTGCTCGGCGTCTTCCTCAAGAACTACCGACGCGTGGAGGTCAACGCATGACTCACATCTCACAGACCGCCGCAGCCGCCGACGCTGTCACGGCCGATGCCGTCACCGTCGTCGGCGTCGACAAGACGTTCGAGACCCGCAGCGGCCAGGTGCGCGCCCTGCAAGGCATCGAGCTCTCGGTCAAGGCCGGCGAGTTCGTGTCGCTGATCGGACCGAGCGGATGCGGCAAGTCGACCCTGCTGCGCATCATCGCCGACCTCGACCAGCCCAGCACCGGCCGCGTCGCCGTGTTCGGCAAGAGCGCCGGCCAGGCCCGGCTCGACCAGGACTACGGCATCGCCTTCCAGCAGGCCGGCCTGCTGCCGTGGCGCACGGTCGCCGCGAACGTCGCTCTGCCGCTCGAACTGCACGGCGTCGCCGCCGCGGCCCGCGCCGCCCGGGTTGCCGAGCTGCTCGACATGGTCGGCCTGACCGAGTTCGCCGACCGCTACCCCGACCAGCTCTCCGGCGGCATGCAGCAGCGCGTCGCCATCGCCCGCTCGCTGGCCGAGAATCCGAAACTGCTTCTCATGGACGAGCCGTTCGGCGCCCTCGACGAGATGACGCGGGAGCGGATGCAGACCGAGCTGGTGCGCATCTGCGCCGAGACCGGGGCGGCCGTGGTCTTCGTGACCCACTCCATCCCCGAGGCCGTCTACCTCTCTGACCGGGTCGTCGTCATGTCGGCGCGCCCCGGCCGGATTCAGGAGATCGTGACGATGCGCCTGGACGACGAGCGCACGGAGTCGCTGCGCGAGGACACCCGCTACTTCGAGATGATCACCGCGGTGCGCGAGGCATTGCACGGCGGAAACCCGGGCACCGGCGGCATCCAGACGGCGGGCCTCGGCACGGCATCCGTGCCGGTGAACGTGCGCGGGGCGGAGACCCGCTGATGAGCTCCGCGACGGTATCGAGAACGGGCGCGGCGCCCGGCAGGAAGCCGATGAGTGCGCGCACCGAGCGTGTGCTGCGCATCGTCGCGCCCATCTCGGTCGGCGTGATCGTGCTCGGTGTTTGGCAGTTCCTGGTCAGCGTCGTCGGCGTCAGCGAGTACCTGCTGCCGAGCCCGGCATCCATCGCCACCCAGTTCGTGGAGTACCTGCCGTCGATCCTCTCCGCCATGGCCATCACCGGAACGAACGCCCTGATCGGCCTCATCGTCGGCTCGATCCTCGGCATCGGTCTGGCGGCGCTGGCCGCGAACTCGCGCCTGGCCGACGGTATGAGCGCGCCCATCGTCGCCTCGATCGCCGTCATCCCGATCGTCGCCCTCGCCCCGGTGCTGAACTCGATGTTCGGCGCGGACAGCCAGTTCAGCCGACAGGCCATCGCGGCACTCGCCACCTTCGTTCCGATCTTCATCAACACGCTGCGGGGGTTCCGGCAGACGCGGGCCGTGCACCGCGACCTGATGCGGGTCTACGCCGCGTCCTCCAGCCAGGTGCTGCGGACGGTGACCCTGCCGACGGCGAAACCGTTCATCTTCACCGGCATCCGCATCGCCTCATCGCTGGCCGTCATCTCGGCCCTCGTCGCCGAGTACTTCGGCGGCCCGCGGGGCGGGCTCGGCGGCCTGATCTCGACGTCGGCCGCCTCCAGCGCCTATGCCAGGGCGTGGGCCTACGTCGTGGCATCCATCGTTCTCGGCCTGCTCTTCTACGTCGCGACGCTCGCGCTCGAACGCCTCGCCAATCGGCGCGGGGGCGGTTCGTAGCCCACACAACGTCCTCGGCCCACCCGGCGCCGAGGCGACCACAACCCAACACAACGCACGGCAAGGCAAGGCAACGCACGACAAGGCAACGCACAGCAACACAGGCACCACGGCACCAACAACATCTAGGGCAGGGAAAGGACTGAAATGAAACACAGCACACGTCGCCTCGCGACACTGGGCGCGCTCACACTCTCGGCAGCGCTCGTACTCTCCGCTTGTTCCGGTTCTGGCGACACCTCCGGAGGTTCGGGTGGCTCGACCGATGGCGCCGACGGCGGCACCACCGCGGTCAAGCTCCAGCTGCAGTGGCTGCCGCAGGGCCAGTTCGCCGGCTACTTCGCCGCTCAAGACCAGGGCTACTTCGCCGACGAGGGGTTGGACGTTGAGATCATCCCGTCCGGCGGCGACATTGTGCCGCAGGACGCCCTCGCCAACGGCGACGTCGACTACGCCATCGCCTGGGTGCCGAAGGCGCTCGGCTCGGTCGAAGCCGGCGCCAACATCACCGACATCGCGCAGATCTTCCAGCGCTCCGGCACCCTGCAGGTGTCGTGGGCGGATTCCGGCATCAACTCTGTCGCCGACTTCGAGGGCAAGAAGATCGGCTCGTGGGGCTTCGGCAACGAGTGGGAGATCTTCGCCGCCATGGCCGCTGAGGGCCTGGACTCCTCCACCGTGCAGATCATCACGCAGGACTTCAACATGAACGCCTTCCTGCAGGGTGACATCGACGCCGCCCAGGCCATGACCTACAACGAGTACGCGCAGCTGCTCGAGGCCGTCGACCCCAAGACCGGCAAGCAGTACACGCCGGCCGACTTCAACGTGATCAGCTACCAGGACACCGTCGGGGCGATGTTGCAGGACGCCATCTGGGCCGACACCGCGCGGCTGGAGAGCGACACGGCCTACCAGGACACGACCGTCAAATTCTTGAAGGCCGTCGTCAAGGGCTGGATCTACGCGGCGGAGAACCCCGAGAAGGCCTCGGAAGTCACCATCGCCGCCGGTTCCAACTGGGGCCCGAGCCACGAGCTGTGGATGGTCAACGAGACCAACAAGCTCATCTGGCCGGCCGAGAACGGCATCGGCATGATCGACGAGAAGGCCTGGGACGCGACCGTCAAGGGTGCCATCTCGGCCGTCAACGAGACCGGCGCATCGCCGATCACGAAGGCGCCGCCGGCATCCGCCTGGTCGAACGACTGGATCACCAAAGCACTCGACGAACTCAAAGCTGAGGGAGTCGATGTGACGGGCGAGAGCTTCAAGCCCATCACTGTCACCCTCGCCGAGGGCGGCAACTAACCCCGGTTCCGACAGGCCCAACCAGTGACGGGTGGGCCTGTCGGAACCACCACAGCACCATCTGAAAGGCACCAACGCACATGCTCGAAACACCCAACCCCGATCTCGACGCCATCACGGCGGAGCTCGACCAGCGGCACGTCTTCCACTCGTGGTCGGCGCAGGCCGCTCTCGCTCCGTTCGTGATCGCAGGCGGCAGGGGGTCGCGGGTCTGGAACCATGAGGGAACCAGCTACCTCGACTTCTCGAGCCAGCTCGTGAATGTCAACATCGGGCACCAGCACCCCGCCGTCATCTCCGCCATCCAGGAGCAGGCCAGCCTGCTCGCCACCATCGCCCCCGCGACCGCCAACCTGGCCCGCGGCGAGGCGGCCAAGCGCATCGCCGACCGCGCGCCGGAGGGATTCAACAAGGTCTTCTTCACCAACGGTGGGGCGGATGCCAACGAGAACGCGATCCGCATGGCGCGCCAGTTCACGGGCCGCGACAAGGTGCTCAGCACCTACCGCTCGTACCACGGCAACACCGGCTCCGCCGTCGTCGCAACCGGCGACTGGCGCCGCATCCCGAACGAGTACGCCACCGGCCACGTGCACTTCTTCGGTCCGTATGCCTACCGCAGCGACTTCTGGGCGACCACGCCGGAGCAGGAGTCGGAGCGCGCTCTGCAGCACCTGGAGCGCGTCATCCTGAGTGAGGGCCCGGCGTCGATCGCCGCGATCCTGCTCGAGACGATCCCCGGCACCGCCGGCGTGCTGCTGCCGCCGCCCGGCTACCTGGCCGGCGTGCGCGAGCTCGCCACCCGCCACGGCATCATGCTGATCCTCGACGAGGTCATGTGCGGCTTCGGCCGCACCGGTCGCTGGTTCGCCTTCGACGGCTACGACGTGGTGCCCGACCTGATCACCTTCGCCAAGGGCGTCAACTCCGGCTACGTGCCGGTGGGCGGTGTCGTCATCAGCGACCCCATCGCCGACTTCTTCAACGACCGGGTGTTCCCCGGCGGCCTCACCTACAGCGGCCACCCGCTGGCGATGGCCTCGATCGTAGCGGCCCTCGACACGATGGCCTCAGAGGGCATCGTCGAGAACGCGGCGACCGTCGGCCGCGAGCACATCGGGCCCGCCCTGGCTGCGCTGGCCGAGAAGCACGACATCATCGGCGAGGTGCGCGGCGAGGGCGTGTTCTGGGCGGTCGAGCTGGTGGCCGACCGGGCCACCCGCCAGCCGGTCAGCGCCGCCGTGATGGGCCGGATCAAGAGGGAGCTCGTCGCCCGCGGCCTGCTGCCCTTCCTGGCCGACAACCGCATCCACGTCGTGCCGCCGTGCGTCGTCACGCCGGAGGAGGTCGCCGAGGCGATGGCCATCTACGACGAGGTGCTCTCGCTCGATCTGATCTAGCCCGCTCACTCGGTCTCGATACGCCGCAGGCGGCGCTACTCGACCAGCGGGAGGTTCCACCTCTCCGTTGATCGAGTAGGCCTGCCAGGGCCGTATCGAGATCCCGCACCCTGATTTTCACAATAGAAAAGGAAACACCGCAATGTCCGAAATCCCCACCGTCCAGCACTGGGTCAACGGCGCACCCGCAGCCGGAACGTCCACGCGCACCGCTCCCGTCTTCAACCCGGCCCGCGGCGTCGCCGAGAAGAACGTGCTGATGGCCAGCACCGCCGATGTTGACAGCGTCGTTGCTGTTGCCAAGGCTGCACTCCCGGCCTGGCGCGACATGTCGATCGCGAAGCGCCAGAACATCATGTTCAACTTCCGCGAGCTGCTGCACAAGCGCACGCCCGAGCTGGCTGCGATCCTCACCAGCGAGCACGGCAAGGTGCTCTCGGATGCCGCCGGCGAGATCGCCCGCGGCCTCGAGGTCGTCGAGTACGCCTGCAGCATGCCGACCCTGCTGAAGGGCGACTACTCCGAGAACGTCTCCACCGGTGTCGACGTGTACTCGCTCAAGCAGCCGGTCGGCGTCGTCGGCATCATCAGCCCGTTCAACTTCCCCGCCATGGTGCCGCTCTGGTTCTTCCCGCTGGCCATCGCCGCCGGCAACACGGTCGTGCTGAAGCCCTCGGAGAAGGACCCGTCCTCTGCCAACTTCATGGCCCAGATGTTCAAGGACGCCGGTCTGCCCGACGGTGTCTTCAACGTCGTGCACGGCGACAAGGAGGCCGTCGACGCGCTGCTGGTGAACCCGGACGTCGCCTCGATTTCCTTCGTCGGATCGACCCCGATCGCGCGCTACATCTACGAGACCGCCAGCGCTCACGGCAAGCGGGTGCAGGCACTCGGCGGCGCGAAGAACCACATGCTGGTGCTCCCGGACGCCGACCTCGACCTGGCCGCCGACGCCGCCGTCAACGCGGGCTTCGGCTCGGCCGGTGAGCGCTGCATGGCGATCAGCGTGATCCTGGCCGTCGACGCCGTCGCCGACGCCCTGATCGGCAAGATCACCGAGCGCATGGCGACCCTGAAGACCGGTGACGGCACCCGCGGCTGCGACATGGGCCCGCTCATCACCGAGGTTCACCGCGACAAGGTGTCCAGCTACATCGACATCGCGGCGGCCGACGGCGCGACCGTCGTCGTGGACGGCCGCGGCATCGAGGTCGACGGCGACGCCGACGGCTTCTGGCTCGGCCCGACCCTGCTCGACCGGGTGCCGCTGGACTCGGCCGCCTACACCGACGAGATCTTCGGCCCGGTGCTGTCGATCGTGCGCGTCGACGGCTACGAGCAGGGCCTCGACATCATCAACTCGAGCCAGTACGGCAACGGAACCGCCATCTTCACCAACGACGGTGGTGCAGCCCGGCGCTTCCAGAACGAGGTGACCGTCGGCATGATCGGCATCAACGTGCCGATTCCCGTGCCGGTGGCGTACCACTCCTTCGGTGGCTGGAAGAACTCGGCGTTCGGCGACGCGAAGGCGTACGGCCCGGCCGGCATCGCCTTCTTCACCCGCGAGAAGGCCATCACCTCGCGCTGGCTCGACCCGAGCCACGGCGGCCTGAACCTGGGCTTCCCGCAGAACCACTAGCGGCGACCTGTGAGAGGGGCTCCTCCGGCATCCGCCGGGGGAGCCTCTTCCCGTTGGCTCGAGGGAGCTTGCGACCGAAGCCAACTGCGCGCAACGCCGCCCTGGGGGAACCCGCTCGCGGCCCCCGAAAAGTCTCGCGGCCCCCGATTTATCGGGGGCCGCGAGACTTTTCGCGTGCCGCGACGGACGGCCCGACGCATTGCGGTGCGCGGATGCCGCGGCGCCCGGCATCCGGGTCAGACGGTGATGACGACCTTGCCAGCGGGGTGGTCGTCGCGCCAGTGCCGGATCGCCGCCGGTGCCTCCGCCAGCGGGTAGCGGGAGTCGATCACGGGCCTGAGCGTGCCCGCCTCGATCAGCTCGGTCAGCGAGTGCAGCAGGCCGGCGTTCTCGGTGGCCGCCAGCATGCGCAGAGTGTGGCCGACGAACGGCGACTTCAGGCTTGCGCCGACCGGGCGCCCCATCCCGCCGAACACGGGGGCATCGACCTCGGACCCGACGATCACGAGCGTGCCCTGCGGGGTGAGGGCGCGGCGCAGCTCCGCGACCGGACGGTGGCCGGCCGTGTCGATGATCACGTCGAACTGGCGCGAGCCGTTGGTGAACGACTCGCGCGTGTAATCGATGACCTGGTCGGCGCCGAGCGAGCGCACCAACTCGAGCTTCCCGGTGCTGGTGACGCCCGTCACCCGCGCCCCGAGCTCCTTGGCGATCTGCACCGCGAAGGCCCCGACACCGCCGGCCGCCCCGATCACGAGCACGCTCTGGCCGGCCTTCACCGCGCCGCTGTCGCGCACGGCCTGCAGCGCGGTGCCCGCCGAGATCGGCAGGGCAGCCGCCTGCTCGAAGCTCAGCGACGCCGGCTTGGCGGCGATGCGGTCGGCCCGGGCGCAGACGAAGTCGGCGAAGGCGCCCTCGCAGTAGCCGTAGACCTCATCGCCGACCGCGAATCCGCTGACCCGTTCTCCGAGCGCCGCGATGACACCGGCCACCTCGCGCCCCTTGACCTTCGTCTTCGGGCGGCGCAGGCCGAAGCCCATGACGCGCGCCAGATACGGGCGCCCCGTCATCAGGTGCCAGACGCCGGCATCGACGCCGGCCGCCTTCACCCGGATCAGCACCTCGTTGGCGCCGGGCGCCGGGGTGGCGATGTCGTCCAGCCGCAGGGCCTCCACGTCGCCGTACTCGTCTTGAACTATTGCTCGCATGATCTGGATCCCTTCTGTTGTGGGTCGGGTCCTACTGCTGGGGGCCGGGCCCTACTGTTGCTGCGCCGGGTACTGGAAGACCGTGTCGAGCGAGACGCCCAGCGCATGGGCGATCTGGAAGGCCATCTCGAGCGAGGGCGAGTAGCGGCCCTGCTCGATGGCGATGACGGTCTGCCGGGTCACGCCGATGCGATCGGCGAGCTCGGCCTGGGTCATCTCGCCGCGCTCGAAGCGCAGACGGCGGATGTCGTTGGTCACGCGGGTCGGCTTCACCATGACTGGAACCCCCGGCGGTAGGCGATGATCCTGGTGGTGCAGCTGAGCACAGCCGAGAGAACGAAGCACAGGTAGAGCACGTTCGCGATCCAGAAGTAGCCGAGCTCGAACATCGCCAGCAGCATGGCGGCGATGCCGCCGACAACGAGGAAGGACTGGCCGATGCGCTCACTCGTCGCGTAGATCTCGCGGTCGCGCTGATCCTTCTTGGCCTCCGCCCGCGGGGTGAAGATGCCGACGATGATGATGTGCAGCACGATCGACACGACGATGGCCCCGCCGATCGTCCACAGCATGGCCGGCACGTAGTCGACCTCGGGCAGGGGAGTGCCGGCGCCCAGAATGATGATCAGGTAGCTGAGGTAGCCGCCGATTGCGACGACCCCCATGATCCAGGTGCTCTTCTCTTCAGATGACATCACCGCTCCTGACATGTAAAGAACTCTTGACACCGAATGTAAGCCAGAGCAGACATCGTGTCAAGAGTTCTTTACATTCCGAGGATGCCGGGGCTAGCGGGAGAGCGTGATGCCGACGGTGGCGAGGGTGCCGAACACCACACCCCAGATGGTGATCGCGATGACCTGCCAGAGGATGACGGCATTCTTGGACGCGCCGAAGGAGACCATGGCGGCAGAGGTGAACTGGCTCGGCAGCACGACAGGCCCGACCAGGCTCACCCCGGCGACGCCGTACTTGTCGAACCAGGCACGCACCTTTCTGCTGCGGGCCGACTCCTCCTTCGGCGTCTTGGAGTTGACGACGCCGGAGCGCACCCGGTGCGCGGCGAACACGAAGACCAGCATGGCCAGAACGTTGCCGACGATCGCCGCTGCGATCGCGACGACGGGGTTGAGGCCGGCGAGCACGCCGATGACCGAGCCGAGGTAGGAGTCGACGAACGGGATGGCCGCGACGAGCATCACGCCCACCCACTGCAGCAGAGCGGGGAAGGAGGAGGTGAAGTCTTGCAGTGCGTCGATCATTCGTGGTGCCTTTCGTGGTGGCCGTGGCCGAGAGTGTGTGGTGAAGCGATATCTCCATCCTGTCGACGGCGCTGGAGGCGAAGTAGTGCCGCGCTGTCACGCTGTTTGTGGCACTTTCGCCCGCGAGAACGTGACAAATGTCACTGCTCTACGCTGGAGCGCATGAACCGTTTCGCTCCGTCCGCCGCTCCGCGTCCAGCGCAGCAGGCATGATGCCGACGCTCCTGCGGCGTCCCCGTTCGGCGGAGCCGGAACAGGCTCCCCCCGCGCGCTCTGAGCGCTCCGACCACGGCCGTGGTGTGCACGCCACCTGGACCTACACGCTCGGTTCGATCGTGTTCGTTGTCGTCGCGCTCGCCTCCTGTCTCGTGCTGATGTCGGCCGCGGAATTCTCCGCCTCTCGCGCGCCGCTGGACGGCGCGGTGCTCGGGGCGGTCCTCGCCTCCGCCGCCGTGCAACTGCGCTATTGCTGGTTCCTGCGGCGCGGGCGCGGCGGAGGCCTGCCCGGCCCGGCCTGGACGGGTGCGCTGCTCGCGCCGGCCGTCGCGGCCTGGGTTCTCGGGCTCTTCAGCCCCGGGCTCGGTGTCATCTCCACGTTCTCGCTCTGGATGGCGCTCTGTCTGATGGCCTGCCTGCTGCCCACACGACAGCGGTGGCTGCTGCTCGCCGCCGGTCTCGCGGCGATCGCGCTGCATCCCCTCCTCACCCAGGCGGTCGGCGGGAGCCTGCCGGACACCCCGTCCGGCAATGTCTCGTGGCTGCTCATCTGTTACGGCGTCATGTTCCCGGTGATGCTTCTCAGCGGCCTCTGGTGGTGGGAGATCGTGGTGGAGCTGGACCGGCATCGCCGCACGGCGGCCGAGCTCGCCGTGGCGCAGGAGCGCCTGCGCTTCGCCGCTGATCTGCACGACATCCAGGGCCATCACCTGCAGGTCATCGCGCTCAAGTCCGAGCTGGCCGAACGGATGCTCGACCTCGATCTCGAGGCGGCCAGGGTCAACATTCATGAGACCCGCATCATTGCCAACCAGGCGCTGGAAGAGACCCGCCTGCTCGTCTCCGGGTATCGCGAGATCTCGCTCGATGACGAGCTGCAGAATGCGCGCGAGGTGCTGACCGCGGCCGGTGCCGGCTGCACCCTGGACCTCGACCCGTTGCCGGCCGGAACCGATCTGCGCCGGGCGCTCGCAATGACCGTGCGCGAGGCGACGACCAACATCCTGCGTCACAGCGAGGCCGCGCACGTGACGATCCGGTTCCGCGAGACGGCCGAGGCGTACACGCTGGAGATTCTCAACGACGGGGTTGTCGGCGCCGGATCCGGTGCAGCGGGCACCGGCCTGGCCGGCCTGCGGGAGCGGCTCGCCCCGGTCGGTGGCGAGATCGACACCGTGCTCGACCCGGCTGCCGGCCAGTTCAGCCTGACCGTGTGCGTGCCGACCCGGGTGGGGGCGCGCGCATGAGCGCGGGCACCGCCGCGGCCGTGGATGCCGCGCAGACCGGGCAGCGCGTCATCCGCCTGCTCATCGCCGACGACGAACACCTGATCCGCGGCGCCCTCGAGGCGCTGCTCGGGCTCGAGCCGGACATCGAGGTGGTGGCCAGCGCCGACAACGGCGTCACCGCCGCCGAGCTCGCACTGCAGACCCGGCCGGACATCTGCCTGCTCGATCTCGAGATGCCGCACGCCGACGGCATCGAGGCGGCCGCGCGCATCCTCTCGACGGTGAGCACCCGGGTCATAATCGTGACCAGGCACGCCCGCCCCGGCGTGCTGCGGCGCGCGCTCGAGGCGCGGGTCTCCGGCTTCGTGCCGAAGTCGACGCCGGCCGGCGAGCTGGCTGCGGTGATCCGCGATGTGGCTGCGGGCAAGCGCTACATCGACCACGAGATCGCGGCCGCCGCGCTGTCGGCCGAGCGCTGCCCGCTCACCGATCGCGAGCTGGATGTGCTGCGGGTCAGCCGCACCGCCGTCGGCGTACAGCAGATCGCCGAGCGGCTGCACCTCGCCCCCGGCACGGTGCGCAATTACCTCTCTGCCGCCATGACGAAGCTCGACGCGGCCTCCCGGCACGAGGCCGCAGAGAAGGCCTGGCAGCAGGGCTGGATCTAGGCGGCCGCGCCGCTCGGCGCCGGTTGGGCCCCCTCGCCGGTTGGGCCTCCCCCCGCCCGCCGGTTGAGCCCCCCCGGTTGAGCCCCCCCCGGTTGAGCCACCCCCGCCGGTTGAGCTTGTCGAAACCCCGTCGCTCAGTCGTGCAGGATTCGCTGGAACAGCAGGCGGATGTCGGTTCCGGCGGGCAGGGCGAGCGGCAGATTCGCGGATGTCGGCACGACACGGTGCTATCCAGCCGGGCGGTGAACACGGGCGCACCCTCGCGGCATCCGCCATCTCGTAGGCTCGAGGCTGTGCCAGCACCCTCGCCCCTCCTGATCGCCGTCGAATCGCCGTTCTCTGCCGCCGCCCGCGCGGTCTCCGCGCGCTACTTCGACGACTTGATCACGCGCTATCACGGCCGCCCCGCGACCGCCGCCGAGATCGCGGACGTCGACGCCTCGTACCCGGGGGAGCGCCTGGAGGAGCCGAACGGGCTGCTGCTGCTCGCCCGGCGCGACGGGACGGTGCTGGGGTGCGCGGGCATGCGCTTCGTCACCGAGGCGGCCGCGCCCGGTGCGGAGGGCGAGGCGGCGGCACCGCAACGCGTGGGCGAGGTGACGCGGGTGTTCGTCGACGCCGCCGCGCGCGGTCTGGGGCTCGGCCGCCAGCTGATGGGGGCGCTCGAGGCGCAGGCGCGGGCGCGCGGGCTCTCGGCGCTCCGGCTCGACACGCGCTCGGACCTGGTCGAGGCGCGCCGGCTCTACGCGGCCGTCGGCTACACAGAAGGGGCGCCGCACAACGACGACCCGTACGCCGACCACTGGTTCCGCAAGCAGCTGGCCGGCTGACCGGCTCGGACCGCGAGAGCGGGAGCACCTGGGCGGCGCGGCCTATGGAGGTGGAGCGGCCTCGTGCAAAGCAAGCGGCCCGTGCAAAGTAAGCGGCCCCGACAGGCCGCTCGGCGGGGGAGCGGAGCAGCCTGTCGGGGCCTGTGGTGATCGGGCCAGCGCGCCCCGCGGGGGAGCGGGGCGGCCCGCCCGATCACCGGTTCGACAGGGCCACCGGCTGGGGGCCGCCGGCTCGGCCTGTCGAACGTGGGGGGAGCATCAGGGGGCGCTGCTGAGCGCGGCCGCCAACTCCGTGATCGACGTGCCGGCGATGGCGGGAACGAAGAGGCCCTTCACCGCATCGAGGTCGGTGTCCCAGCTGGTGCCGAGCAGCTCTGACGGGTCGATGGCTCCGACGAGGGCGCCCACCATGGCTGGCAGACTGTCCGACTTGCGGCCGAAGGCCAGCGAGACGAGCAGGGCCTCGCTCAGGCGGCCCTCGCAGAGGCGCACGATCGAGAAAGCGAGCGGCAGGGTTTCCGGAGCGACGCCGCCGTGGCTGTACTCGCGCGAGTTGAGCGCGGCAGAGAGGGCGGGGATGCTCGCGAACGCGCCGGTCGCCGCATCCGTGATCTCGCGGGCCCTGGCCACATTCGCACCGAGCCAGCTGGTCGCGGGGATCTGCTCCTCGGCCAGTGCGAGGGCGGCCTCGAGCGGCGTTCCGCCGGTCAGGGCCGCGATCGCGACGGCCATGGCCGCGGTGGCCCAGATGCCGTCCTCTGCATGGGTGATCGCCGCGTAGTCGGCGGCGATGTCGGCCGCACGCGACGGGTCGCCTGCACAGCGCAGGCCGATGCTGGCGCCGGCCGGGATGGCGCTGTCGGTGTAGAAGGCGGGGTTGTCGTTGCCCGTGATCGGGGGCACGTAGCCGCGCTGGGTGTTGATGATGGCCGAGCGCTCGGCGATGCCGCTCCACACGTCGTCGCCGAGCATGTAGGCCTGCCAGCCGGTGAAGAGGGCCTCGGCGCGGGGCTCCGTGCCGGCGGCGGTGCAGTCGAGCAGCACCTTGGCGGCGACGACGGCCGTCTCGAGGTCGTCACTCGCGTGCGGCTTGGAGGAGCCCATGCTGTGCGCGAAGGGCAGCATGGGGCGGGCGACGCGCTGCGCGTCGAGCTCGGCCGAGCCGCGCCACAGCATGCCGCGCACCCACGTGTCGCGGATGGACTGGTGGTAGTCGGAGGCGATGCCGAGGGAGTCGCCGACGGCGAGGCCGAGCAGGGTTCCGTGGGCGCGCTCAGCGCGGCTCAGCGAATCAGACACGGGCGGGCTCCTCGGTGTTTTCGGGGGCAGTGGTGGGGCTCAGCTCGACGAGGGCGTCGGCGAGCTCGAGCAGGTTGGTTCCCGCGGTGGAGAGAATGCAGCGGCCCATCACCTGGATCACCTGGGCGCTCCACGCCTCGGGGATGGCCGAGTAGCCGATCATGGCGCCGGCCATCGCGCCGGTCATCGCGGCGATCGTGTCGGAGTCGCGGCCGATGTTCACCGAGGACTCGATCACGGTGGCGAAGTCGCCCTTGCACGCGGCGTAGAGGCCGAAGGCCAGCGCGAGTGCCTCGGGGCCGGCATCCGCCCACGGGTAGTGCAGCAGCGAGATCTCGTCGTAGAGCGTGTTCTCGGCCTCGACGACGGATGCCGCGCCGCGGGCCAGCTCGATGGCACGCGTGACGAGGCGGTACGACCAGGAGTCGACCGGGAGCGCCCCGACGCCGGCGGCGAGCACCTCCTCGAAGTCGTCGCTGACCATGGCGACGGCGACGGCGGCGGCGATCGCCTGACCGCAATATATTCCGTCGCGGGCATGGCTCACTGAGGCGTCGATGCCGGCGAGCCGGGCGGCCTCCGCCGCGTTGCCGCGGGCGAAGATGCCGATCGGGGCGACGCGCATGGCGGCGCCGTCGCTCCACTGCTCGTAGTTCTCCTGGCCGCTGCGCGGTGGCGTGACGCCCTTGATGAAGTTGCTGATGGCGACCATCTCGCTGAAGCCGGCTCCGTAGAAGCCGCCCTTCTGGTGCGAGACGGCGCGCACCCAGTGCGCCATGACGCCCTCGGCACTGAGCGCCGAGCCCTCGGCCAGCACGCCCTGGGCGCAGAGCACGGCGTACTCGGTGTCGTCGGTGCCGGCGGCGTCGCCGCTCAGGTATCCGGTGACCCGGCCGAACTGCTCGCGGATCGCGGAGATCGTCATGCCCTCCGTGGGGGCACCCATGGCGTCGCCGATGGCGAGGCCGATGATGGCGCCGCGGGCGCGGTCATGAATCGTAGTCACGTAGCTTCCAAACCATTACGTTTTGCGGGGTCAGTGATCACCATATAGGCAAAGATGGCTTTGATTGCGCGGTGAATTTTATTTGACTTTGCCGCATATATCGCCCAATACTGAGAAAACGCAAAACGTTATGCGTGAGGAGCCCGATGAACAGTGCAACCGGAATTGTCGCCGTCGCGACCGAGGCCGGCGTCAGCGTGTCCACTGTCTCCCAGGTGCTCAGCGGCAAGCGCCCCGTCAGCTCCGCCACGCGTACCCGCGTCGAGGCCGCGATCGAGAAGCTCAACTACCGGCCGCACCCCGGCGCCCGCAGCCTTCGCAGCCAGCGCACCGAGTCGGTCGCGCTGATCGTGCCCGACATCACGAACCCGTTCTACCCGCTCGTCGCCGTCGGCATCCAGGACATCCTGATGCCGCAGGGCTACCTGCTCTCTGTCAACGATGTCGCGCTGCCCTCCCGCAGCGTCAGCGAGACGCTCCGGCATGTGCTGGCCCGTCGCGTCGACGGCATCGTGCTCACCACCTACGGCTGCACGCAGGCCGACCTCGACCTGATCGAGCAGTCTGGCACCCAGGTGGTCGCCCTCGGACAGGACATCGGGGTCAGCGGCAGCGACTACGTCGACGTCGACGAGGCGGCCGGCATCGCCTCCGTCGTCGAGCACCTGCTCGGCAACGGCTTCCGACGCATCGCCTTCGTCGGCGGCGAACGCGAGGACTTCACCTCTACCCTGCGCCACTCCGGCTACCGCGACGCCCTGCTGCGCGCCGGCATCGCTGCGGAGGACGAGCTGTCCGTGTTCACCGCGTTCACCCGCGAGGGCGGCGCGACCGGGGCCCGCGTGCTGCTCGACCTGGAGACCCTCCCCGACGCGATCGTCTGCGCCAACGACCTCATCGCGATCGGGGTCATCGACACCCTGCGCGGCAGCGGCCTCTCGATCCCGCAGGACATCGCGGTCACCGGCTACGACGACATCGAGGCAGCCGGCCTGATCACCCCCGCGCTGACGACCGTGGACAACCCCGCGCGCGAGATCGGCCGCACCAGCGCCCGACTCCTGCTCGACCGGTTGAACGGCTCCGTCGATGACGTCACCCGCCACGTTCGACTCTCCCAGCACCTCGTCATCCGCGAGTCCAGCACTGTTGTCACCCACTGAAAGGAACACCCCTGTGTCAAAGATCTCACGACGCGTTCTGCGCAGCGCAGTAGTCGCCGTCGCCGCATCAAGCCTGCTGGCCGGTTGCGCCGGAGCGGCAAGCTCTGCGGACACCGTCAGCTACTGGGCGGCGTTCAATTCGACTGACACCCAGAAGCTGTTCCAGTCCGAGTTCATCGACGCGTTCAACGAGTCATCGGATGACGCCCAGGTGAAGCTGGACGTCAAGCAGTGGTCGAACATCGGCTCGCTCACCGACACCGCCGTCGCAGCCGGCCGCGGCGCCGACGTCGTCTTCTCGCCTGGCCCGTCGAGCGCGCTCGGCTTCGCCGCGGCCGACCGCATCGACTCGCTCGACGACTTCGCCAAGGAGTATGAGTGGGAGAAGGTGCTCGAGCCGTGGGCCTACCAGGCCAGCCTCGTCGACGGTGAGCTCTACTCGATCCCCACCGGCTACGGCTCCATCGTGATGTTCTACAACCCGGCCGTCTTCGCCGAGCACGGCTGGACCGTTCCGACGACCGCCGCCGAGTTCGAGAAGGTCGCGACCGAGGCTGCCGCGGCGGGCATGATCCCCGTGGGTGCTGGCAACAGCGGCTACCAGGCGCAGAGCGAGTGGTACCTCTCCGCCGTGCTGAACGCGGCCGTCGGACCGGAGAAGCTCTACGACGTGCTCACCGGCACCGCGAAGTTCACCGACCCCGAGTTCGTCGACGCGATGACGACCCTCAAGACGCAGATCGACAAGGGCTGGTGGGGTGGCAGCGCGAACAGCTACTTCACCAACACCGACACCGACATGTTCACCGGCCTGGCCAACGGGAAGGTGGCGCTGTACATGACCGGAACCTGGTCGTTCAGCTCGGCCGGCTCCTACTTCGGTGAGGCCGCCGGCAACGACGCAACCTGGGACTGGGCCCCGCTGCCCGCCCTCAGCGACAGCGTCGAGCCCGGCGTCTACCCGCTCGCGATCGGCACGTCGCTCTCGATCAACACGGTCTCCAAGAACAAGCCCGCCGCGGCCAAGTTCCTGGACTCCTTGATCAACGACCCGGCCAAGATCTACAACTACATGGCCAAGACCAGCGAGAACCCCGCCCCGGTCGTCGTGGACGAGGCAGACTTCCCCGCCGACCTCGACGAGCGCGTCGCCCGCCTGTACAAGGACATCCCGAAGAGCAGCAACCTCGGCTACGCCTCGTGGACCTTCTTCCCCGCGGCGACCGACACGTACCTCTACACGGAGTTCGACAAGATCATCACGGGCGACATGAGCCCGAGCGACTACCTCGCCGGTCTGCAGAAGACCTTCGACGGCGAGCTCGCCGCGGGCAAGGTCATCGTGCCGTTCGCCCCGACCGCGGGCTAATCCCACCCCATGTCACGAACCGCAACCGCCGTGCCGCCGCAGGGAACCCCCCTGCGGCGGCAGGGCAGCACGAAGATCAAGTACCGCACGCGCGGACTCGCCTGGGCGTTCATGGCGCCCCTCCTCATCGTCAACCTCCTGGTGATCGGCGGCCCGGGGCTCGCCTCGTTCTTCTACTCCTTCACCGACTGGGACGGCCTGGGGCAGGCCAACTTCGTCGGGCTGGCGAACTACGCCGAGCTCTTCACGAGTCCCGCCGTGCTCAGCGCGATCCAGCACAACCTGATCTGGACCGGCTTCTTCCTCATCGTCCCGATGTCGATGGCCCTCCTCGGCGCCTTCCTGCTCTCGCGGGTGCGCCGCGGCCAGATCCTGTTCCGGGTGCTGTTCTTCATTCCCTACGTGCTCGCGACGATCGTCTCCTCGATCATCTGGCGCCAGATCCTCAGCCCGACGGCTGGCATCGGGCAGGCGCTGCAGAGCATCGGCATCGACTGGTTCGCCGACACGAACTTCCTCGGTGACCCGGCGCTCGCCCTCGGTTCCGTGGCATTCATCAACAACTGGCAGTGGTGGGGCTTCCTGCTCGTGCTGTTCCTGGCCGCCATGCAGGGCGTTGACCCGGCACTCTACGAGGCAGCCCGTCTGGACGGTGCGAACGCGTTCCGCGAGTTCTGGCACATCACGCTGCCCGGCATCCGCCCCACCCTGATGTTCCTCATGCTCATGACGGTGATCTGGTCGTTCCTCGTGTTCGACTACGTCTTCATCCTCACGCAGGGCGGCCCGGCCGGTTCGACGGATGTCGTCGGCACCGTGCTCTACCGCACGGCGTTCTCGGAGAACCGCGCCGGCTACGCCTCGTCGATGGCGATGCTGCTCACCGTCATCAGCGCGGCCATCGTGCTCGGCTATCAGCTGCTTCGCAAGAAGCTCAAGTGGGAGGTCTAGCGTGAGCGCAGTCTCTGAAGTGCGCGAGAGTGCCGCGACCCGCGCGCGGCCGAGCTCGGCCGTCCGCCCCGGCCGCGGCCGGCGCAAGGTCGGCACGAACACGGGTACGGGGCCGCTCGGCTGGTTCCTGCTCATCGTGCTCGCCGTCTACGCCGGCGGCCCGCTCGTGGTGTTCCTGTTCAACTCGCTCAAGAGCCCGGCGGAGATCAGCAACTCTCCGCTCGGTGCACCGACCGAGTGGCGCTGGGAGAACTTCATCACGGCGTTCCAAGACGCCAACATGGGCCAGGGCATCCTGAACAGCCTGATCATCTCGGTCTCGACCGCGGTGGGCGTCTGTGTGATCGCCGGCCTCGCGGCCTACGCGATGACCCGGCTCGACCTGCCGGGCAAGAACAACTGGATGCTCTACCTGCTGGTCTCCACCTCGCTGCCGATCCAGATGTTCCTGGTGCCGCTGCTGACCTGGTGGTCGACGCTCGGGCTCTACAACTCCCAGTTCGGGCTCATCGTGATCTACTGGGCGATCTACAGCCCGTTCGCCACGCTGCTGCTGCGCTCGTTCCTGATCGCGATCCCGCCGCAGTACGAAGAGGCCGCGCGCATCGACGGTGCGGGCGAGTTCCGCCTGTTCACCAGCATCGTCGTGCCGATGATCTGGCCCGGCTTCATCACGGCGGCGCTCGTCGCGGGCCTGCAGGCCTACAACGAGTTCCTGCTCGCGGTGACGTTCATCCAGGACGCGGACCGGCTGCCCGCCTCGCTCGCCCTGTACTCGTTCCAGCAGAACCTGACGCCCAACTGGGCGCTGGTGAGCGCGGCCGGCCTGATCATGGCGCTGCCCGCGATCGTGATCTTCGTGCTGCTGCAGCGCCGCTTCATCGAGGGTTACACCCAGGGCGGCATGGCGAACTAGCCCCCTGCCGCGCCCCGGGCGCTGCATCCGGCACTCTGTCAGAGGGCCCAGACTCGGAATCGTTGAACGCGGTTGGCGTCTGGGCCCTCTTTCTGTGCGCGAGGTGCTCTCCTGCGGGTGTCTAGGCTGGCCCCATGCATGATGAGGCCCTGGCTGGCGGCAACTCGACCGACGTGCGCCGGGTCGGCGAGACCGTGCGGCGCACCTCCGGCCCGTGGACCCCGCGCGTGCACGAACTCCTGCGCGTCCTGCGCGGGGAGGGGGTGCTCGAGGTGCCCGAGCCGCTCGGCCTCGACGAGTCGGGGCGCGAGGTGCTCTCCTACCTGCCCGGTGAAGTGGCCAACTATCCGTTGCCCGGTTGGCTCTGGCATCGCTCCGTGCTCGCCGAGTCTGCCGCGATGCTCCGCCGCGTGCACGACGCCGGCGCGCCGCTCGCCGGAGTGCGCGACGGCTGGCAGTTGCCGAGCCACGAGCCCGTCGAGGTCATCTGCCACAACGATGTCGCGCCTTACAACCTCGTCCTCGTCGACGGCCACGTGGGCGGCCTGATCGACTTCGACACTGCCTCGCCCGGCCCGCGCATCTGGGATCTCGCCTATCTGGCCTACCGGCTCGTGCCCTTCGTGGCGGATGCCGGGGCAGAGGCTCCGGCAGAGAGCGAGCGGATTGAACGACTCAACCTGCTGATCGCCGCCTACGGAATGGACTACTCCCCGGCAGAGGTCCTGACGGTGATGGCGGCCCGGCTCGAGGAGTTGGCCGCATTTACCGAGCAGCGTGCCGACGACACCGGGCGGGCCGACCTCCGTGAGCATGCCGCGATGTACCGGGTCGATGCGGTGCGCGTGCTGGCGCTCGCGTCTTAACCTGTTGGTCGAGTAGTGCCGCCTGCGGCGCGTATCGAGACCCTGTTTGTGGCGGCCGGCAGAGCCCAGTGTGACGGTCTCGGTACGCTCGTTCCTCGCTACTCGACCAGCGGAAGAGGGCATACCCCTGCTGACTCGAGTGAACTTGTGACCGCAGCCAACTCCGCCGCTACAGGCTGCGTCCCGACTCCCAGAGGTTGTCGCTGGTGCCGCTGACCAGAGCGGCGACCGACATGGCCTGCGCGTCGGTGAAGGACGCGATGTAGTCCACGACGGCGCGGGAGCGGCCGAAGCGGGCAATGTCGGCGTCGCTCGTGGTGGCGCCCACGGCGGCGAAGTACTCCGGGGCGTTGTCGCGCAGCGCGCGGTACTCGTCGGTGGCGGCCTCGATCGAGTCGAGCAGCCGGCGCGGGGCGCGGCCGGCATCCGAGGGGTCGTTCAACCAGAGGTGGAAGCCGTCGGCGAGGGCCTCGAGCACGCGGGCCTGGCCGCGCTGGTAGACGGCGAGGTCGCTGCGGTCGAGCACGAAGCGGGTGTGCACGAACTTGAGCACGACGACGTCGTGCCAGGCGTGGCTGCGCAGCCGCACGTGGCCGCTGCGCACATTCGGCGTGCGCTCGACCCGGATCGAGCCCTTCAATCGGTCGATCCAGCGCCGGGTGAACGCGGCGACCGCGCGGTCGGCCTCCAACCCGCCGTCGTAGGGCAGGGTGAGCAGGCCCTCGACGAGGTCGCCGGTGACCCGCTCGACCGACTCGCGGAAGATCTCGGCGTCGGCGATCCAGGCGTCCTTGGTCTGGGTGTGCCGCCAGGCCGCCTCCAGCGCGTAGCCGGGCCGGCGCACGGCGAGGCCGGCGTGCAGCTCCGCCGCGTCCAGGGCGGCGAGCTCGTTCTGCGCGGCGAGCCAGCCGTTCAGCTCGGCCGAGACGGAGGTGTACTGCAGCACGCCCGCCCGGTAGAAGTCGTCGAGGTCGTGCACCGAATAGGCGATATCGTCGGCAATGTCCATCACCGAGCATTCCAGCGTCTGCTGGTGCTGCCCGATCGCCGGGAACACCGAGCGCACATCCGCCATCTCAAGTGCGTCGATCGAGTAGGCCGAGAACTTGAGGGCCCCGGATGCCGAGTCGGCGCCGACCCCGCGGGGCAGCCGTTCCGCGGGCTGCGGGGGCAGCGCCCGCCACTCGTTGCGGGTCCACGGGTACTTGAGCACGGCCGCGCGCACGGCGCGGGTGAGGTTCAGGCCGCGGGCGGTCGCGTCGGAACTGTCCAGCGCAGTCAGGATGCGGAACGTCTGCGCGTTGCCCTCGAAACCGTCGGGCAGGCCGAGCTTGCCGCGGGCGACACGGTCGAGCACCTGCTCGCCGAGGTGGCCGAACGGCGGGTGGCCGAGGTCGTGGGCGGATGCCGCAGCCTGCACGACGACGGGGTCACAGCCGCCGAGCTCAGCGACCGTGTTGCGCGTGGCCTCCGGGGCGTCACGCAGCCCGACCGCGATGGAGCGCGCCACCGCCGAGACCTTGAGCGAGTGGGTGAGCCGGTTGTGCACGGTCGTGCCGGAGCCGGCCTGCGGGATCACCTGGGTGACGGCGGAGAGACGGGAGAAGTAGGGGGAGAAGCGGATGCGCTCGATGTCGACGCGGAACTCGTCCTCGCCGCCTGCGTCGGAATTCGAGGCCGCTCCGGGGGCGGGCTGCTCGGCAATCGCGCGTTCGCGCCCACCGCCGGTGTGGGATTTGGCATAGCTCTGCATGGTGTCGTCAGCCTAGCGCCGGCGCTCCCCGCCCGCCCTCGCCGGGCGCCCTCCCGTTGGCTCGAGGGAGCGCCAGCGACCGAAGCCAACCCCCGCCCCTGCAGCAACTGTGTCCGCGGGATCGCTCGGGGCTTCGGGCGCTGCGCTGCTCCTTCGTCGCGGCGCTGCACCCTCGAGCCAGCGTGCATTCTCCCGTTGGCTCGAGGGAGCGCCAGCGACCGAAGCCAAATCCCGCCTCTGCACCAACGGTGTCCGCGGGATCGCTCGGGGCTTCGGGCGCTGCGCTGCTCCTTCGTCGCGGCGCTGCGCCCTCGAGTCAGCGTGCATACCCCCGTTGGCTCGAGGGAGCGCCAGCGACCGAAGCCAACCCCGCCCGCTCCCGTTGGCTCGAGGGAGCGCCAGCGACCGAAGCCAACCCCGCAGCGTCAGCGCTTTGTGAACGCGGCGATGCGGGCGCCAGCCTCCGGGGTATCGAAGGCGGCGCCGATCGTGACGGCCTCGTCGTCGAGCGATTCCTGGAACGACCGCCCCTGCCCGGCCAGCACCAGCCGCTTCGCCTGCCCGAACGCGGCGGAGGCCCCGCCCAGCCAGTGTGCGGCGATGGCCATGGCGCGGTCGGCGACGGCATCCGGCTCGGCGAGCTCGGTGACGAGCCCCCAGTCCAATGCCTCGGCAGCGCTCAGCGTGCGCGGGGTGAGCAACAGTTCGAGGGCGCGGCGGGTACCGACGGCCTCCGGCAGCAGGGTGCTCACGCCGCAGTCGGGGGTCAGCCCGATGTCGGCGTACTTGCTGGCGAACCTCGCCGACGTCGAGGCGACGACCACATCGGCCACGAGCATGAAGCCGAGCCCGCCGCCCGCCACTGCGCCCTGCACGGCCGCCACGATCGGGATCCCGCTTTCGCGCAGCAGCCGGTGCCCGTCATGGATGACGTCGGCCAGCTCGCGCACGCCCTCGCCGGCGCTGGAGCCGTCGCCGCCCAGCCCGGCCATCGCCACGACGTCGCCGCCGGCGCAGAACGCGCGCCCGGCCGCATCGAACAACACGGCGCGGATGTCGCCCCGTCGGGCGATCTCGCCGGCCACCTCGCGCCAGCGATACGCGGCAGCCGCGTTGATGGCGTTCAGGCTGTCTGGACGGTTGAGGGTCACGTGGGCCAGGCCGTCGTCGCTGACGGTGAGGAGGATGCTGTCGCTCATGGCACCGCAGTCTACGGACACTCCCGCGACGGCACCCTGAGAAGACCCTTGCCGGTATCGTGCCTGACCAGTATCTTGTGACGCATGAGTGAGGATGTCGGGGCCCAGCTGCGCAAAGGCGTCGTCGAGCCCTGCATCCTCGGCCTGCTCGCCCGCGAGCCCATGTACGGCTGGCAGCTCTCGGAGCAGCTCGTCGCGCACGGCATGATCGCCAGCATCGGCACGCTCTACCCGATCCTCGGCCGGCTGCGCGCGCAGGGGCTGGTGAGCAGCTTCGACGAGGCCTCGCCGGCCGGGCCCGTGCGCAAGTTCTATGAACTGACGGATGCCGGCCGTGACCGCCTCGGCGCCTTCCGGCAGCAGTGGGCCCCCTTCTCCGCCACCGTCCACCAGCTCGTCGGGGCGCCAGACCAACGCAAGGACGACTCCCATGACTGACTCCCGAGTACCTGACGCCCGAGTACCTGACGCCAGCCTCGCCGACGCGGTCTCCGCCTACCTGGCCAGCCTGGATGCGGCGCTTTCCGGGGTCGACGCCGCGACGCGAGCCGAGATCGTCGCCGGGGTGCGTGAGGAGCTTGTTGGGCTGCCCGCGGAGGCGACCGCCGAGCGGATCCGCGAGATCGGCGACCCCGCGTTCGTCGCGGCCGAGGCCCGCGGCGCGCTGCCCGATGCGCTGCCCGCGGAGAGAGTGGGGGAGCCGGCGGCATCCGCCCCGGCGCCCACGGCCGCGAAAGCCGAACCCGCCTGGTTCGCGGTGATCGCGGGGCTGCTGGTGATGATCGGAGGCGTCGTCGTGCCCGTCGTCGGCGCGCTGGCCGGCTACGTGATGGTGTGGCTGTCGGGCGCGTGGACCCGGCGGCAGAAGGTGATCGCGACCGCCGTACCGGTGGCGTACGTCGCGGTGTTGTTCGCAGTTTTGGCTCTGGTGGCCGACATCGCGCAGCCGGCACCCGCAACTACAGGCACCTCCGGCGAGTTCCACGCCCCTCTGAACCCGCTCCTGCCGGCCGGGTACGACGTGCTGTGGAGCGGCATCCTGCTGCTCGGAGTGGTGCAGCTCGCGGTCGGCGTCTGGCTGCTCGCGGCCGCCCGGCGCACCCGGATGCGCCGCGCCGCCTGAGCTCGGTCCGCCCGACCCCGCCCGACCCCGCGTCATCCGCTGCGCCCCTTGCCCCGCGGTTCGGCCGCGCACTAGCGTGAGCTTGAGGGGCCGCAGCGGCAACTGCGAACTGGCCGACTGTGAAGCGGCCACCAGCGAGGGGTGGATCAATGGCGCACGTGGTGGCATCTGGGGCAGGCAAGGCGCTGATGGAACGGCGCAACGATCCGACCCACGACTACATCCTGGAGCTGACGGGCAAGCAACGCCCACGCGTGCTCTTCGTCGGAACGGCGACCGGCGACGACCCGGTCTACACGCTCAGTTTCTACCAGACCTACGATTCCGACCGCTGTGCCCCGCACCACCTTCCGCTGTTCCACCGCACGGTCGACGACCTCGCCGGTCTGGTCCGCGGCTTCGACGTGATCCACGTCGGCGGCGGCAACACCGCCAACATGCTCGACGTCTGGAAGCGCCAGGGGCTCGACAGCATCCTGCGCGAGATGTGGGAGGACCCCGACTCGAACACCGTGTTCACCGGCGGCAGCGCCGGCGGCATCTGCTGGTTCGAGGGCGGCACCACCGACAGCTACGGACCAACCCTGCAAGTGCTGCCAGAGAGCCTCGGCTTCCTGCCCGGCAGCTTCTCACCGCACTACGACGCCGAGGACCAGCGCCAGCCGCTCTACCACGCGGCGCTGAGGACCGGCGAGCTCGGGGCGGGCTACGCGGTCGGCAACCTGCAATCCGTGCACTTCACGAACAGCGGGGGCAGCGGCGAGTTCGTGCGTGCGATCAGCCCGGTCGATGACGGCCTGGCGCTCACCGTCGCCGCCGTAGACGGCCAGATCGTCGAGACGCCGTTGCCGATCACGGTGCTCGCCACGACGCGGGCCGCGAGCGGAACGGTCAGCACATGAACGACAGCGTGATCATCCTGCTGCTGCAGCTGCTCGTGGTGATCCTCGCGATCTTCATGGGCACTCGCACGAGCGGCATCGGTCTCGGAGTCTGGGGCCTGGTCGGTGTGGCCGTGCTGCTGTTCGGCTTCCAGACGGCCCCGGGTGCCGCGCCCATCGACGCCGTCTTCATCGTGCTCACCGTGGTGACGGCGGCATCCGTCATGCAGGCGGCCGGCGGCATCGACTGGATGGTCTCGATCGCCGCGAAGGTGATCAGGCAGCGGCCGAAGAGCGTCGTTTTCCTGGCGCCGGCGATGTCGTTCCTGTTCACCGTCGGCGCTGGAACGGGCAACATCTTCTACCCGCTGCTGCCCGTCATCTACGACGTCTCCTACCAGCAGCGCATCCGCCCGGAGCGCTCGCTCTCGGTCTCGGCCGTCGCCTCGCAGGTCGGCATCTTGTGCAGCCCGGTCTCGGCCGCGACGGCCTCGATGGTGGTGTTGCTCGCGCCGAGCGGGTTCGACCTCGGCAAGCTGCTGCTGATCATGTGGCCGGCATCCATCGCCGGATTGTTCGTGGCCAGCCTGGTGATGGTGCGCTGGGGCAAGAACCTCGAGGACGACCCCGAGTTCCAACGCCGCCTGGCCGCCCACGCGATCAAGCCGCCGGACTCGAAGGAGGAGAAGGTCGTGCTGCCCCGCACGGCCGTGCTCTCTGCCTCGCTGTTCCTCAGCGGCGTCGGCATCATCGTGCTCACCGGCCTGTTCGAGGGCCTGCGCCCCATCATCGGCACGGATCCCGACGGCGCCCCCGTGCGCGTGTCTGTCGCGATCGTCATCGAGGTTGTGATGGGCGTGATCGCCGCGGCGATCTTCCTCACCTGCAAGGTAAAGGCGTCGGAGGTTCCGAAGCAGAGCACGTTCCCCGCCGGAATGGTGGGGGCGTTCGCGCTGTTCGGGATCGCCTGGCTGGCCAACACCTTTGTCGCCAACAACAACCAGCTGATCGTTGACGGACTCGGCGCGCTGGTCTCCGGCTCGTCGGCGTTCGTCGGCGCCGCGCTGTTCGCCCTCGCGCTCGCCACCGTCGCCATGCTCACCACCAGCCAGTCCAGTGCGACGAACGCGATCGTGCCGATCGGTCTCGCCATCGGCCTGCCCGCCCCGCTGCTGGTCGGGCTCTGGCCGGCGGCGATGGGCATCTACATCCTGCCCGCCAACGGCAGCCAGGTCGCCACCGTCGCCTTCGACCAGACCGGGTCGACCAAGATGGGCAAGTTCGTCTTCGACCATTCCTTCCAGATCCCAAACCTGCTCTACATGGTGGTCGCCATCGTGGTCGGCGTTCTGGTTTCGTTCGCGGTCGCCTAGCGAGGCTTTCGCGCCGCGCGGCGCCGCCCCCGTAGAATCGGGGGGTGACTGACGCGCGAACCAAACTGATCGATTACATCTCGGCCGAGGCCGTCTTCCACGGTGACTTCACCCTGACCAGTGGCAAGAAGGCGACGTACTACGTCGACCTGCGCAAGGTCAGCCTCGATCACCGGGTCGCCCCGCTCATCGGTCAGGTCATGATCGACCTCATCGCCGACATCCCGGATGTCGCTGCCGTCGGTGGCATGACCATGGGCGCAGACCCCATTGCGGCAGCCGTGCTGCACCAGGGTGCGGCCCGCGGCGCCAACTACGACGCCTTCGTCGTGCGCAAGGAGCCGAAGGACCACGGCCGCGGCCGCCAGGTCGAGGGCCCCGACCTCGAGGGCAAGCGCGTGATCGTGCTTGAGGACACCTCCACCACCGGCGGCTCGCCGCTGGCCGCCATCGAGGCGCTCAAGAAGGTCGGCGCGATCATCGCCGGCGTCGCCGTCGTCGTCGACCGCAACACCGGTGCCCGCGAAGTGATCGAGGCCGCAGGCTACCCCTACTACGCCGCGATCGGTCTCGACGATCTGGGCCTCACGGATGCCTGAGCAGGGCAAACCGGCGGCATCGGGCGATCATGAGCACCCGGATGTCGCTGGCGCCGACGGGGCGGCCAGCCCCGCCCCGGCGGCCGAGCCCGTCTTCGGCAGCGCCGAGTGGCTGCTCGCGCAGCTGAACGGCGACCGCAAGCCGAACGTCGCGCCGCGGAGCCCGCTGCTGCCGCCCGAGCCGGCAGCCAGCCCTGAGACAGCCCCGCCACCCACTGCCGCTCCGGTCGTGCCGCCGGCCGCGCCGACCCCGGCCGCCGCGACGCCGACCGCAGTGCAGCCGGTCGTCCCGGCCGCTCCGGCAGCTCCGGTAGCTCCGACTGCTGCGCAGCCCGCTGCGCCGGCCCCGCTTGCACCGCCCGTCGCCGCCCCGGCGCGCGACTACGCCGCAGCCGACTACTCCGCGTCTCGCTCGGCCCAGCCTGACTTCTTCGAGCTCGCGCCCGCTGTCGAACCCGCTGTCGAACCTGCTGTCGAGCCAGCCGTCGCCCCCGTCGCCGAGCCCGTCGCCCCCGTCGCCGAGCCCGTCGCCCCCGTCGCGCAGCCTGCCGCCGACACCTCGGCGCTCGGTGAGACCCAGCCGTTCATGGACGTGTTCCCGGTCGCCGCCCGTCGCGCCGAGCCTGCCTCGCAGGCCGACACCGCGCCGATCGCGGGCGCACCCGTCGATGCCACGGAACCCACCCAGCGGATGTTCAAGACCCCGGCACCCCCGCTCGTCGCGCCGCCCGCGAAGCCCGCCGCAGCCGCTGCACCCGCAGCCGCACCTGCGCCGGTCGCGCCACCCGCACCCGCGCCGCTCGTGCCGCCCGCCGCGCCCGCACCGCTGGTGCCGCCGGTCGCCGAGGAGCGCCGCGACGCCGCCGTGCCACCGCTCGACCAGTCGTTCACCGCGGCAATCCTGCTCCCCGTCGAGGGCGTCGAGTCCTTCTTCAACGACGAGTACCCCGACGACTACGACGACCTCGACGGCGACGACGAGCTCGCTGAGCCAACCGGCCCCGTGTTCCAGTGGGGCCTGACGCCGGGTGCCCCGGCCGCCGAGCAGGCTGCGGATGCCGTCATCCCGGCCGCCGAGGAGCCCGCCCCCGCCGTGGAGCCCGCCCTCGCCGCGGAGCCCACCCCCCTCGTGGCCCCGGCCGTGGAGCCAATTCCGTTCGTTGCCGCGGCCCCCGCCGCGCCACCGGTCGCACCCGCTCCGCTGGCCGCTCCCGTAGCTCCGGCAGAGCCGGCAGCACCGATCGTGCCCGCGTTCTTCGCCCGCGTGACCGGCGCCGCCGATCCCAGTGAACCCGCGCCCGCCGAACCCGCACTCGCCGAACCCGCACCCGCCGAGCCAGCAGCCGTTGAGCTCGAGCCCGTCGAGCCCGAGCCGACCGAGGCCGTGGCCGCTCCGCACGGCGCCGACGACGCTGCCGACAGCAGCGGCGACGACGAGGTCACCTCCGACGACCTCCTCGCCGAGTGGTTCGCCGCGAGCCTGCCCGGCGCCGAGCGCCCCGCCGCGCCCGCGACCGACACCGCCGGCGAAGACGCTGAGGACGCTGCGCACCAGCTCGCGGACGAGGCGCCCACCGTTGCTCTTCCGCTCACGCCGCCGCCGCTGATCGCCCCGCCTGCACCGAGCGCGGTTCCGCTCGCGGTTCCCGGGGTCACCGCCCAGCCGACTGTTGCTCAGCCGACTGTTGCTCAGCCGACGGTTGCCCAGCCGACGGCCCAGGCAACACCGGCCGCGACTCCGCCGCCGGCCTATTCCGCCGGCGCGGCATTCACCCCCGTCTTCGGCGCCCCGCGGGCACAGGGTGCCCAGCCGGGCTCGAATGCCGCAGCAACGCCGCACCGCAGTGCGGCCCCCGCTTCGGCACTGGCATCCGCACCCGCCGCGGGCCCGCAGAACCCGAGCGGCCCTGGCGGCCCTGGCTCTACCGGGGTGGGCCGCCCGCCGGCCCGCCCGGGCAAACCGCCGCGTGGACTCGTGATCGCGCTCATCGCGCTGGTCGCCGTCGCCGTGCTCGTCGGCTTGTTCGTGCTCGGCACGAAGTTGCCCGCGCTGTTCGGAACGGCCCCGGCACCCGCACCGACCGCATCCGCCAGCTCGGAGCCCGTCCAGGCAGAACCGACGCCGCCCCCGGCCCCGACCGCCGCTCAGCCGGCCGGCGAGCACGCCTGGGATGCGCTGTTCGGTGGCGAGTGCCTCGACCCGTTCACCACCCCGTGGGCAGAGACGTTCACCGTCGTCGACTGCGCTGCGCCGCACGCGGCCCAGCTGGTCTACCGCGGCAGCTTCGGCGGCGACGCCAGCACCCCGTTCCCGGGCGAGGCGGACCTCGCCAGTCAGATCACCACGCTCTGCCAGGCTCCAGGAGTCATCGACCTCGCCGCGGCCGCCTCCTTCGGTCAGCTGCAGACCGTTGGCTCGTTCCCCGTCACCGAGGAACAGTGGACCGCCGGGCAACGCAATTACTACTGCTTCGCGAACCAGGTGAGCGGGGAACCGCTCACCGGCAGCGTCGCCGGGCCGGGCCCGGCTGCATGACCCTCGTCATCCTGTAGTCCCCGAGTTAGAGGAGCACCATGTCAGAGACCTTCGCCCGCCTCGTCGTGGTGGGCTCGCTCAACGTCGACAGCACGAGCTATGTTGAACATTTCCCCGCCCCGGGTGAGACCGTCGAGAGCACCGGTTTCGCCGTCGCGCTCGGCGGCAAGGGCACCAACCAGGCCGTCGCCGCGCACCTCGCCGGCGTACCCACCCGGTTGATCGCCCGCGTCGGCGACGACAGCTCCGGCGATTTCGCGTTGCAGACCCTCACCGCGCTCGGCCTGCCCACGCAGGGCGTCGGTCGGCTTCCCGGCATCACCACCGGTGTCGCCCAGATCACCGTCGCCGGCTCCGGCGAGAACACCGTCATCGTCACCGCCGGCGCCAACGGGCAGCTCGACGCCGAGCTCGGCCCGGCCGACACCGAGGCGATCGCGGCGGCCGAGCTGCTGCTCAGCCAGGGCGAGATTCCCGCACCGACCATCGAGGCGCTGGCCGCCACGGCCCGCGAGGCGGGCACCCGTTTCGTGCTCAACCTCGCTCCGCCCATCGCCATCGACGCCGCTGCCCTGGCCGGCTGCGACCCGCTCGTCGTCAACGAGCACGAGGCGCGCGCCGTCGGGTTGGTCCCGGATGCCGCGGCCGCCGACGGCGCGGAGCCCTCGATCGAGCGCTGGCTGGAGCTCGCGGCATCCGCCGTCGCAGCCGGCCGTTGCCGCTCCCTCGTCATCACGCTCGGTTCGGCCGGGGCCGTCGCGGCCGACGCCGACGGAAGCTGGCACCGGCAGGCGCCGCGGGTCACTCCCGTCGACACCACCGGCGCGGGGGACTGCTTCACCGGCACGCTCGCCGCTTTCCTCGCCGAGGGGCGCGGACTGGCCGAGGCGACCGGCCTCGCCGCCGCCGCCGGGGCCCTCTCCGTGCAGGGTCGCGGTACGGTCGGTTCCTACGCCGGGCGCGACGCGGTGCTCGCCTTCGCGGCCGAGCATGGGCTGGCCGGCCCCGGTCTGGACGGCACTGGTCTGACCGACACCGCCACGGTCGAAGCGCGCTGAGCCGGCCATGACGATCCCGCTGATCCTCGACTGTGACCCCGGCCACGATGACGTCTTCGCGATCTGGCTGGCCGCGGGCAACCCCGCGCTCGAGCTGCGCGCCATCACCACGGTCGCCGGCAACGGCACTCTGGTGCACACGACGCTGAACGCGCGGATCGCCTGCACCGTTGCCGGCATCACGGGCGTTCCGATCGCCGCCGGCGCCGACCGGCCGCTGGTCAAGCCGCTGGCGACGGCCGAGTGGATCCACGGCGAGAACGGACTCGGCGGCCCCGAGCTGCCGGAGCCGACCGTGCCGCTCGACCCGCGCAGCGCCGTCGAGCTGATGGCCGACACCCTGCTGGCATCCGCGGAGCCCGTCGCGATCGTCGCCACCGGGCCGCTCACCAACGTCGCAACCCTGGTGCGCGACCGGCCGGACGTGCTCGACCGCATCCGCGAGGTGGTCTGGATGGGCGGAACCACCGAGCGCGGCAACGTCACCCCGTACGCCGAGTTCAACGCCTGGGTCGACCCCGACGCCCTCGCGATCGTGCTGGCCAGCGGCATCCGCTTCACCATGGTCGGGCTCACCGTCACCCACCAGGCGATGGTGACGGATGCCGTGCGCGACGCCGTCGCGGGCGTCGGAAACCGCACAGGGGCCTTCGGCGCCGAACTGCTGGACTTCTTCCGGCAGATGAACCAGCTCTCGCTCGGACTGCCGGACGGCCCGCTGCACGACCCCGTCGCGGTGGCCGTGCTCGCCGACCCCGAGACCGTCGGCAGCGTGTTCACCCGGCTCGACGTCGAACTCGCCGGCACCGAGACGCTCGGCGCCACCAGCGTCGACCTGGTCGGCATCCTGGAGCGCGAGCCGAACGCCCACGTCGCCCTCGAACTCGACGTGCCCCGCTTCTGGCGGCTCATCACCGACGCCGTCGCCACCCTCGCCTGAGCACTTGGACAAAGTGCGTGGAAATCGCGCACAATCAACGCAACAGTCGCGCATTATGATGAACACGCCGGACGAACTGGACTGAAAGCAGCGGATTTCGAAACGGACTGCGTCATCGTCCATACTCGGATTCGTGAACGCTGAAGCCGCCCTCGCCATCCCTGCCTCGATCGACGGACTCGAATTCGTCATGATCTCCTCCTCGGGGAGCGCCGTCTCCGACGAGTCGCCGACGCGCTTCCGCTACCAGCAGCTCGGTCAGATGATCTGGGGCGCCTACATCGGCGACACCGTGCAGCTCGGCCGTTTCGTCGGCCGCCGCGACGGCGACGTCGTCACGATCTGCTTCGCCCACAAGCCCATCGACGGCGGCGAGGTCGTGCTCGGCATGGCAGAGAGCACCCTGCGCCGGGCGGATGACGGCAAGCTCTACCTCGACGAGGTCTTCGAGAAAGACGGCGAACCGCACGTGAGCGCCTGCGTCGAGGTCGAGCCGCTTGCCGCATGGCCGGCCCTGGACCCGGCGCACACCAGTGAGCCGCGCATGGACGGCACCGCCTTCGTGCTGAAGAGCTCCACGGCCAGCACCGTCAGCGACAACCCGACCCGCTTCGAGTTCAACGAGAACTCCGGCATCATCTGGGGCGAGTACTTCGGCGACACCGTCACCGGCGGCCGCTGCGTCGGCCGCTACAGCGACGGCGTGCTGCAGGAGTACTTCGTGCACCACGTCGTGGCCAGCGACGCGACCCTGCTCGGCGACAGCACCACCACGATCAAGCCCGTCGAAGACGGTCGCTTCGAGCTGATCGAGGACTTCGTGCTGGACGGCGTGCCCGGCTTCAGCGTCTGCGTGCAGGTCGACTGAGTCGACCGGCGCCACCGCGGGGTTTCGACAGGCTCAACCAGCGGGCAACTCCCGCGCGGCGGGGTTGGCTTCGGTCGCAAGCTCCCTCGAGCCAGCGGGAGTGCTCCGGTGGTCGCGTAGGCTCGCGACCGCTGCTCTTCCGGTGGTCGAGTAGGCCCGCTAGGGCCGTATCGAGACTCTGGCATGGCCGGAAACTGACCCTGGTGCGAGGTCTCGATACGCTCGTTCCTCGCTACTCGACCAGCGGGTGACGCGGGGTTGGCTTGCGGTCGCAAGCTCCCTCGAGCCAACGGGAGTGCTCCGGTGGTCGAGTAGGCCCGCGAGGGCTGCTCTTCCGGTGGTCGAGTAGGCCCGCTAGGGCCGTATCGAGACCCTGGCACGGCCGGAAACTGAGCCTGGTGCGAGGTCTCGATACGCTCGTTCCTCGCTACTCGACCAGCGGGTGACGCGGGGTTGGCTTGCGGTCGCAAGCTCCCTCAAGCCAACGGGAGGGCGTCTCGAGGGTCGCATCCGCTGACCGGCTACGGGCTAGCCGCTGAGGCTGGCGCGGCTCGGGTTCGCTCGGGTGAACCGGGTCATGCCCAGCTGAGTGCCGCTCTGCTCCCGCGACGGCAGGTCGGTTGGCAGCAGGTAGGGCCGCTGGAACACCTCGTCGAGCACGAGAACGGTCTCCACCGACTTCACCTCGGCCAGAGCAGCCAGCACCCCGATCACGAAGTCGTGGATCGCGCCGACCTCGTCGCCGCGGATCAGCAGCATGGCGTCGTGCTCGCCGGTCGTGATGCGGCACGACTCGATCTCGGTCATCTCGGTGATCTTGCTGCGGAAACTCTCCCAGGACTGCGGGTGCACCGAGAGGAACACCAGCGCGCAGATTCCGAGGCCGGCCTTCGCCGGGTCGATCTGCGCCGTGAAGCCGGTGATGACGCCATCCGTCATCAGCTGCTCCACCCGGGTGTACACATTTGCGCGTGAGACGTTCACCCGTTCTGCGAGTGCAGACATTGATATTCGTCCGTTATCTCGCAGTTCAGCCAAGATTTTCAGATTGATCTCGTCGAGTGTGCGCGGTGATTGTCCAGAGTGGTCCTGAGCGCTCTGAGCTTTGCTAGACATAATGTTTGGCCTTCCCCTCATTGGTGGCGCATTATCTGTAACAGGCTGGCTTTGATTGGACAGACTAGCGCCGATTGTGCAAATGTCATGCGAAGCCGTCCAAGTGTTTCGGACGGTGGAGCCGGTCGCCCCACACAGAGACGTGTGTGAAGCGGCGCTCGGCGCCCGCCCCGCAGTTCATGAGAAGGAGTTCACCGTGCGCACCAAGATTCGCTACGTCGCTACAGCTCTCGGGCTGAGCGCAACGCTCGCCCTCGTTGGTTGCGCCGCAACCGCTCCGGAAGGCGGAAGCGGCAGCGGCAGCGCTCCGACGAGCATCGTCATCGACACCGCGTTCACCCTCGAGACGGCCGACCCGGGTCGCAACTACGTGCCGACCGGCTACATGGTCTCCAAGGCGCTCTACGAGACGCTCCTCGACTTCGCCGGCTCGGACGAGAGCACCGCCGTTCCCGGGCTCGCCAGCTACACCCAGAACGACGACGCCACCGTGTTCACCTTCACGCTGGCCGACGGCCGCGTCTTCTCCGACGGCACCCCCGTCACCGCCGACGACGTCGTGTTCTCGCTGAACCGCGTCAAGGGCATGACCGAGAGCAAGGCCAACTTCCTGATGGAGGGCATCGAGGTCGCCAAGGTCGACGACAAGACCGTCGAGCTCAGCACCGCGACCCCGTCGCTCAAGCTGCCCGCGTTGATGACCAACCCGTCGCTCGCGATCCTCAACTCCAAGGTCGTCATCGAGAACGGTGGCACCACCGACAACTCCGACGCCGCCGAGAAGTTCCTCAACGGCACCTCCGCCGGCTCGGGCCCGTACATCCTCGACTCGCTCAGCGTCGAGTCGCAGGTCGTGCTCACCGGCAACGAGAAGTACAACGGCGCAGAGGACATCGACTTCGACCGCGTCGTCATCCGCAACGTCTCCGAGAGCGCCACCCAGAAGATGAACCTCGAGGGCGGCGACTCCCAGGTGGCCGTCGACCTCAGCGGCGACCAGGTTGCCGGCCTGAGCGGCGGGGTCAGCGTCACCTCCGGCCCCTCGGCCCAGACCATCTTCCTGCTGCTGAACCAGAACCCCGAGATCGCCGGCGTCACCGCCAACCCCGAGTTCGCCTCGGCCGTGCGCTACGCCCTGGACTACCCGAAGCTGCTCGAGCTGGCCGGTGCCGGTTCAGAGCAGGCCACGGGCGTCATCCCGCCGTCGTTCCTCGGCGCGCTGACCGACGGCGTCAAGCAGGACCTCGCCGCGTCCAAGGCGGCCCTCGCGAAGTCCGGTTACGCCGGTGAGACGATCACCCTCGAGTACCCGAACGACTACCCGGTCGGCGGCGTGAGCTTCACCCCGCTCGCCGAGCGCATCCAGTCGCAGCTGGCGGATGCCGGCATCACCATCGCCCTCGCCCCTGCACCCTTCACCACGCAGATCGACGAGTACGTCAACGGCCGCGAGGCGTTCAGCATCTGGTTCTGGGGCCCGGACTACGCCGACTCGGCCAACTTCCTGCCGTTCCAGGCCGGAGCCAAGGTCGGCCTGCGCGCCGGCTGGACCGCCGAGATGGCGCCGTCCATCGTCGAGCTGGCCACCGCGGCCGAGACCGCGACCAGCATGGAAGCCCGTGAGGGCGCCTTCAGCGACTTCGCGACCGCGCTGCAGAAGCAGGGCCCGTTCGTGCCGCTGATCGTGCCCGGCTCCAACATCGCCACCGCCGACTACATCACCGGCGTCAACTACAACTCGACGTGGACGATGGACATCGCCGAGTTGCAGGCTAAGTAGAAGGACCCTCCAGCGTGGGAAAGAACACCCGCGCGACCCGTGCGTACCCGGCCAGATCTCCACTAAGTGGATCCCCCCTGGCCGGGTACGTGCTTCGTCGCCTCGGAATGTCAGTACTGTTGCTCTTCGGCGTCACCCTGGTGACATTCAGCCTCGCCAACCTCGTTCCCGGCAACCCGATCGTGGCTGCGCTCGGCGAGGGCGCGGCCAGCAACCCGGCCACCGTGGCGGCGTACATCGAAAAGCACGGGCTCGATCAGCCGCTGCCCGTGCAGTACCTCAACTACCTGGTCAACCTGTTCCAGGGTGACCTGGGAGTCTCGCTGCGCACCGCGCAGCCGGTGGCATCCGACCTCGCCAAGGCCGTTCCGGCCACCATCGAGGTCGCCATCGGCGCCATCATCGTCAGCCTCGCCGTCGGTGTGGCGCTCGGCTCGCTCGCCGCCTACCGGCGCGGCAAGATCAGCGACCAGCTGGTGCGCGTGCTCTCGCTGATCGGCCTGAGCATCCCGACGTTCTGGATGGCGCTGGTCAGCTTCAACCTCTTCTTCTTGCAGCTGCGCATCGCGCCCGGCTCCGGTCGGCTCTCGCCGATCCTCAGCCCGCCGCCGACGGTGACCGGGTTGTACACGGTCGACGCGCTTCTCGCCGGGCAGTGGACGACGTTCATGGACGCCATGGCGCACCTGATGCTGCCCGTGTTCGTGCTCTCGCTGTTCACGATCGGCCTGCTCACCCGCTTCGTGCGCACTTCGGTGCTCGAGGTGCTCGACGCCGACTACATCCGGGCCGGCCGGGCCAAGGGTCTCTCCGGCCCGCGGATGCTGTTCGGCTACACGCTGCGCGGGGCGTCGCTGCCCATCCTGACCATCGTCGGCCTGGCCTTCGGCTCGCTTCTCTCTGGCACCGTGCTGGTCGAGGCCGTCTTCGCCTGGCCGGGGCTCGGCAGCTACGCCTACAACTCCGCCACCAGCCTGGACCTGCCCGGGGTGATGGGGGTCGGCCTCGTCGTCGGCGCAATCTATCTGGGCATCAACTTCGCCGTGGACCTGCTCTACGGCGTGCTCGACCCGAGGGTGAGGCTCGCATGACGCGGCGCTGGTTGCGGATTCCATCCGCCTGGGTGACGCCGCTCGGCGTGATCGGGGCCGTCATCGCGGCCTTCTGGATCGTCGTGGCGTTCACCGCGCAGTTCTGGGTGCCGTTCGACCCGCTCGCTCAGGTGCTGCCGCGCCTGCAGGCGCCCGGCATCGACACGCTGATGGGCACCGACGCGCTCGGCCGCGACATCTTCTCGCGCCTGATGACGGGTGCCAGTGTCACGATCCCGTTGGCGCTGATGCTCGTCGTGCTGTCGATGCTGGTCGGCACCCTGATCGGCGCCATCGCCGGCTACTTCGGCAAGTGGGTCGACGAGGTGCTGATGCGCATCACCGACCTGGTGATGGCGTTCCCCACCGTCATCCTCGCCATGGTCGTCGCCGCCGCCCTCGGGCCGTCGCTGTTCAACGCCGTGATCGCCGCCTTCGTCGTCTCCTGGCCGCAGTACGCCAGGATGACGCGCAGCATCGTGCTCGGCCTCCGCACCCAGAACTACGTCATGGCCGGCCGGCTGCTCGGCTTCTCGCCGTTCAAGACGCTGCGCGTCGACGTGGCCCCGAATGTGGTCGGCCCGATCCTGGTGCTCGCCAGCCTCGACGTCGGCACCGCGATCCTGCTGCTTTCCGGCCTCTCCTTCCTCGGCCTCGGCGCGCAGCCGCCGACCCCGGAGTGGGGCTCGATGATCTCCGCCGCGATGGCGAACTTCGACAGCTGGTGGATCGGGGTGTTCCCGGGGCTCGCGATCCTGACCGTCGTGATGGCGTTCAACTTCGTCGGTGACTCGCTGCGCGACATCTTCGACCCCACCTCTCAGATGAGCAAGGCTGGAGCCCGCTGATGGTTGTTGTGAACATGATGGCCCCGGCCGTGCTCAGCGTGCGAGACCTCACCATCGGCATCGGCCCGCGCAAGGCGCCGAAGCCGATCGTCACCGGCATCAGCCTCGAGCTGGTTCCCGGCCGCATCCACGGCCTGGCCGGCGAGTCAGGCTCGGGCAAGACCGTCTCCTCGCTGGCGATCCTCGGCCTGCTGCCGGCCAACGCCACCGTCGGCGGTTCGATCCGGCTCGGCGAGGCCGGGCCGGGCGGCACCGAGCTGATCGGCCTGCGCAGGCGCGAGCTCAACCGCATCCGGGGTCGTCGCATCGCGATGATCTTCCAGGACCCGTCCTCGAGCCTGCACCCGCAGCTGACGGTCGGATCGCAGCTGACCGATCACGTGCGCACCCACCTGAAGCTCGGCAAGGAGGCGGCGCGGGAACACGCCATCGACCTGCTGATGCGGGTGCGCGTGCCGAACCCGGTCGAGGCGCTCGGGCGCTACCCGCACCAGTTCTCTGGCGGGCAGCGTCAGCGCATCGCGATCGCGATCGCCCTGGCCTGCGACCCGGTGGTGCTGCTCGCCGACGAACCGACCACGGCCCTCGACGTCACCGTGCAGGCCGGCATCCTGCACCTGCTGCGCGACCTCGCCGACGAGCGCCAGCTCGCCGTGCTGCTGGTCACCCACGACCTCGGCGTGATGAGCGCGATCGCCGACGAGGTCTCGGTGATGCGCCACGGCGCCATCGTCGAGACCGGGCCGCGTGAGCAGATCTTCGGCGCCCCGCAGCACGCCTACACCCGTGAACTGCTGGCGTCGCTGCCGAGCGCGCACGGCACCCTGATCGAGGAGGACGCGCGATGAGCGATCTGTTGACCGTCGAAGACCTGGTCATCGAGTACCACGGCGCCTCGGTCGTGCGCGCCGTCGACGGCGTCTCGCTCTCGATCGCGCCCGGCGAGGTGCTCGCCCTGGTCGGCGAGAGCGGCTGCGGCAAGTCCAGCCTGGCCCGCGCCGTCGTCGGCATGGAGAAGCCGCGCTCCGGCAGCGTGCAGTACCGCGGCCAGACCGTGCCGCTGCTCGGCGTGCGGCGCCGGCCGATGAGCTTCACCTCGATCCAGATGGTGTTCCAAGACCCGAACTCCTCGCTGAACCCGCGTATCCGGGTCGGCGCCCAGATCGCAGAGGGCATCCGTGCCGCCGTCGCCCGCGGCGAGGCCGGCTCCAAGCCGGAGGAGTGGCTGGAGCGGGTCGGCCTGCCGACCGCGATGGTCTCCCGTTACGCGCACGAGCTCTCCGGTGGGCAGCGCCAGCGCGTGGCGATCGCCCGTGCCCTGGCCGCCCGGCCGGACCTGCTCGTCGCCGACGAGCCGATCTCGGCGCTGGATGCCTCCAGTCAGGCCTCCGTGGCCGACATGATGCGCCGGTTGGCCCTGGATGCCGGCGCCGGACTGCTGTTCATCTCGCACGACCTCGCCATCGTGCGCCTGATTGCCGACCGCACCGTGGTCATGTACCGCGGCCAGATCGTCGAGTCTGGTGTCTCGGAGCGCATCTGGAACGACCCGATGCACCCGTACACGCAGGCGCTGCTCTCGGCCATCCCGGAACCGGACGGCCGCGGCATCCTGCCCGCAGCCCCTGCCGCCGAGGCGCCCGACGAGTGGCGCAGCGCCCTTCCGGCGGCACTCGACCGGGTCTAGCGCCACAAAAAACAGGACCACAGCCCCGCGGAGCTCATATACGAGCCAGTGGAGCTGTGGTCCTGTTTTTTTGTGGCTGGGTAGGGCTGGGTGGGGCTAGAGCGCGGACTCGCGCGGCTCGGAGTAGACCAGCTCGTGCACACCGGAGAGGATCTCGTCCGGGCGGAACGGGTAGCGGGCGATCTCGGCGTCGTCGCTGATGCCGGTCAGCACCAGGATCGTGTGCAGCCCTGCCTCGATGCCGGCGACGATGTCGGTGTCCATGCGGTCACCGATCATGGCCGTGTTCTCGGAGTGCGCGCCGATCTTGTTCATCGCCGAGCGGAACATCATCGGGTTCGGCTTGCCCACGATGTAGGGCTCCCGGCCGGTCGCCTTCGTGATGAGGGCGGCGATGGCGCCGGTGGCGGGCATCGGGCCGTCGGTGCTCGGGCCGGTGGCGTCCGGGTTGGTGGCGATGAAGCGGGCGCCGCCGACGATCAGGCGGATCGCCTTGGTGATCGCCTCGAACGAGTAGTTGCGGGTCTCGCCCACGACGACGTAGTCCGGGTTCGTCTCGGTCATGATGAAGCCGGCCTCGTGCAGGGCGGTGGTCAGGCCCGCCTCGCCAATGACGAAGGCGCTGCCGCCGGGGCTCTGCGACTTGAGGAACGCTGCGGTGGCCAGCGCGCTGGTCCAGATCGCCTCTTCCGGCACGTTGAGGCCAGAGGCGCGCAGCCGGGCGCTCAGGTCGCGCGGGGTGAAGATGGAGTTGTTGGTGAGCACCAGGTAGGGGTTGCCCTCACTGCGCCACTGCTCGAGCAGCTCGGCTGCACCCGGCAGCGGAACATTCTCGTGCACCAGCACCCCATCCATATCGGTGAGCCAGCATTCGATTTCATCGCGACGTGCCATGAGCATCCTTCCTTCGGAACCCAGCCTAGGGCGGAAGGGGAGTGTGCATGTTACGGCAGGGCGTCCGGGGGGTTTCGTCCAGCCCAGCCCCAGGTTTCCGGCTAGGCGCTGACCCAGATGCTGCCGAGCGCCTCGGCCGACAGGGAGAGGGGGCGCCCGTCCGGCAGCAGCACGCCGGCATCCGCCCGCTCGAGCACGGTGTCGAGCCCGATGCCGTGCTCGGTGAGCAGCCGCAGCACCGCCGGATCACGGTCGCTGATGCGCACGACGGCGCCGCGGTGGCCGGGGGCCGCCTGCGCGAGCAGCACGGTGTCCGGGCGCAGCAGGCTGCCGTCAGCGGCGGGGATCGGGTCGCCGTGCGGGTCGCGCCGCGGGTGCCCGAGCCGGGCATCGATCGCCGTGAGCAGGCGGTCGCTGAGCGCGTGCTCCAGCACCTCGGCCTCGTCGTGCACGGCGTCCCAGGTGTAGCCCATCTCGTTCACGAGCCAGGTCTCGATCAGCCGGTGCCGGCGCACCACGCCGAGCGCCCGCGTCGTACCGAGCTCGTTCAGTCGCACCGCGCCGTAGGGCACGTGCGTGACGAGGCCCAGCGCCGCCAGCTTCTTGACCATCTCGGTGACCGAGCTCGGCGCGATGCCGAGCTTGCCGGCCAGCGCGGAGGGCGTGATCGGCTCCGGCTGCCATTCGGTGTGCGCGTAGATGGTCTTGAGGTAATCCTCGATGGCGGGGGTCGTGGCAGTCATCGGCTCCAGACTATCCGCCGAACAGCAGCACCAGCAGGGTGACGTTGAGGGCGATGAGCAGCACGGATGCCACGGCGCCAGCCGCGGTCGTCATCCAGCGGTTGCGGTACTCGCCGAGCACGCCCGCCTTCGCCGTCAGCCAGACCAACGGCACCAGTGCGAACGGGATGCCGAACGACAGCACCACCTGGCTGAGCACGAGCGCCTGCGTCGGGTCGAAGCCGCTGCCGAGGATCAGCAGCGCGGGAATCAGCGTCACGAGCCGGCGCGCCAGCAGCGGCACCCGCACGTGCAGCAGGCCGTGCATGATCTCAGCACCGGCGTAGGCGCCGACCGAGGTGGACGCCAGCCCGGAGGCGAGCAGCCCGACCGCGAACAGCGTCGCGACGACGGCGCCCATCGAGTCGTGCAGCGCGGCATAGGCGCCCTCGAGGCTGTCGGTGCCGGCGACGCCCTGCAGGTTCGCGGCGGCGAGCAGCAGGATGGCGAGGTTCACGCTGCCGGCGATGGCCATGGCGATCGAGACGTCCCAGCGGGTGGCGGTGAGCAGACGCCGGGTGGTGAGGCCGGATGCCCGCACCTCGAAACGGTCGCGAGCCAGCGCCGAGTGGGCATAGATGGCGTGCGGCATGATCGTCGCGCCGAGGATCGAGGCGGCCAGCAGCACCGAGTTGGTGCCCTCGAAGCGGGGGATCAGGCCGTCCAGCACGCTGCCGGCATCCGGCGGGCTGATGAACACGCCGGCGCTGAAACCGATCGCGATGATGGCGAGCAGGCTGATGATCACCCGCTCGAACACCCGCGGGCCGCGCCGGGTCTGCACGGCCAGCATCACCATCGACACCGTGCCGGTGATGACGCCGCCCCAGATCAGCGGCAGGTTGAACAGCAGGTTGAGGGCGACGGCACCGCCGATGATCTCGGCCAGGTCGGTGGCCATGGCCACGAGCTCCGCCTGCAGCCAGTAGCCGCGGCGGGCGTGGCGGTTGCGGATGCCGCTGCCGAGCAGCTGCGGAAGGCTCTTGCCCGTGACGATGCCGAGCTTGGCCGAGAGGTACTGGATCAGCCAGGCCATCACGTTGCCGGCGACGACCACCCAGACCAGCAGGTAGCCGTACTCGGCACCGGCGGTCATGTTGCTGGCGACGTTGCCCGGGTCGAGGTAGGCGACCCCGGCGACGAGGGCGGGCCCGAGCAGCCAGAGAATGCGGTGCTGCCCGGCACGGCCGGGGCGTGGGGGAGCGGCCGGCCCGCCCAGAGGGGCGCGCGGCGTCGTCTGGGCGATCGGGGTCACCGGCTCGCGCTGCTCATCGTCGAGAATTTTAGGCATGCCTAAAAGATAGCAATTTTTAGGCACCCCTAAAAGTCCCTCCTGGGTGTGCTCACGTGCGATGGCTGCGGGCGCGTGCGGCTCGGAGTCCGCCTGCGGGGCGGCTGGGGGAGGGGCGGCGGCGAAGTAGCCTTGTGGGGTGAGTGAGCAGACGCAGGGTGACGGAACCGAGCCCCGGAGTGAGGCCGCCGAGGCGACCCCGACCGTCGAGCTGAGCACCTGGGGCGTCGGCCCGTGGCCGGGCGGCCGCGAGGAATGGCCGGACGAGGATCACTACGACCCCGAGCTGCTCGAGCACGGCGACACCCGCAACGTCATCGACCGCTACCGCTACTGGCGGATGGAGGCCATCGTGGCCGACCTCGATGAGCACCGGCATCCGTTCCACGTCGCCATCGAGAACTGGCAGCACGACATGAACATCGGATCGATCGTGCGCAGCGCCAATGCCTTCGCCGCCGACACTGTGCACATCGTCGGCCGCCGCCGCTGGAACAAGCGCGGCGCCATGGTCACCGACCGCTACCAGCACGTGCTGCACCACAGCACCGTCGATGAGCTCGTCGAGTGGGCCACGGAGCAGAACCTGCCGATCATCGCGATCGACAACGTGCCCGGGTGTGTCAAGATTGAGACCTTCACATGGCCGGAGCGCTGCCTCATGCTGTTCGGCCAGGAGGGTCCTGGACTCTCGCCGGAGGCGCTCGCCGCGGCCGACGCCGTCGTCGAGATCACCCAGTTCGGATCGACCCGCTCGATCAACGCGAGCGCGGCGGCCGCCGTCACGATGCACTCGTGGGTGATGCAGCACGTGGCTTTCGCGGCGAACTAGGGCCCGCGGCCCGATCGACGAGATGCCGCCACCCGTTCAGGGTACACAGGGTGATTGTCGGGGTGAATTCAGTCCTCATTAGGGGGGACAATTTGGGGTACGCGGCCTCGGCTGCGAGTCTGGAACGGTAGCCCGCCTTAGCTATGCACGTGCGCGAGATTCTCGGTTAGAGAGCGCGCGTGCCCGGGCTGCACACCCGATCCGCCGCCCCGAGGGATGCCCATGCCTTTTCCACGTTTTCGATCCAGCGCGCCCGCACACCGTGCACCGCGTCGACGCTTCCTCGGGCACACCCGTGTGGCTTCCTTCGCCGCCGCACTGGTCTCGGTCGTCGCGCTGGTCGCCGGCGGCCTCGTCATGCCCTCGCTGACGAACGCGGCAGAGATGGACGCCACCGTTGAGGTCATCAAATCGATCGAGGGTGAGACCGGCGTGCCGGAGTACTCGCCAGGCGACGACTTCGTCTACGAGCTGAAGGTCTCCTGCTCGAGCACCGTGAGCGACTTCTGCCAGGAGGCGTCGCTCAGCGACGCCGTCCCGGCTCCACTGGTCGTGCAGAGCGTGAGCGTTGTCGGCCTGCAAACCGGGTACTACGCCGACCGCAGTTCCGGCAACAGTGTGCTGATCGACTTCACCCGCCAGAACGCCGAGGGCGACAGTGGCCTCGTCTCCGGCACCTCCGGCCTCACCATCCTTGTCTCGGTCCGGATCCCCGCCGATGTGTCGGCCGACTTCGCCGGCGTCATCTCCAACACGGCGCACATGACCGCCAACAACGCGCCGGCAGACCAGAGCACGGCGGACGCAACGCTCAACGTCAGCAAGACGCTCGACGTCGCGGTGAGCAAATCGGCGAAGCCGACGGCCGCTCTTCCCGCGGCCCCCGGCCTGCCCGTCGAGTTCACCATCGGCGCGGCGAACAAGTCCAACCACTCCGTCGACAGCCTGACGCTGACCGACCCGGGTGCAGGCAGCACCAACTTCGGGTACCTCGACTTCACCGGTGTTTCATCCATCGCCGGCCCGACCGGTGCTGACACCGTGCTGATTGAGTGGCTGGATGACGCAGGCGACTGGCAGACGCTGGCCGCCGCCGGCCCGATCCCCGGCGACACGTCCGCACTGTTCGACGGGGTTGACCTCGCCACCGTCAAGGGCACCCGGTTCACCTTCACCAGCTCGTCCGGCAAGCTGCCGGTCACACCCGCAGACGGCGCGGCCGCGATCGTGCTCGGCTACGCGACCAACGACGACGTCAAGGCGCTCGCCCCCAACGTTCCGCTCACGATCACCAACGTGGTTGATGCGACGGTCACCGACGAGGGTGCCTCCGCCACCAAGCAGGCTCCCGCAACCGTTGCCGTGCTGAACACCCCGCCCTCGGTGACGGTCGAGAAGAGCTTCGCTCGCACCGCGATCATGCCGGGCAGCTCCACCACCGCCACGCTGCGCGCCACCAGCACCGGCAAGACCGTCACGACGATGACCGTGGCAGAGCCCGGCGCGAGCGGCCTCACCCTCGCCGAGCAGGGCCTGAATTTCGACGGATTCGTCGCCGCCGACATCGAGTGGCCGGCCGGCGCGAGCACGGCCGAGATCACGTATCTCTACGCCGACGGCAGCTCCAGCGCGCCGCTGGCCACCAGCACCACCGACTCGCTCCCCGCATCGCCCGCCGGCACCGTCGTCGGGTTCAGCGTCACGTTCACCGGCTCGATGGACCAGGGTGAATACGCCGTCATGCCGTTCGGTGTGACCGCGCAGCCGCTGCCGGCAGACGCTCTCGTCGATGTCACGGCCACCAACATCGTCGACGCCGAGGTTGTCGACGCAGAGGGCCAGAGCGCCGACGACTCCGCCGCCGCCGACCTGGCTCGCCAGGTCAAGCGCGTGAACACCGAGATCTCCAAGAACATCGTCAAGGGCGAGCTCTGGGGCACCCCCGGATCCAGCACCCTGATATCGCTGCCCTCGAAGGTGACCCCGGATGACGGCACCGCGACCGGCTCCACCATCGGAGCGGAGTCGCTCGTGGTCAGCGACCCGGCCGTGGCCGTGGCCGGCGACGCGCCGACTGCATTCTGGAACAATTTCGACCTCAAGGAGATCACCGCGGTCGACGTGCCCGTCTCCGCAACGATGACGCCGGAATACTGGGATGGATCCACCTGGAAGACGCTGCCCGGCGTCTTCCCACTGCCGGTGCCGGCCGGAACCTCCGGCTGGAGCTACACGCCGAGCGCTGCGCTGAAAGAACAACTGCAGGGCATCCGGTTCGTGTTCGAGCCAGCGGTGGCCGGCAAGCTCCTCGAGCCCGGCTTCAACGTGCTGCCTTATTTCAAGGTGGCGCTGCGCGACCAGCTCCGCGACGGCAGTGGATCCACACGCCCGATCGGTGTGCCGGTCACCATTGAGAACGAGGCAAGCAGCACCGCGAGCAACCCGAACGCCGTCGTTCCGGTTGTGACCGACACGGCAACAGATGCGATCGTGCTGAAGCCGTTCGGCAATGACGGAGTGGGCCCGAATCACGGACCCGACCTGGTTGAGAAGGCGTGGGACAAGGACGAGCTCATCGCGCAGTCCGATGACACCTCCACCGTGCGCCTCAGCTGGGGCACTCAGGACTTCCCCTTCGACACCATCACAGTCACCGATCCCGCGAGCGTCGGCGAACTCGGCAGCGTCGTCACCTCGGTGTACGACGCATTCAACGTCACGCGCATCAACCCGATGACCGACCAGTGGATGAAGTTCGACAAGGTCGTCGCCGAGCGCTACAGCGACGCCAGCGACACCTGGGTGCCGCTCGGCGTGTGCACCGCCGCCGCCCCGTGCGTCGGCTCCTTCCCCGGCTACGACTTCACCGAGGCTGAGCAGCTGGACACCCTCGGCGTGCGGTTCACCTTCGCGGAGCGCGCCGACCGCGCCACCGTCATCCGGGCGATGGACGACCCCGAGGTCGGCTCCGGTGTCGCGGCATCCACCGGCCGCAGCCGCACCATCGACCTCGTGATGCAGCTGCGCACCCACCTGCGCTCCACACCGACCACAGCGGTGCTCGGCGACACGCACGGTTCGATGTACAACTCGACAGACCCCGCCACCGTGGTGAACACCGTCGACGCCACGGGTGTCTCCGGCAGCTACACGCACAGCTCGACGGACGACGACGAGATCGTGATCATCGACGAGCCGCTCAACGTGTCGATCGCGAAGCGCTTCGTCGACTATGACGAGAACGAGCCCGATCGCAGCAAGCAGCCCGACATCGCGCTCGTCGGCCTCCCGCAGGCCGGAACCGACCCGTCTCGGTACCCGCTCGTCACCGCCCTGCTGACGGCGACGAACGATACCGCCAGCAAGGTGAACGCGCTGCGGATCTCCGACCCGAACCCCAGCGCGACAGCGGCCGACACGTTCTACGAGAACTTCAACCTGTTCCGGATCGTCGGGATCACCCAGCCGGCCGGCACGACGACAACGACGGTGACGCTCAAGCACGCCGTCGGCCCTGACACCGTCCTCACCTCGCTCGTCGCCGTCTACGGGCAGACGTCGAGCGCACTGGCGAACGTCACCGGCGTCGTCGTGCAGCACGACGGCCGCATCGCGTCGGGCGCTGGCAGTGATCTGCGCTTCGAGTACCAGCTCCGGGAGCTGACCAGGACGGGCGGCACCCCCGTTTCGAAGACCGATCTTGTCCCCCCGCACGTGAACACGGCGCTGGCCGAACTGGAGAGCCCCGCCGTCGACCCGACCGCCCCGCCTGTGGCCGAGGCATTCGATGACATGGCCATTGCTGCCCCCGTGTTCGGGCTTGAATCCAGCAAGTCGATCAGCCCGGCAGAACGCTACGAGGATGAGTCACGGGCGAACTACACCGTTGCCCTGACCGGGAAGCCGACCGGTACCGTGCGCACCACCACGGTGCAGCTGGATGACGCGACCCCGACCTTCTGGAACGCCTTCGACTTCGTCGCTTTCAAGAACATCACGTTGAAGAAGCCGGTCGAGCAAGTGCGCGTCTCCGTGCTGCTGGGCACGGACTTCACGGCGAGTGCGGGCGCATTGAACGCCACCTGCGCAGGCAACGCCGTGCTGGACGCCTGTTGGCGCACCGCCGACAGGTGGGTGGTACCCGCCGGCCAGACGATCACCGCGGCGCAACTGACGGCCAGTTTCGACACGCCGTTCACCGCGGCAAACGTCCGGGGTGTCCGCTTTGAGTTCCAGCGCGCCGATGGCGCAGGCTGGGAGCGCCCGAGCAACCCGACGGCGTCGGCAAGCTACGGGGTTGAGCGGCGCACCACGCTGCGCGTCGACGTGAACAATGCAACGGACACGCTGGTGCCGACGACCCGCAACGGCCTCACCCCGGCACCGGGCGAGACCACGAGCGGCCAGATCAGCAACGTGCTGAAGGCCTCAGCCACCGGCGCGTGGAACAACGACGCCGGCAACGTGTGGACGGCGGCCTCCACCGCCAACGCCCAGACCCTGCTGAAGCACCGGGTCAACGCGATCTCGGTGTCGAAGGTGCACGGGCGCGAAGACCGCACCACACCGGACACGAAGCTCGGCACGTTCCTCCCCGGCCAGGAGATCCCCTACGTCATTGACATTGTGAACAAGGGCGCCTGGCCGATGACCGGTCTCGCGCTCACCGACCAGCTGACGGTCGACGGCGCCGGCTCCCTGCTCGTTGAGCCCACGCAGGAACCCGACGAGACCCCCGTCTCGCCGTACACCTTCGTCCTGAAGAACGGCGCCGGCGCGGTGCAGAGCTCCACCGGCTTTGCTGCGGCGCTGAACGCGACAACCGGCAAGCTGACCATCACGGTGCCGACCGGATTCGTGTTCGCGCCGGGCGCCTCGCTCAAGATCACGGCCAAGCTCACGCTGCGCACCACCCCGTTCGTCACGCCGGGCACACAGGTGACGAACGCGATCACGGCCGTCTCCGACCGCGCATTCGACACGTGTGATTTCTCCAAGAACGGCACCTGGCGCACCCAGGTGTCGAACGCCGCGTCCTGCTCCTCCGAGACCACGCTGACCCCCGCCGCCTCCTCTCCGCTCAAGGTGGTCAAGTCGGTCAAGGGTGAGGGCGCAGGACTCGCCGGGCGCGACGACCTCGGCGTGCTCGCCCTCAAGGTGGCCACGAGCTACTGCGAGAACCCGAACGCCGCCAACGGCTACTACACGACCCCCTGCGTGCCGATCACGGTGCCGGGCGGCTCGGAGCGCTGGCGCATGCAGCTCACGAACTCGGGCAACATCGACGCAGTCACGCTGACCGGCATCGATGTGCTGCCCGGAGTGGGCGATGAGGGTGTCACTGTGTCGGGCCCACGAGGCTCGCTGTGGACCCCCAGCTACCTCGGCGACATGCAGGCGGAGCTCGGCGGCCTGAGCGACTCGGCGAAGGCCGTCGTCACCACCTACTACGCCGACCGCGTCCCGAGCCGGATCTGCAACGAGGCCGACATCACCTCCAGCGGCGGAACGGCTCTCGCCCCCGACGACCCCTGCGCCGCAGAGATCGCCGACCGCAACGCCACGCTCTGGAAGGTGTACGACAACTCCCTCCCCGCCGCGACGCTGAAGAGCGTTCGCGCGCTCAAGTTCGTCGTCACGTTCACCGACGGCGGCGCCGTGCGCCCGGGCGAGACCATCGGCTTCAACTTCTTGACCCAGACCGCGTGGTACGCGGCACGCGCCGAGGCCGCAGCGCAGGGCGTCGACCCCATCGCGTGGAACGTTGTCTCCGCGGCATCCGTCGGGAAAGACAACAGCAAGCTCGTGCAGAGCACGGTGACGCAGCCGCGTCGCGTCGGCGTCGCCATGGCCAGCGGGCAGATCGAGCTGTCCAAGCTCGTTGTCGGAGCTCAGTCCAGCTGGGGCGCCCCGTTCCCGACGGACTACCCGTTCCAGCTGGCGTGCACCTCGGGTGGGGTGAATGTTCCGCTGCTCGGAACCAACGGCACCACCGACCTCAGCCGTTTCCGGTTGAAGGCCGACGGCACCGTGCTGAACTTCAACGGCGGCACGGGCGTCCAGGGCAACGTGACGTTGCCGCTGAACGCGGTCTGCACGCTCACCGAGGTGCCGGCCGGGCAGGGCGTCGTCGTCAGCTACTCGTCGCCTACCGCAACCGCGCTGCGCAGCTCCTTCTCCGCCAACGTCGCGAACCCGGCACACACCGGCACCGTCGTGCTCCAGGAGATCGTCGCGACCAACACCTATCAGCCGGCCGGATTCTCGGTCACGAAGACCGTCGACAACGGCGGGGCCGAGAACCAGGCGGCCGAAGACATCGTCTACGCCGGCCCGTTCGGCTTCAGCGCGAGCTGCCGGTTCCTCGGAGCGACCGTTCTGAGTGAGACGTTCTCGCTCGGCGTCGACGGCGTCAAGAGCTTCACCGATCTGCCCGCCGGTGCGACGTGCACCGTCACCGAGACCGGAACCGGCGGTTCCGCATCCAGCAACTCGGTGTTCACCCAGACCGGGCAGAGCGCGGTCGCGACGGACGGCCGGAGCGCCAGCTTCACGCTGACGCCCGACAACGCCAACGACGAGCTCACCAACGAGCTCGTCATGGAGAACGTTTTCACCGTCGGCGCTGCCACCATCACCAAGGAGCTCGCGGGCAACGGATCCGGCGCTTGGGGCAATGAGTCCTTCACCGTTGGACTGAGCTGCACGCTTGCCACGGCCACCCCGCAGACGGTGTTCACCGGCACGAAGGTGCTGAGCAAGACCGCCCCGGTGTGGAACGTGGCCGGCCTGCCGAGCGGCGCAAACTGCACCGTCAGTGAGTCGAAGACGGGTGGAGCAAACGGCACTGCCTTCTCGCCGACCAGCTTCACCGTCGGCGCCAGCGCCAGCACGCCCACCGCGGTCACCGTGACGAACACCTTCACCACGGGCACCCTGAACGTGGTCAAGCTGCTGGCCGGCGCTCCTGCCGCGTCGCTGGCCCCGGCCATCGACGACGAGTACACGATCGAGCTCTCCTGCACCCGGGACGTGGACGGCGTCAGCCAGTCCATCGCCATCCCGGGCGGCGCAGAGCGCACCCTGACCGTCGCCGACCCCGTCGCCTACAACGGGCTGCCGACCGGCGCGGAGTGCACGGTGAGCGAGACCGGCCTCGGCCACGCGCAGAGCTCGTCGATCAGCCCGAACGGCGGCGTCGTCGTCGTGGGTGACAACACGTCACCCGTCGAGGTTGAAATCACCAACACCTTTGAGAACGGCTCGCTGGAGATCAGCAAGGCCGTGACCGGTGCTGGTTCGTCCTTCGCTCCGAGCACCTTCGACGCCACTGTCAGCTGTAGCTGGCAGGGTGCCGCTCTGACGCTGCCGAACGCCGGCGTCGTCACGCTCGAGCCCGGGGTTCCCGCGACGCTGAACGACCTGCCGCTCGGCAGCGTGTGCTCGGTCGACGAGGCAGACGCCGGTCAGACGTCCTGGACGGCCACCCCGGCATCCGTCACCGTCACCGACACGACGGACGCCGCAGAGATCGCCGTTGAGAACGTGTACGAGCTGGCGAGCCTGCGAGTCGAGAAGACGGTGCAGACCGGTTCGACGGTCAGCACCCTGCCGACCCGCTTCGCCTTCAGCGCCCAGTGCACCTTCGAGGGCGCGGTCGTGCTGCCGCTCACCACGTTCACGCTGAACGCGGGGCAGCACCGCGACTTCACCGGGCTCCCGGCGCGCTCGGACTGCACCGTCATCGAGACCGACGCCCGCGGCGCCGACAGCACAGTGAGCAGCGTGACCGTTGTGGGCGCGACGGTCCCGCCGGTCGTCGACCAGGCCACCAGCACCGTGGAGATCCCCGAGCTGAGCGCCGATGCGAAGGGCGAACTGCAGAACACGGTCGGCTTCACGAACCTGTTCGACTCCTCGGCTCTGGTCGTGCAGAAGCGCCTTGAGGGTGGCGCCGCGGCTGTGGGCACCGACAAGACGTTCGACATCGCCGTGGTCTGCACCCTCCCGGGGGAGAGCCCGGTGACGACGATGCTCGCCCTGAACGCCGACAACGGCTTCAGCGCCAGCCTCGGAGAGCTCATCGTCGGCACAGAGTGCTCCATCACGGAGCAGGGTCTGCAGGGCGCCGACGCCGTGGTGATCGAGCCGAACGATGGCTCTGACCTCACCGTCGGAGTCGTCACCATCCCGAACGCCGGCAGCACGCTCGTCACGGTGAGCAACTGGTACCTGAGCGGCTCGCTCGCCGTCACCAAGGCCGTCGTCGGTGACGCGGCCGCGACGTTCGGCACCGGCGACTTCTCCCTCGACCTGAGCTGCACGCTGGGCGGCCGGTCGATCGCGATCGCGGGCGGCAGCGCACGCACAGTGAGCGCGGCCAACCCGTCCGCTCTCTTCACCGGCCTGCCGACCGGCGCGGAGTGCGCGCTCACCGAGACAGGCAACGGCGGGGCCGGCGCAAGCCGGATCACCGACGGGGCCGGAACGACGCTCGTCGGGGACGCGGCCGCCGGCTACACCTTCACGGTGGTGACCGACGCCAGCGTGCTGGGCGCGGCAGACCAGCCGCAGCCGGAGCTCGTGGTCGAGAACACCTTCAACTTCGCCGCGGTCACCGCGACGAAGACGGTGGAGTCCACGATCCAGGGGGCAGACGGGCAGCCGTTCGACCACGGCGTGTTCGAGCTCGCGCTGTCCTGCACCCTCGATGGCAAGGCGGTCTCGGCTGCGGAGCCGCGTCTGCAGACGCTGGCAGCCGGCGAGAGCGTCAGCTGGACGCAGCTGCCGGAGCGCGCGGACTGCGAGATCACTGAGACGGACGCCCGCGGTGCTTTCGGCACCACGATCGTGTCCGAGCAGGGCACGACCACAACGGCCGTCACCGGGCTCAGCCTCGCGCTCGACCCACTGCTCGCCGTGGGCGGGGCGAACACGGTGTCGGTCGTGAACGAGTTCGCCGCGGCATCCGTCACGCTGCGCAAGGTCGTCGACGGCACCGCGGCAGACACCGTGAAGCGCAGCTTCCCGGTTGCGATGTCTTGTGTGCTGGTCAACGAGCAGTACCCGGCTCCCGGGCTGATCGTGCGCGATGCCGTGCACGAGATCGGCGGCAGCAAGGACCTGACGTTCACGGATGACGCGCTGCCGGCCGGCGTGGAGTGCACCGTCACCGAAACAGACACCGGCAACGCCACGAAGACGACAGTGACCGTCGGCGACAAGGTCACCGACGGCCCCACCGCCAGCTTCGTGATCGCGGGTGGCGCCGTCGGCGCGGCAACGGTGACGGTGACGAACACCTTCACCGCACCGCCGGCTGGTGGCCTGAGCAGCACGGGCGTGCAGGCGGCGACAATCGCCGGCGCCGCGGCGCTGATCCTCGGGCTGGGCGCGCTGCTGTTGATCGTCGGTCGACGTCGACGCCGCCGCGCAAGCTCCGCCACGGGCGAGTAACCAGGGCCGGGTGCCGGGGCATTGCCCCGGCACCCGCCTCGTTCGGTGATAGTTTCGTTGAAACCCCTCAACCGAGATAGCCCCGAATGCTCCCTCCAGAAACCGAACCGGCAGCCCCGTTTGCGGAGCGTCATGTGCTCAGCCGGGCCCGCCTGCTGCGCAAATTGAGCAGGCCGGCTGCGCTCGTGGTGATCCGGGGGAGCAGCGGCTGCGGCAAAACCACCCTGCTCGCCGAGTGGGCGCGGCAACAGTCGGGCGCCCTGCTCTGGCTGGATCTCGGCGAGGCCCTGTCCGCCCCACTGCCGTTCTGGCGCGCGGTGCTGCAGGGTGTGCGGGATGCCGGCACCCCCGCGCGCGGCACGGCGCTGCCCGCGGCGCTCGAATCGCTCGACGCGCACGCACGTGTGCCGCTCATCCAAGCCGGCCTGCGCGGGCTCGACCATCCCGTGGTCCTCGCCCTCGACGGCGCAGAGTCACTCACACCCCAGACCGTCCGGGAGCTTCTCGCGGTACTCGCCGTCGTGCCGACGCTGACCGTCGGTGTCGCCACCCGCGAGCGCGGCCAGTTCGAGTCGCCGGAGGTGCGCCTGGCCGTTGACTCGATCGTCGTCGATGGCGCCGAACTCGAGTTCACGGCCGCAGAGACAGCGGCCGTGCTGAGCGCGGCGGGGCTCCCCGACGACGCCGAGACGGTGCGGCTGGTGCGACAGGCGAGCGCCGGCCACCCCCGTGCCACCCGTGCGGTGCTGAGCGCCCCGAGCTGGCCGGATCGGCCGAGCGCCGAGGAGCTGGCCGGGCACGTGCTGGCGGCGGCCGGCTGGACCGACACCCGCATGCTCGAACTCGCGCAGGCCGACGGAGCGCTCTTCGCCTTCGCGCTGCAGGCCTCCGTCGTCGACGAGTTGCCGCTCGGGCTCGCCGAGAAGTTCGCTGAGAAGAGCGCCGAGAAGAGCGCCGAAAACGTCGCCGAAGGGATCCCCGAGCCGATCGGCACGGCGACAGCCGGCACCCCGGAGGTGCCGCAGCACCCCGATGCGACCGCGCTGCTCGGCCGGGCAGAACGCCTGGGCCTCGGCGGCTGGTCCGGCGATGCGTCGGCGCGCGTGTTCCACTTCACGCCCCTGGTGCGCGGCATCCTGCGCCGGGAACTCGGCAAACAGGGGGACGCCGACGAGGCCTGCAGAACGGCCATCGGGTGGCTGCTTGAGAACGGCAGTGCCGAGAGCGCGTTCCTGCTCGCCGCCCTGAACGTCGAGCTCGAGCTGGCCAGCCTGGCCGGCGCGCAGTGCTTCCTGAGCTTGGTCTCGTCGCGAGCCGATGAGGTGCGCGTGGTGCTCTCGCCGATACCGGTGCAGACCATGCGCTCCTATCCCGTGCTCGCGATGCTGCTGGCCATCTCGCTCAACCAGATCGCCCGGCTGCGCCCGCGTGCGCTCGAATACTTCGCCATCATGCTCTCCGGGGCGAACGCTGTGCGCCCGATGTTGGCCCCCACCGAGGTGATCGCGCTCGACGCGATGGTGAGTGTCGCGCTGCGGGTGACGGCGCAGAGTGGCCGTGCGGCACGGGCCGCTGCCAGCGCCGTTGCCGGTTTCGCGGCCCTCGACGAGGAAGGGCGGGAGAAGCTCGGGCACCTGGGCGCCGACGTCATGGTGCACGCCGGGCTGTCCCTGCTCTACGGCGGCGAACCGGATGCCGCGCTCGCCGCTTTCCAGCGCTGCCGCCAGCCGGTGGATTCCGCGGCCGGCCTGCATGCGATGTCGGTGCAGGCCGGAACCCACGCCCTCATGGGGGAGATGTCGGAAGCGGCGGCCATCGTCGCGGAAGGCCGAACCCGACAGTGGCCCCGGGGGTGGAGCGGCAGCTACGTCGGATCCTTCTATCAACTCGCCCAGGCCTTGCTGGCGATCGAGGCGCTCGAGTTCGGCGCGGCGCAGGCGCACATCAGCGTGGTCGACGGGAACATGGCCACCCTGGAACACTGGGCGTTCTTCGCGGAGGCGCAGGCCCGGCTCGACCTGTACTCCGGCGCGCCGATCGCCGGGATCAACCGACTGCAGCTCACCCGGCACCGCCGGCGTGGCCGGACCGACATCGATGCTCGCGGGAGCGCCGAACTCGACATCGCCGTGAGCACGCTGTACCTCGCGGCGGGCAACGTGCAGGCCGCCGAGGCATCGCTGCCGAGCATGAAGCGGCCCGGGATGGCCGTGTTGGTCGCCCGAGCTCGGCTGGAGCTGGTGCGCGACGCACCGGAGGCCGCGCTCGCGCTGATTGCAGAGGCCGGGCGCCTGCCGGCCACCCTGCGGCTGCAGGCCGAGCTCGCCGCCCTGCGCAGCGCCGTCCGACTCCGCCTCGGCCGCCCGGAGGAGGCGCGCTCCGCACTGGAGAGCCTCGCGGCAACCTTGGACGGCTCCGGCCTGGTGACCCCGCTGGCGCTGCTGCCCGTCGAGGACCTCCGCGACCTGCGCGCCCTGGCGGCGACGGGCGGCTCCGAGCTGGCGGTCAAGGTTCTGGGCCAGAGCGTACCGGCGGTGTTGCGCCGCATCCGAACGATCAGCCTGTCCGAGCGCGAGAGGGTGGTGCTGCGTGAGCTCATGGCCACCGGCAGCGTGCCCGCGATCGCCGAGCGGCTCTTCGTGTCGACGAACACAGTGAAGTCGCAACTGCGCAGCCTCTACCGCAAGCTCGGCGTCGGCTCGCGCGACGAGGTGCTCGTCGTCGCAGCCGCCCAGCGCCTGCTGGACGGCCCCGCAGCCAGCTGATTCTCCGCGGGCTGATTCTCCGCTGGCTGGTCAGACGCCGATGCCACCCGGGCGCCCGCTAGCCGATCAGGCTGGGTTCCAGGTCGCGCAGGGTGCGGAAGTGCGTCATCCGGGCCACGCCCAGCGCGGCGAGCACGAACGCGACAGCGCCCCAACTGACCAGCACCCCCACGTCCGCCCACGCGCGGCTGACCTCGCCGCCGTACATGAGCTGCCGGATGGCGTCGACGGTGTAGCTCATCGGGAAGATGTGGTGCAGCCACGCGAGCGGTGCCGGCAGTGTCTGCCAGGGGAACGTCCCGCCGGCGGTGACCAGCTGCAGCACCATCATCACGAGCCCGATGAACTGGCCGACGCTGCCGAGCCACACGTTCAGCGCGAGGATGATCGCCGTGAACACCAGAGAAGACAGCGCCATGATGCCGTAGCTGCCGAGCGGATTCGAGAAGTTGAAGCCCAGGGCGACGGCGACGACGAAGAACAGCCCAGCCATCTGCAGCGTTCCGATGATGGCCGGGGTCAGCCAGCCGGCTGCGGCGATCTTGATCGGGGAGTGCAGTGCGGTGATCGCCCGGTGCGAGACGGGCTTCACGATGAGGAACAGGGCGTAGATGCCGATCCATGCGGCCAGCGCGATGAAGAACGGCGCGAGGCCCGCGCCGTAGGTGCCGGCGGCCGCAACCTGGCTGGTGTCGATCGCGACGGGGTCGGAGATCGCCTGCGCCTGGCGCTGGCGGCTCTCCGCCGTGGAGTCTGGAATCTGGTTGACGCCGTTGCCGAGCCCGCTGGCCAGCGACTCCAGGCCGCTGTGCAGGGCGGGCAGCCCCGCGCTCAGCGTTGCGGCGCCGCTCGCGGCCTGGCCGGCGCCGTCTGCCAGCGTTGCCGCCCCGGTCGCGGCATCCTGCGCGCCCTGCGCCAGTGCCGGCGCCCGGTCGGCGAGCTCCGTCGCCCCGGCGGCGACCTGTTCACTGCCGGATGCCAGCTCGTCGAGCTTGCCGACGGCGCCCTGCACGCGCGCATTGCCGTCGTCGATGCGTGCGCCGATCTGATCGAGCGCGGCCAGGGCCGCCGCCACCTGGGCCTCGCTGAGGCCGGCGGCGCTGAGCCGCGCCGCAATGTCGGCGCGCACGGCGGGCAGATCGTTGACAACCCCCTGGGTCACCCCTCCGATCTCGTCGGCGATGCGCGCGATCTCGGCGTTGCCGGCGGCCACCTGGTCGGCGCCGCCGGCGAGCCTGCTCGTCGCATCGGGCAGGGCCGCCGCGCCGCCCGCGAGGGTGCCGAGACCATCGCGAAGTGTCGCGGCGCCCGTGGCGATCTGAGCGGTGCCGCTCGCCAGGGCCGCGGCGCCTGAGCTGGCCTGCGCCGCCCCGGCCACGAGCTGGTCCGTGCCGTCGACGGCCGTGACGAGGTCGCCCCTGATCGTGGCGAGCCCATCGAGGAACTGGGTCGCCGCCTGCTTGTTGACGGCGGCGACAATCTGCCGCTGGATCTCTTTAATGGCCTGGCCCGCGATGGTTGCGGAGAGATAGCCGTTGGCGTCATCCGTGGTGAGGATGACGGAGGCCTGCTGCGGGTCACTGCTGGCCGTGCTCAGCAGCCGCGCCGAGAAATCAGCGGGGAACGTCACGCTGAAGTCGTAGCGCGAGCTGTCGATGCCGGCCTTGGCCTCGGCGGCTGTGACCCGGTGCCAGGCGAAGGTGGCGTCGGCGAGGAGTTCTGTCGCGATCTGCTCGCCGTAGTTGACGGGGCCGCTCGCCGCCTCTGCGCCCGTGTCCTCGACGACGAGGGCAACCGGGATCTCATTGAGCTTGTCGTAGGGGTTCTGGTTGGCCCAGAGGTAGAGCCCGCCGTAGAGCAGGGGCACGATGCTGAGCGCGAGCAAGGCCAGGATGGGCATCGTGCTGCGGGTGAGCCGGCGAAACTCGGTCGCGACCATTTGTGGGATCTTCATGGCTGCTCCCTGTCCAGGGCGTTGTCTTCGAAGTCACCCGTCGCGGCCAGCTCCTGTGCGAGCGCATCGGCATCGATGACGCTCTGCGCGGCGGTGCCGCACACCACCAGAACCGCAAGCCCCCGGCTGGCCAGCTTCTGTGCGATCTGCCACCAGGCCAGCGGGTCGCCGCCGTGCCGGTCCGGCGCCGTCAGCACCAGTCCCTGCACGCCCTTCCGCAGCACGGCGAGCTCGGTCAGCACATGGATGCGCACGCGAGGCGGCACGTCGGCGATCGCGTGCTTGCCCCACTCGCTGGCCTGCAGCGTGGCCAGCATCCGCGAGGTGGCCAGCGGGTGGGAGGGCCGCCCGGCGAACATGAGCTCCTCCGCGACAACGGCCGAGAGCGGCACCTCGCCGACGGGGTCGTTCACCTCGGGGGCGTCGATGACGGCGACCCGGCGCCTGAGCAGGGCGTTGTCGACGGCGCCGTCGATGCGCACGGCACCGGCATCCGGGCGCATGCGGCCGCTCGCGATGAGCGCCAACACGGCGGGGCGGCGTTCGGTCTCGGCAGCGACCAGCGTGGCCGAGCCTGTGCGGTAGCGGGCGCTCAGCGGGGGGAGCGCTGCGCCATCGCGCCCCTTGCTGGCCTCTTCGAGCGTGACGAGCATGTGGCCTCCTCGGTGGCCTCAATCCTAGGCAGCGGGTTTCGTGCTGCACAGGGCACTGAGGCACGGCGTTTGCGTGAATCGCCCGCACGTGCTTAAACTGACTAGTCAGTACAAAAACTCTCTGGCACCACGAACAATCGGAAGGATCGACGTGCAGTCGATAGTGCGGGCGAAAGAACTCGCCCTCAACGGGGGCCGCGGCCGGGTCTACGGACCGTTCAGCGGCGAGATCGCAGACGGACTCACCATCATCACCGGCGAGGCCGGCAGTGGGCGCACCAGCCTGCTGCTCACCCTCGCCGGGCGCATGAAGCCGAGCACCGGCAGTCTCACCGTGCTCGGGCACGAGCTGCCCCGCAAGGCCCGCGCCGTGCAGAAGGCCACGGCCATCGCCGGCTTCCACGACATCGACGCTCTCGAGGAGTCGGTCACGATCGGCGCCGCCATCCGCGAGCGCCAGGCGTGGCTCTCGCCCTGGTGGCGCAACATTCCCCGGGCGGATGACGCCACCGTGCGCCGCGTCTGCCTGCCCGTATTCGGCGCTCCTGGGCAGCCCGGCGCCACCCCGATCCCCACGGCGGACTCCCTCGTCTGGGACCTCGACGAGACCCAGACCGCACTGCTGCGCGTCTCCCTCGCACTGATGTCCGGCCCGCGCATCCTGTTCTTCGACCAGGTCGAGCAGCTGCAGTCGCCCGCCGCCCGCGCCGCCCTCTGGGCGCGCCTGGACGCGCTCAGCCGCGACTCGTTCGAGCGGGGAACGGCCGGCCGGCCGGCGACCGCCGTCGTGGCATCCGTCGCCGCACCGGACGACGCGATCTGGCACGAGCTGGGGATCGCGCCCCGGGTGCTCCGCCTGGCCGCGAACGCCCCCGCCGGCCCTCGCGCCGCCCAGACCGCACCGACCGCCGACGTCGACGGCCTCGCTGAACTCACGAAGGAGCTCGCCTGATGCTCGCCGTTCTCTCACCCGGCACCGAACTGAAGCGCTTCCGCAAGGGAGTGATGCCGAAGATCGCCGTCGCCGTGCTGCTGTTCATCCCGCTGATCTACGGCGCCCTCTACCTCTGGGCCTTCTGGGCCCCCACCGACGAGTTGAAGAACCTGCCGGTCGCCCTCGTCAACGAGGACACCGGCGCCGTGAAGGACGGTGAGAAGATCACCGCCGGCAACGACGTCGTCGACAACCTGCTCGACGGCGGCGACCTCGGCTGGCAGGTGACGGATGCCGCAGACGCCCACAGCGGCGTCGCCGACGGTGACTACTACTTCTCGGTCACCATCCCGGCCGACTTCTCGACCAACGCCATCTCGGTCGGCACAGACACCCCAACGCCGGCCATCGTGGCCGTCGACTACAACGACGCCAACAGCTTCCTCGCCTCGACGCTCGGCACCTCGGCGATGGCGCAGCTGCGCTCGGCCGTGTCGGCAGAGATCGGAGAGCAGGCAGCCAACGTGCTGCTGGTCGGCCTGAACGACGCCGGTGACGGCATCCGCAGCGCCGCCGACGGAGCCACCACGCTGGCCGACGGCCTGACCACCGCGCGTGACGGCGCGGGCACGCTGATCGTCGGGCTCGGCTCGCTCGCCGACGGCGCGGTGTCGCTGGACGCCGGCGCCGGCCGTCTCTCTGACGGGGCCGCGAGCCTCTCCGGCGGCCTGGCCACGCTCAACAGCGGGGCCGGAACCCTGGCCGCGAAGTCCGGCGACCTCGTCGCCGGCGCCAACAGCCTCTCCGGCGGCATGCAGGCGGCGGCCGACGGAGCGGCAACACTCTCTGACAAGTCGCAGCAGCTCACCGCGGGCGCCGAGACCATCGCCGGTGGCACGGCGGCACTCGCCGCGGGCGCCGGACAGGTCTCCGGCGGCATCGACCAGCTCGTCGCCGCCATGCAGGCCGCCCCGGCCGGCACCCCGGCCACCGCATTCCTGCCCAGCCTGCAGAAGCTGCAGGCCGGTGCGGCCGAGCTCGGCACACAGAGCGCCGGCGCCGCAACTCAGGTGCAGGGCTACGCCGGGCTGAGCGCGCAGTTCACCGCCGGTGTCGGCGAGCTCTCCAGCAAGCTGAGCGCCGGAGCCCCCGGCGCCGCCCAGCTCGCCGACGGTGCAGCACAGCTCTCGGCCGGGGCGCAGCAGTTGGCCGACGGTGTCTCCACCGCGGCATCCGGTGCCGCCACCCTCGCCGACGGCGCAGCCACACTGAGCGCCGGAACCGGCACCCTGGTCGACGGCAGCGGACAGCTCGTCGAGGGCGGCACCGCACTCGAGGAGGGCGCGGGCAAGCTCGCCGACGGCAGCCAGGAGCTGGCACAGAAGCTCGGCGAGGGCGGCGACGCCATCCCCGCGATGACCTCGACCGATGTCGATGCGAAGGCCACCGTTCTCTCCGACCCCGTCGCTCTCGACGAGAGCTGGCAGAACAAGTCGGAGGGCTTCGGCGAGGGATTCGCCCCGTTCTTCATCGCCCTGGCCACCTTCGTCGGCGCGCTCATCACCTGGTTGATCCTGCGGGCGCTGCCCGCCCGTGCCCTCGCGGCCGGAGCCAGCGGCATCCGCGCCGTCATGACGGGCTTCCTGCCCGCCGTGGCGATCGGTGCCGGCCAGGTCGTGATCATGGTGCTGGTGCTCGTCTACGGCATCGGGCTGCAGCCGCAGTACTGGTTGGCCACCTCGGCATTCATGTTCCTGGTCACGCTCGCCTTCCTCGCGCTGCAGCAGATGTTCATCATCCTGCTCGGCACGGCGGCCGGCCGCGTGGTGAGCTTGGTGCTGCTCATGCTGATGCTCACCTCTTCTGGCGGCACCTACCCGGTCGAGACGACACCGGCGTTCTTCCAGGCGCTGCACCCGTGGATGCCGGCCTCCTATGTGGTCAGCGGGCTGCGCGAGCTGATCACCGGCGGTGTGGACTCTAGACTGTGGATTTCGGTGCTCGTGCTTGCCGGCACGCTCGTCGGCTCGCTGGCGATCAGCGCCTGGAGCGCCGGGAAGCAGCGGATGTGGACGGTTGCCCGTCTGCACCCCGAGCTCTCGATCTAGCCCGACCCCCAGTTACAGAACGGTTGATGCCCCATGGTTCGCTCCAGCGGAACGAAACGCGCCATTCTCGACGCGGCCCTCGAGCTGGCGGCGACCAGGGGCATCACCGGCACCACGATGGATGACGTCGCCGAACGCGCCGGCGTGGCCAAGGGCAGCCTGTACTACAACTTCAGCTCGAAGGATCAGCTGTTCGAGGCGCTGCTCGAAGAGGGCGTCGGCGCGCTCGCCGAGAACCTGCGGGCGGCCCGCGGCACACTCGTCGGCTGGGAGGCCATCGAGGCGCTCGTGGGCGCCCTGCTCGACCGGATCGCCGCGAACGCCGCGCTGGCCAAGCTGATGGCGAGCGAGATCTTCCGCACCGATCGGGCTTGGCAGAAGACGCTGTTCGCGCTGCGGCACGAGGCGCTTGCCGTCTTCGCCGAGGCCATCGAGGAGGCCGGCGCCGGCGCGGTGGCCCCGGATGCCGCTGCCCCGGCATCCGGGACCAGCACGATCATGGCCGCCAGTGTGTTCGGCGCCGTGCTGATGTCGGGCCTGGAATGGCTCGTGTTCGAGCCGGAGCGCAGCCGCGACGAGGTCGCCGCGGCGATCCTCGCCTCGCTGAGCGGTGCATTCGCCCCACGCTGAGCCCCTTCCCGCTGGTTGAGTCCCGCCCCGCTGGTTGAGCCCCGTCCCGCTGGTTGAGCCCCGTCCCGCTGGTTGAGCCTGTCGAAACCCCGGGCCAGCGTCACACGGCGACTTATGCGCCGCGGCTCTCACAATCTGGCCTTCTCGGCCGATAGTCCTTCGATGGCGCCCAGTCCGCACGCACGGTCGCGCGCAGGCTTGATTCGGCGTCGGCTCATTGGGGGGCTCACATGCCGCGGCATTCTTCTGTTCGCACGCCGAAACACGCACTGCTCCTGGGGCTCGCCGTCTCGGTCTGCGTGAGTCTCGCCGCCTGTGCCGGGCTAGCCGCGCCGCAGCAGGGCACCGTGGAAGCGGAGTCTTCCTCGACGCGTTCCGCAAGTGCGGCGCCGCAGCAAACGGCCGCGCAGAAGCACGACAGTGCGAAGCCGGTTCCGTCGGCCGGCAACCCGCAGAAGCCCGCGACCGGTGGCACTGAGCGACCCGTTTCCGGGTTGGCCGCGCCGAAGCCCCGGCCGACCGGGAAACCGGACAAGACGCCGAAACCCCAGCCGACCGCCACGGCCAGCCCGGCGCCGCTGCCGGAGCCGTCGGCAACGCCGGCTCCAGAACCGTCCGCGAAGCCAGAGCCCCAACCGAGCCCGGAGCCGTCTACGAAGCCGGAGCCCGAACCGAGCCCCGAACCGTCCGCGGCTCCGGACCCCGCGCCGCTGCCGGAACCAGACCCGAAACCGTCCGCGACGCCGGAGCCGAGCCCGAAACCGTCCGCGACGCCGGAGCCGAGCCCGACGCCGACTCCCACGCCGCCCGCCCAGCCGAAGCCGCCCAAGCCGGCCGCCCCCGCACTCAACGCCCTCGGCTTCCATGACACGACCGCCACCGGTGCGGAGCGCGCACTGCGCAACGACCTCACAGGTGCGCTGGCCGGGCAGGTGGAGTTCGCGCAGACCCACACGATCGACCCCCGGGGCAACACCGTCAGGTCGATGCCGACACTGGTCGCCGAGCGTTCAGCCTTGCTGCTGTTCTCGCCGCTCACCGCACTCCCGGCGGGTGACACCGTGCGTGTGACGGCCAGTGTGGCCGGCGTCCAGCTCGGTGAGCTGCCGATGGCCGAGCCCACCCTCATCCCGCGCGCCGACATGGCCGCCCAGAACGGCCGCGAGGATGTCGTCTACACGCTCAAGGCGTTCACCGTCGAGCTGCCCTGGAACTGGATGAAACCCGGCCTCGAGCTCCGCTTCAGCGCGGGCAGGGAGGACGGCGCCGATGCGACCGCACCCGCGCGCGGCCTGCTCGCGGCGGACCAGATCGAGTTCGCCGCGCCGACGGAGATTGTGATCAGCTCCATCGAGCTCGGCATGCTCACCGACTACCCGTCGTCGAACGACCACTACATGTTCAACGAGCCAGAGAAGGCCGCGGCCGACTACTTCCAGACGATCCCCGTCGCGAAGCTGCACCTCGCCGTCTACGAGCCGGTGCGGCTCGACAAGGTGATCGTCGCATCCGGCAAGATCTACGAGGCCCCGGGCGCCAGCGACTCCACCAACGCCGGCGCGTACGACGGTGACATGCGTGAGAACGTTGGCAAGGCGCAGGTGAGCACCGGCATCAACCTGGCGAACTTCGGCATTACGAGTTCGCTGATGAACCAGTCGCAGCCGAGCACCTTCAACGAACGGATCATCCACCACGCCTGCGGCCTGTACAAGAGCGTCGACGCCGACCCGCGCACCGAATGCCACGGCCTGAGCGGCGGCAACGGCATGGCCACCCTGTTCAGCTCGGCCGGCAATGAGCTGAGCCACGAACTCGGGCACTCCTACGGCCTCGGCCACTACCCGGGCTGGAACGCAGCGGCCGCAGGCGACGCGAAGGTCCTGAACGCCGTGCACCACAGCGAGAGCGGCTGGGGCTACATCGCCTACCGCGACAGGATGCGCTCCAACCTTGTGGCGAACCGGGCCTTCTCTCCGGCCGGCACCGAGGCGAACGGCGCCTACCTCACGCAGAACTACGCCGGCCAGTACAACTACCACCGCGACGCCATGTCGGGTGGAGAGAACAGCAGCACGCTGAGCCGGTACACCCTGCACACCGGCTACAGTGCGAACGTCATCCAGAAGGCGCTCGTCAAGCCGGTGCCAGACACGGCGTTCCCCAGCGGCTATCGCAGCTGGAACGCCCGAACCGGCACCGCCGTCGACGCGAAGGCAGCCGACCCGAAGTTCACCGCGGCCAAACCGGCCGAGGTCGGGGTCCCGGTCTTCACGCTGCTGGGCGGCTACAACCCGCAGAATCCCGCGCAGACCGTGCTCTACCCCGCCTTCCGCAGCAACTACGGCAACGTCTTCGCGCTGCCGCAGAGCGATCCGACGTCGACCGATGCCGCGCGGAGCTGCTGGATGAGCGTGAGCTACCAGGACGGCCGCGTCGAGCACACCACACTCGACGCGCGGGACGGCATCAAGCAGTTCAACATCAACGTGGCGGATGCCGCCAAGCCCACCGGCGCCGAGCTCTTCTGCCGCGCAGCCGGGGTCACCACCCAGCTCGGCAACAGCATCAGCATCGCCACCGACCTGCCGCCGATGCGCCCAGCTGTGACCATCGGCGGCGACGCCGGCTACGAGGCGCTGCGCGCCGTGGAGGTCGCCGAGCTCGACACCGCACTGCTCGGCATCGCGAACACGGCCGTGCCCGTTCTCAGCAGCGACATGCGCCTGGCGTACGACAGCTGGAAGGACGACCTGAGCGGTCTGAGCCCCGCCGCCCGCGCCGTGCTGGAGCGCTGGAGTGCCTCCGTCGCTGCGGGGCAGGCCGTCGACGACTTCGTGGCGGCGCACCGTGATGCGCTGGGCGCCGGCGACGCGGCAGTCACCGCCGAACTCGCCGCGCTGCTCGCCGCGAACGGGCTGAGCGAAGGCGGCCGCGTCGCCCTGCCGCGCGGCGGCAACGTGACCGTCGACAACGGGCTGTGCCTCACCCTCGACGGTGGCACGCTGCGGGTGAGCGTCGATGCGCTGAAGAGCGCCTGTTCCGATGCGCCGACACAGCGCTGGGTGCTTGATGCCCGCGGAGCCATCCACAGTGAGGCGCGGCCCGACCTCTGCGTCGAGGCCGGCACCCCGGTGCGGATGACCGCCTGCTCGCCGACGAACGCCGCGCAGGTCTGGGCGCAGGAGTCCGACGGCCACCTGAAGAGCGCGACGTCGTCTTACCTCGACCTCAACCGCTCAACGCGCCAGCCCGGCATGTGGGGCCGCACCGGCGGCAGCAACCAGATCTGGAAGGGGCTCGCGCAGAGCGCCAACCCGGTGCTGCTCACCGTGAGCCCCGCGACCCTGCTGGTGCTCGCCGGCTTAAACCTCGACGCAGCCTGACCCCCCGCCCCCCAAATTCCGTTGAGAGCGGTCAAATGGCCGCTTTCCGGGCCTCCAGGTGGCCATTTGACCGCTCTCAACGGACCTGGGCGGCGGGCGGGCGGCGGGCGGGCGGCGGGCGGGCGGCGGGCCGGGGCGGGATGGCGGCGGGCGGGCGACGCGTAGTCTGGCGGGGAAGCCTCTTGGCCGCCACAACGAAAGCAAGCGAGATGTCTCAGCGACAGCACGACGGATCATCCCCGCGACGGGCCGGGTTGTTCCGCCGCGGCAGCGCCGGCCAGCCCCCCGCCGCACCGGGCACGACGCGGCGCACCACCTACGTCGTGGACGGCCGGTTGACCAGCGCGCCGCCGCACACGTCGATCGCTGACGCGCTGCGGTTCTCCCAGGAGGCGCCCGGGCGCATCGCGCTCTGCCTGTTCCCCGCTCCAACGGTCGACGACATCGCGGAACTGGCCAACGCCTGGGGCCTGCACCCGGTGCTCGTCGAAGACCTGCAGGTCGCCGGCCAGCGGCCCAAACTGGAACGCTACGGCGACGTGCTCTTCCTCGTGGTGCGGTCGGCGCGCTACGTGGATGAGGCCGAAGAGGTCGACTTCTCCGAGTTCCATGTGCTCGTGCGCCCGAACTCGGTGGCGGTGCTCTGCCAGGACGGCCGATGGGTCGACGGCTCGGATGACGCCACGCTGCCGCGCAACGCCGAGACTGCCGATCACACGCTGCTCGACGACGCGGAGCTGCTTGGGCTCGGGCCGGAGGCGGTCGTCTACCGGTTGCTTGACGTGATCGTCGACGGCTACACCCCGGTGCTGCGCGGCCTCGCGATCGACCAGGAGCAGATCGAGCGGCAGGTGTTCAGCGGCGACGCCGCCGTCGCCGAACGCATCTACCGGCTGAGCCAGGAGGTCATCGACCTGCGGCACGCGACATCCTCTCTGGTGGATGTGGTGGCGGCGCTGCGGAAGGGCTTCGACCGCTACGGGATCCCCGACGCGCTGCAGACGTACCTGCAGGATGTGGCCGATCATCTGACGCTGGTCGATGGGCGCGTCTCCGAGCTGCGCGATTCGCTCTCGCAGATCTTGAACGTGAACGCGACGCTGGTCTCCCAGCGGCAGAACGAAGACATGAAGAAGATCTCGGGCTGGGCGGCGATCCTGTTCGCCCCGACCCTGATCGCCGCCGTCTACGGCATGAACTTCGACAATATGCCCGAGCTGCACTGGGCCTTCGGCTACCCGCTCGCCGTCGGTGGCATGATCGCGTTCGCTGCGGCGCTCTACCTCACCTTCAAGCGCAAGAAGTGGATGTAGCGCCCGCGCCCATCCGAGACTCCTTAACCGGGTGTTGGAGCTGGGCGCGATAAGGTGGAGTGTGACTGGCGACAACTCGCTCGGCCCTGCCGAGACAGAACTGCCCGACGCGCCCGCTGTGCGTGAGGCGCTCGCTTCAGCGAATCGTGACGAGGTCGCGGACCTCGCCCTCCAGCATCCGGAATCCCCTTTGGTCTGGGCCGAGCTCTCGGACATCGCCCACGCCGATGGGCGCCTGCTCGACGCCTACGCCTATGCCTCCGTCGCCCACGCGCGCGGACTCGACGCCCTCGCGGCCGCCGGCTGGCACCCCGGCGACGCCGTCTCGTGGTCGCATCGCTCCAACCGCGGCGCCCTGCGCGCCGCCTACGCGCTGCGCCGCGCGGCCAGCGCCATCGGCGCACACGACGAGGCCGACCGCCTGGGTGACTTCCTGCAGGGCGTCGATCCAGAGGCCGTGCAGCGCATCGAGATGAAGTACACCACCACCCAGCTCTTGCCGGTGATCACACCCGAGATGCTCGCGGCAGCGCAGCCGCCCACTGAAGCCTTTGTCATCCGAGGAGAGGACTAGCAACACATGCCAGCAATCGTTTTGATCGGCGCCCAATGGGGCGACGAGGGCAAGGGCAAGGCGACCGACCTGCTCGGCTCGCGCGTCGACTACGTCGTCAAGTTCAACGGCGGGAACAACGCCGGACACACGGTGGTCGTCGGCAGCGAGAAGTATGCGCTGCACCTGCTGCCCTCCGGCATCCTGACCCCCAACGTCACGCCCGTCATCTCCAACGGTGTTGTCGTCGACATCGAGGTGCTGTTCGAGGAGCTCGACGCCCTCGAGTCGCGCGGCGTCGACGTCTCCAAGCTCAAGGTGAGCGCCAACGCGCACGTCATCACCCAGTACCACCGCACGCTCGACAAGGTCACCGAGCGCTTCCTCGGCAAGCGCCAGATCGGCACCACCGGTCGCGGCATCGGCCCGAGCTACGCCGACAAGATCAACCGCGTCGGCATCCGCATCCAGGACCTCTTCGACGAGAACATCCTGCGGCAGAAGGTCGAGGGCGCCCTCGACCAGAAGAATCACCTGCTGGTCAAGGTCTACAACCGTCGCGCCATTTCGGTCGATGAGATCGTTGACGAGCTGCTCAGCTACGCCGAGCGCCTGCGCCCGATGGTCGACGACACCGCGCTCACGCTGCACCAGGCGCTCGAGGCCGGCAAGACCGTGCTGTTCGAGGGCGGCCAGGCCACGATGCTGGATGTCGACCACGGCACCTACCCGTTCGTCACCTCGTCGAACGCAACCTCCGGCGGCGCCGTCACCGGCTCTGGCATCGCACCGAACAAGATCGACCGCGTGATCGCCGTCGTCAAGGCGTACACGACCCGCGTCGGCGCCGGCCCGTTCCCGACCGAGCTGTTCGACGAGTCCGGCGAGTTCCTGCGCTCCAACGGCTTCGAGTTCGGCACCACCACCGGTCGCCCGCGCCGCTGTGGCTGGTACGACGCCCCGATCGCCCGCTACACGGCGCGCATCAACGGTGTCACCGACTTCGTGCTCACCAAGCTCGACGTGCTCACCGGTCTGGAGACCATCCCGGTCTGCGTCGCCTACGACGTCGACGGCGTGCGCCACGACGAGGTGCCCGTGTCGCAGTCGGACTTCCACCACGCCACCCCGATCTACGAGGAGTTCCCCGGCTGGACCGAGGACATCACGGGCGCGCGCACATTCGAGGACCTGCCCAAGAACGCGCAGGACTACGTGCTCGCCATCGAGGCGATCAGCGGCTCGCGCATGTCGGTCATCGGCGTCGGCCCCGGCCGCGACGAGATCATCGTGCGTCACGATCTGATCGACTAGGTCGAGCCTGATTCACCGGATGCCGGTGCCGCCCGTTTCACGGGAGGCACCGGCATCCGTCGCTTAACAAGCCCGCGGCCGTGGTGCGCCGGGGCAGCCCGCGCCGGTCAGCCGAGCAGCTCGAGCGCGCCGTCGACGACGGCCGCGGTGCCGCCGAGGTAGGCGATCCAGATCACGGCGGTGCGGGCAGCGCGGTGGCTGATGCGGGTATGAAGCAGCTCGCCGAGGCCGAGCCCGGCCAGCAGTGCCAGCACGACGAACAGCCAACTGCTGGCTTCCAATTGGGGGAGTGCCCCGCCTGAGAAGACGAACTTGGTCAGCAGCGAAGCCGAGCCGATCACCACGAAATAGGGCTGCAGCGTCGCCGCGAACTGCGCCTGCGGCCAACGGGTCAACACCGCGTAGACGCTGAGGGCCGGGCCGCCGACGCCGGCGGCGGTGTTCATGAACCCGGATGCCGCCCCGGCGACTATCGCGGCCGGGCGGCGGGGGATCGTGTGCTCGGTGCGGGTGACGACGAGCGAGACGGTGAGCGCGGCGATCACGAGGAGGCCGACACCGAGCTGCAGCTGGGGGCCGCCGAGCGTTGCCGCGAGCAGCGATCCGGGAACGATCGCCAGCAGGGCGGGCACCGCGAGCCAGACAAAGGTGCGCCACTCGATGTGCTTCCAGACCCGGGGGATGATCAGCAGCGAGGAGAGCACCCCGCAGAGGTTCACGATGAGCACGCCGTCGAACGGCCCGAGCAGGATCACGAGCATGGGGGAGACCACAAGCGCGAAGCCCATGCCGGTGATGCGTTGGGCGAAGGCGCCGAGCAGAACAGAGACGACGACCAGCGCGAACATCGTCCCAGCGTAGTGCGGCGTAAGGGGCGGTCAGTGCCCGCCGTTTGCCGCCGCGGCATCCGGCTGCGCAATGCTTTGAGCCGGACCGCAGTGCGCCCCCGCCTTGAGACCATCCACGGCCGCTTCCTCCCGCTGCAGCCGCTGCGCGCGTAGCCGGTCTGCGGATGCGCCGGCCGATCGGCGCCGTTTCGGGCCAATGCCTCGGCGTGTCGCCCGTGGCATCCGCTGAGCGGCTACTCGGCCAAGCACTCGCCGCCCGCGCATCTCGGCCAATGTTCGGCGTGTTTCGGACAGCGCGCTCTCCGGCGCCCCGCGCGGGCTCCGAGCGGCGGTAACGTCGTGGAATGACCAACGCACCGGCACAGAACCGAAGCTACAGCCCGGTGTCGATCACGCTGCAATTCCTCGCGATGGGCGCGATCTGGGGCTCCAGCTTCCTGTTCATGAAGGTCGCCCTCGACGGGGTGAGCTTCGGCCAGATCGCCTGGTCGCGGCTGGTGCTCGGCGGCCTCACGCTCGGCCTGATCGTTTTGGCCACCCAGCCGCGAGTGGCCGGTGGACCCGTGCTGCCGCGCGAGAAGATCGTCTGGCTGCACTTCACGGTGATCGCGATCACCGGATGCGTGGTGCCGCACTTGCTCTTCGCCTGGGCCGAGCAGTACGTCTCGTCGAGCCTGGCCAGCATCTACAACGCCGTCACGCCCATCATGACGGCGCTGATGGCCACCCTCGCGTTCCGGGTCGAGAAGCTCGACCGCGGCCAGATCACGGGCATCGCCGTCGGCATCCTGGGCGTCATCGTGATCATCGCGCCCTGGCAGTACACCGCCCTGACCGGTTCGCTCTGGGGGCAGCTCGCCTGCATCGGCGCGGCCACCTGCTACGGCTTCACCTTCGGCTACACCCGCAAGTTCCTGAGCGCGCGGCCGATCGCCGGCGCCACCTTCGCGTTCCTGAACATCGGCATCGGCGGCGTGATCATGCTGCTCCTCACCCCGGTGCTGGCCTGGCATCCGGTCGCCCTGAACTGGCCCATCGTGCTCAGCCTGCTCGCGCTCGGCGCCCTCGGCACCGGCCTCGCCTACATCTGGAACATCAACGTGCTGCGCGCCTGGGGCCCGACGAACGCGTCGACGGTCACCTACGTCACACCGGTCGTCGGCGTGCTGCTCGGCGTGCTGATCCTGGGGGAGCGCTTCGGCTGGCACGAGCCGCTCGGCGCCGCCTGCGTGCTGCTCGGCATCCTGCTCGCCCAGCGCCGGCTGCGCTTCGGCCGTCGGGTGCAGACTGCACCCGCTTCCGCGTAGCGCGGCCGGCCGTCGCCGGGCGGTCGCGAACGCCCGGCACAACCGCGGGCGATAAGGTCGATGCATGGCAGCAGACGAGCGCGAGGCGCGCGAAGAACTCAACGGCATCCGCATGAGCATCGACAACATCGATGCCGCGCTCATCCACATGCTCGCCGAGCGCTTCAAGTACACCCAGCGCGTCGGTCGGCTGAAGGCCGATCACGGTCTGCCGCCCACCGACCCCGATCGTGAGCGCCGCCAGATCGCGCGGCTGCGCGCCCTCGCCGAGGAGTCCCACCTCGACCCCGCTTTCGCCGAGAAGTGGTTCAACTTCGTCGTCGCCGAGGTGATCCAGCACCACGAGGAGATCGCCGGGGCCAACGGCTCCGCCGAGACAGAATGACGGCAGCCGGCAGCTGGAACCCGAGCGAACTCCCTTCGCAGCGGGGCAAGACCGTCGTCGTGACCGGCGCCAACGCCGGCCTCGGTTACTTTGCCAGCGAGCAGCTCGCCCGCGCCGGCGCGCACGTCGTGCTGGCCTGCCGCAACGCCGAGCGAGCGGATGCCGCGGCGCGCGCGATCCGCGTGCGGGTTCCCGGTGCGACGCTGAGCACGGTGCCGCTCGACGTCTCCTCCCTCGACTCTGTTGCTGCGGCATCCGCCCGCCTGGCCGAGCTCGACCGCATCGACGCCCTCGTGCTCAACGCCGGAATCGTGCACCCGCCACGCACCGCGCAGCTCAGCATCGACGGCCACGAGCTGGTGCTGGCCACCAACTACCTCGGCCACTTCGCGCTGACGGCGCAGCTGATGCCGGTGCTGCAGCAGACGCCGGGGAGTCGGGTCGTCGCGCTGGGCTCGATGATCTCGCGGCTGATGGACTCGCCGCTCACCGACCTGCAGCTGGCCGGCGGTTACAACCCGTGGCGGGCGTACGCGCAGTCCAAGATCGCGATGCAGGTGTTCGGCTTCGAGCTGGACCGCCGGCTCGCCGCCGCGGCCGGCGCCTCCGGAATTGGCGAGGACGCCCGGGCCAGCGCGCTCGTCGCCCACCCGGGCTACTCGATCGGCGGCCGCTCGCCACGCGTGCCCGGCGTCAACGAGCCCCGAGCGCTCAAGCGCTTCGTGGACAACCTGCAGGCGCCCATGGCGCAGGGCAAGGACCGCGGCGCGTGGCCGATCGTGCGCGCCGTCGCCGACCCGCAGGCGCACGGCGGCCAGTACTGGGGCCCGCGCTTCCTGACCAAGGGCGAGCCGGCGCTGCAGCACCCGACCGCCACCAGCACCGACCGCGCGATCGCGGCCCGGGTGTGGGCCGAGTCCGAGCATCTCAGCGGGGCCCGCTTCACCCTCTAGTCGACGCTCCGCCGGCGCAAAAACGCGTGCCGGCACGCGTTCTTGTGCCGGCACGCGTTTTCGCGCCTGCGGAGGTGAAGAACGCGTGCCGAAGCGCCGCGTGGGTCGCTAGGCCGTCGGCAGCGCCACGACGACGTCGATCTCGACCAGGATGTTGGCGAGGTCGCTGCCGACCGTCGTGCGCACCGGGTAGGGCTCGCTGAAGAATCCGGCGTAGGCCACGTTGTACTCGGCGAAGTCGCGGTGCAGGTGCTGCAGGTGCGCGGTGGTCTTCACGACGTCGTCCATCGTGGCGCCGACCTCGTTCAGCACGGCCTGGATGTTGCGCAGCACCTGGGCGGTCTGCTCGGCGACGCCGCCGGGCACCACCTCGCCGGTCGCCGGGTCCTGCGGGCCGAAACCGGCGGTGAACAGGAAGCCGTTGGCGACGACGCCGTGGCTGTAGGGGCCGGCCGGCTTCGGGGCGTTCGGGATGGTGATGGCCTGCTTGATCATAAGAGTTCCTTACGGTGTGGGGTTTTTCCAGTATGGGGGCGGATGCCGCGACTGCCGTCATCCGGCCGATCTCAGCCCAGCTGGCGGCTGATCCGGTCGGTCGTGGCGAGCAGATCGGGCAGGTGCTGCTTCAGCGCGGTGAGGTCGTTGACCACCTTGATGGAGCTGATCGACAGCGCGCCGAAAACGGTTCCGGTGGAGTTCGTGATGGGCGCGGCGATGCAGTTCATGAAGTCCTCGAACTCGCTGTCGTCGACACCCCAGCCGTGCGCGGCGATGTCGGCGAGCTCGAAGTCGAGGCTGGCGCGGGAGGTGTGTGTGTTCTCGGTGAACGCGGTCCACTCTGTGTCGGCGAGCAGCTCGTCGCGGCGGGCGGTCGGCAGCTGCGCCAGGATCACCTTGCCGACCCCGGTCGCCTGTGGCAGCACGGGGAGGCCGATGCGGGAGTACATGCGCACGCTGGAGTCGCCCTCGACCTTATCGATGTAGATGACGCTGCGCTCGAACAGCTGGGCCAGGTGCACGGTGGTGCCGACGCGGCGCTGTAGGGCGCGCAGCTCGTCGTGGGCGATGCGGCGCAGGTCGAAGTTGTCGAGCGCCTGTTGGGCGATCGCGATGATGCGGGTGCCGATGGCGTACTGGCCGTCGGCGCGGTGCACGACGAAGCCGGCGCGCTCGAGCGTCTGCAGCTGGCGGAACACCGTGGTGCGGTGCACCTCGAAATGGCTCGCGACGTCGTTCAAGCTGCGCGGGCCGGTGGCGAGGAGCTCGATGAGCTCGGTGGCCCGCTGGATTGTCTGTGACACGGCGATCTCCCCTAGAGTGGACTCGCACCCATTCTTGCACAACGTATTGCAGTATTTGCACACCTGGCCGAGAGTGGGTTGAGATGGCAACGACCGGCCGAGCGCCGAGAAACCGAGGAATGGTGCCCGACTGGATGCTGTGCGGCGGCGAGGTGATCGACGGCCAGGGCGGCGCCCGCTTCTTCGCTGACGTGCACATCAGCGCGGGGCGCATCAGCGCGATCGTGCCGCGGTTGCCGGACGCCGCGGTCGGGATTTCGACAGGCTCAATCAGCGGGACTCCGGTGCCGGAGGAGCCTGTCGAAACAGCTTCGCTGGTTGAGCCTGTCGAAACCCAGACGCGCATCCTTGACGTGACGGGCCTTGTCGTGGCCCCCGGCTTCATCGACATGCACGCCCACTCCGACCTCGCCGTGCTCGCCGACCCACAGCACCTCGCCAAGGTGCAGCAGGGCGTCACCCTCGAGGTCGTCGGCCAGGACGGACTCGGCTACTCACCGGTCACCGACGCAACCATGGCGTCGACCCGCGCCCAGATCGCCGGCTGGAACGGCGCCCCCGAGATCGACTACTCCTGGCGCAGCGTCGCCGACTACCTCGCCCGCGTCGACAGCGGAACCGCGACGAACGTGGCCGTGCTGGTGCCGCACGGCACGGCACGGATGAACGTGATGGGCATGGATGCGGCATCCGCCAGCCCAGAGCAGCTCGAGCGAATCCGCGCATATGTCGATCAAGGCATGCGCGACGGCGCCGTCGGGATGTCGACGGGCCTGACCTACGCACCGGGCATGTACGCGAGCGATGCCGAGCTCGAGCACGCGCTCGGGGCGGTGCGCGCGCACGGCGGCTACTACTGCCCGCACCACCGCAACTACGGTGCGGAGGTCGTGCAGGGTTACGCGGACTGCCTCGCGCTGGCCGTGCGGGCGGGGGTGCCGCTGCATCTGGCGCACTGCCACGTGAACTTTCCGCTGAACGCGGGCCGCGCGCCCGAGGTGCTCGCCGCCATCGACGCGGCCATCGCCGCCGGCGGCGACGTGACGCTCGACGCCTACCCCTACCTCTCCAGCGCCACCTACCTCTCGTCGATGCTGCCCGGCTGGGCGCAGTCAGAAGGGGCAGCGGTCACGCTGGCACTGCTCGCCGACCCCGCCGCGCGCGCCCGCATCCTGCACGAGCTCGAGGTCACCGGCTCCGACGGCCAGCACGGCGTGCCCGTCGACTGGCAGACGATCTCAATCTCCGCCGTGGCCGACCCGGCCAACGCCTGGGCAGTCGGTCGCACCATCGCAGACCTCGCTGCGGAGCGAGGCACGTCCCCCGGTGAGCTGTTCGCCGACCTGCTCATCGCCGACAGGCTCGGGCCCGGCTGCCTGATGGCGGTCGGCAACGCCGAGAACATGGAGGCGGTGATGCTGCACGCAGCACACACGGTCGGCACCGACGGCATCCTCGTCGGCGAGAAGCCGCACCCGCGCGGCTGGGGCTCGTTCCCGCTCTGGCTCGGCCACTTCGCCCGCGACCGCGGACTGCTCAGCCTCGAGCAGGCGGTGCTGCACGCCACGTCGCGCCCCGCCGCCCGCCTCGGTCTCGTCGACCGCGGCGTCGTCGCCGTCGGCCACTGGGCCGACCTGGTGGTCTTCGACCCGGATGCCGTCGGCTCCTCGGCCAGCTACGGCGAGCCGACCCTGCCGCCAACCGGCATCCCGCACGTGTTCGTGAATGGGGTGCCGACGCTGCTGGACGGCCGTCGCACCACCGACCTGCCCGGCCGCGCCATCCGCGGGCGCGGTGCGAGCTCACCCACCCTCGCTACTCAAGTGGCAGCTACTCGACCAACGGAAACCAACGAGGAGACACCCGTGACCGACCTGACGGCGACCGACGAAGGCGCAGAGCCGGAGGCCCTATGCATCGGCGAGACCATGGTGATGCTCGTGCCGGAACTCGGTGAGCCGCTGGCGCAGACGGCATCCGTCGCCGTGCATATCGGTGGTGCAGAGTCCAACGTGGCCGCGGGCCTTGCCCGCCTGGGCGTGAACGCCGAATGGTTCAGCCGCCTCGGCGCCGACCCGCTCGCCGAGCGCATCCTCGCCGAACTGCGGGAGCGCGGCGTCGACACCCGCCGAGTCGCCATCGACGACGGCCGGCCCACCGGGCTCTACTTCAAGGACCAGGGCTCGGGCTCCAGCCGGGTCCACTACTACCGCAAGGGATCCGCGGCCTCGGCGCTCGCCCCCGCCGACCTGGCTGGCCTCGCCTTGGAGCGTCGCCGCCTCGTGCACGTCTCCGGCATCACCGCCGCCCTCTCGGCCAGCTGCGACGCCCTGCTGCAGCACGTCATCGTGCAGCGCGCGACCTCCGCGGCCACCGTCAGCTTCGACGTCAACTACCGCCCGACACTGTGGAGCGTCGCCGAGGCTGCGCCGCGCCTGCTCGAGCTCTCCCGGGCCGCCGACATCGTCATCGTCGGCCGCGACGAGGCCGAGACACTGTGGGGAACCACCGACGCCGCCAGCGTGCGCGCGCTGATCCCGGATGCCGCGGAGCTCGTGGTGAAAGATGCCGAGTTCGGCGCCACCCAGTTCGACGCGAGCGGGGCCACCTATGTGCCCGCGCTGCGGGTCGACGTGGTGGAGGCGGTCGGCGCGGGCGATGCCTTCGCGGCCGGCTACCTCGCCGCCTGGCTGCGCGGAGCCGACACCGCGACCGCGCTGCGCCTCGGCCACGTGATGGCCGGCTACACGCTCGGTGCGATCAGCGACATCGTCGAGCTGCCGCCGCGGGACGCCCTGTACGCGCTCGCAGAGACCCCCGACGAGCTCTGGCCGGCGCTCCGGCTGCCCGCCGCCGAGCCCGCCCGCGTGTAGCGCCGACCAGCCGCCAATACCCACCACCGCCCGAACTCACCACCGCTCAGACCACCACCCAGAAACGAGGCCACCCATGGCGCACGACATCGACACCCTGCTCGACGGATCCCCGATCATGGCCATCTTCCGCAACATGGCCCCGGATGCGGCTGTCGCCCTTGCGCACCGCGCCTGGGACCTCGGCATCGACCTGGTCGAGGTGCCGATCCAGACGCCGGATGCCGTGCCCAGCCTCGAGGCCGTCATCCGCGCCGGCGCCGAGCGCGGCAAGCTGGTCGGCTCCGGCACCATCGTGACGGTGGAGCAGGTGGAGGTGAGCAAGCGCCTCGGCGCCGCGTTCACCGTCGCCCCCGGACTGTCCCGCGCCGTTGCAGAGGCGAGCACCCGGCTCGACGTGCCGCACCTGCCCGGCATCGCCACCGCCACCGAGATCCAGCAGGCGGTCGAGCTCGGCTTCACCTGGGTCAAGGCGTTCCCGGCCTCGGTGCTCGGCACGAGCTGGTTCACCACGATGCGCGGGCCGTTCCCGAACATCCGGTTCGTGGCCACCGGGGGTATGGATGCCGGCAACGCCCGCGCCTTCCTCGCGGCCGGCGTCTCGACCGTCGCCGTCGGCTCGGCCCTCGCCGACCCCAGCCAGGTCGACCTGCTCGCGGAGATCCTCGCGGAGCCGCGCTCATGAGTCACTTCCTCGACATCGCGCCGAGCTGGGCGGACAAGGGCATCTGGCGCCCCGAGGCTGAGCCGGGCACCGCCCTGGACGCCTATCTGGCCGGCCGGCCAGCACTCTTCGGTGGCAGCTGCTCCTGGCCGGTGATGGTGCTGCGCGAGGAGGCGCTCGCGCACAACCTCGACGCCCTCGCTACATTCTGCGAACGGCATGAACTGCTCTTCGCCCCGCACGGCAAGACGTCGATGGCGCCGCAGCTGTGGCAGCGGCAGATCGATGCCGGTGCCTGGGGCATCACGGTGGCCACGCCGGCACAGCTCCTGATTGCCCGGCGTGCCGGCGTCGCCCGGGTGCTGCTGGCCAACGAGGTGCTCGACACGACGGCGCTCGGCTGGATCGCGGCCGAGCTGGCCGCCGACCCCGGCTTTGAGTTCGTCTGCTTCGTCGACTCCGCCGCCGGCGTGCGTGCCGCGGCGGCGGCCGGTGTCGCACACGGGCTGGACGGCACGGCCCACGCAGGCTTCCCGGTGCTCATCGACCTCGGTTTCCCCGGGGGACGCACCGGCGTGCGCAGCGTCGAGGAGGGGCGTGAACTCTCCGAGCTCGTTACGGCGACGCCCGGCATCCGGCTCGTCGGCGTCTCCTCCTACGAGGGGGGCCTGCACTCCGTCGAGGCCGTGCAGGCCTACTTCGCCGATGTGCGCGACTTGGTGGAGCAGCTCGCTGCGGCGGGCCAGCTTCCCGCGGACGCGATCGTCACGGCCGGCGGCAGCGCCTACTTCGACCAGGTGGGCAGCGAGCTCTCACTCGACTGGGCTCGCGGCGTGCTGCCCGGCGTCCGGGTGATCCTGCGCAGCGGCGCGTACATCAGCCACGACCACGGCACCTACGTCGGCAAGACCGCGTTCAACCGGATTCCAGCCGAGGGCAGCCTCAGCGGGGCGCTCGAGGTGTGGGCGCAGGTACTCTCCGCCCCGGAGGCCGGGCTTGCGCTGGTCGGCATGGGCAAACGCGATGCCCCCTACGATTCCGGGCTGCCCGTTCCGCTGCAGGTGAGGCGGGCGGATGCGACGGGCTCTGTGGCCGCATCGGCGAACGAGCCGCTGCACGGCGCCGTGATCACCGCGCTCGATGACCACCACGGCTACCTGAAACTACCCGAGGGGGTTGCCCTTCGCCCCGGTGACCTCGTCTGCTTCGGCATTTCACACCCGTGCACCGCCTTCGACAAGTGGCGGAGCATCCCGCTCGTCGACGCGGACGATACCATCGTCGACGTGGTGCGCACCTACCTGTAGCAGCCCAGCTCCCGACGCACGACAGTATTCCCCGAAAGGCATAGACATGAACGCAACGCTCCTCGTCGGCGGCTACACGGGCGGCGCCGGCGCCGGAACCGGCATCGAGGCCGTGCGCACGCACGACGGAGCTGCGCTCACCGCCCTGGGTACCTCCGCACTGGTGGATTCGCCGTCCTACCTCGCCCGCCATCCGCAGCTGGACGTCGTCTACGCGGCGTGCGAGATGACCCGGCAGGTGCGCGCCTTCACCGTGCATGACGGCGGGCAGCGGCTCGAGCCGCTCGGCGAGCTGGGAGCCGCCGGCGAGTACGTCTGCCACGTGACGGTGGACCCGGGCGGGCGCTGGCTCGTGGCGAGCAGCTACGGCGACGGCCTGGTGCACCTGTTCACACTCGACGCCTCCGGCGCCATCGTCTCCGGATTCGACGGGCCGGCCGCAGTGGACGCGGCGGCCATCGCGGCGGGGGCGACGCCCCGGCCGAGCCGAGCGCACGCCGCGCTCGCGCTGCCCGACGGCCGCGTGGCGACGACCGACCTCGGCCACGACCTGCTGCGCGTGTGGAGCGTCGTGAGTGGTGCCACCGGGTTCACGCTCGTCCTGGACCAGGAGTTGGCCCTGCCGGCGGGCAGCGGCCCGCGCCTGCTCGAGCTGCACCCGAACGGCTGCATCTACGTCGTCACGGAGTACTCGGTCCAGCTCCTCGTCATCGCGCCCGCCGGGGCGGACGGCACGTATGCGCTCACGGGCATATTCCCAGTCCTGGCCGGCGGCGAGGCGATCGCCGACGGGGACACCGGTGCTCACATCAGCATCGATGCGGCCGCCGCGCGCGTCTACGTGACGGTGCGCCAGCGCAACTCGCTACACACCTTCGGTATCGCAGAGGACGGGCGCACGCTGCATCCGCTGGCCGAGATCTCCACCGGAGGCAACTGGCCGCGGCACCACCTGCAGCACGGCGGCCAGATCCACGTCGCCAACCAGCTCTCCGACACGGTCACGACCTTCGCGCTCGACGCCGATGGCATCCCGAGCACCCTGCTCGGCGAACTCGCCACTGGCGCCCCCACCTGCCTGCTCGCGCTCTAGGAGGGCACGCCCCGCAGAGCGAGCGCACCTCCCGCCGATCGGGCCCGCGCCCCGTTGAGCGAGCGCGTGCCCCGCAGAGCGAGCGCACCTCCCGCTGGTTGGGCCTGTGCCCCGCTGATTGAGCCTGTGCCCGCTGATTGAGCCTGTCGAAATCCCACAGCGGTTTCGACAGGCTCAACCAACGGAACACACAGGCTCAACCAACGGGACACCTGGGCTCGCCCAACGGGACACACAGGCTCAACCAACGGGACACCTGGGCTCGCCCAACGGGACGCCCCGGGCTCAACCAACGGGACACCCGGGCTCGCCCAACGCGACGCCCAGGCGCGACAGCGGCGCCGTGCCGACCCTGCCTTATCCCCGAACTCTGTGAGAACGCCCCTGCCGTTCGAGGCCGGGCGACCATAGACTGGCGACGAGGGAGCTCGTCGAAATCGGGGTCGTTTCACTCGGGGTCGACACTTGGCTCTCGGACTGTGGATCGACGACGGGGAGATACACGTGCAGCACACCGACATTCCGAGCAGAGACAGCATCCTGAGCCTCGCCACCGCGCGAGATCCGCTGAGCGTGTCCATCTATCTGCCGACCAGCCCACTGCCGCAGGAGTCCGAAGCCTCCCGAATCGCCCTGCGCAACCACGTCGACGAAGCGCAGCGGCAGCTGCTCGAAGCCGGTGCGGACAAACGCGAAGTGGCCGCCATCACCGAGCAGATCGGCGACTTCATCGCCGACCGCGCGTTTTGGACCCACCTCTCCAACAGCCTCGCGCTCTTCATCACGCCCACCTCGCTGAAGACGTTCCGTCTGCCGAACCGCCTGGAGCCGGCCGTCGAGGTGGCCGACCGGTTCTACGTGAAGCCGCTGATGCGGGCGGCCACCTTCCCGCAGACCGCGTTCGTGCTCGCTCTCGCCCAGAACTCCGTGCGATTGCTGGAGATCAGCGCCGACGACGTCCCGCACCGCATCATGGTGGCCGGGATGCCGGAGAACCTCGCAGAGGGCGCAGGGCTCGACCCGATCGCCGGCCGGTCGCCGGTCGGTCACCCGACCGGTGGGCGTACCGGCGGCGGCACGGCGACGGGCGGTCGCATCCAGGGCGCAGAGGGCCAGAAGGTGCGCATGGCCGAGTACTCGCGGGCCATCGTGCGAGCGCTCCGCCCGACGTTCAACGGCCTGAACGTGCCGCTGATCCTCGCCGGCGCCGAGCCGCTCGTCAGCATCTTCCGCAGTGTCTCCACCTACCCGTTCCTGGCGAGCCAGATCATCGCCGGAAACCCGGAGGAGATCCCGGACGCCGACCTCGCCGCATCCGCCCGACTGATCTTGGACGAGATCTACGCCGCTCAACTGGCGGAGCTCCGTGACAACTTCTCGAACCGGCAGGCCAACGGGAGGGCATCGACCGACCTCAGTGACGTCGCCCGCGCGGCAACCTTCGGCGCGATCGAGACGCTGTTCGTCGACATCGACCGTTCCATCCCGGGGCGGATCGACTCGGAGTCGGGCGTTGTCACCGTCGATGAGAAGGATGACGCCGTCAACTACGGCGTTGTCGACGAGATCCTGCGCCGTGCCCTGCTGAGCGGCTCGCAGATCTTCGCGGTGCGCGCCGAAGACGTGCCGGGCGGGGGCGCCTTCGCGGCCACGCTGCGCTTCGCCGCATAGCGACACCACAGGAACGGCGCGGACCCAGCCGGGGCCGCGCCGTTCCTGCTGCCTGGCCCACCCCGAAGGCCTATTGTCAGGAACCCTAACTAACCGCTACTCTGGCGTGGTTCGCTCCGGATCTCGCCGAGCCCCGATCCGCGCGGTTGCCCGGGCAGGGGGCGCGAACGCCACCCATTCCCTGTGCGAGCATGCGAGACGAAGGCGTCCATGACTGAGAACACCCGACCCGTGGTTGCCGAGCCCGCTTCAGAACATCGCACGCCCGAGCGGCAGCATTCCGTCACCGCTCTGGCGTTGTTCATCGTGGTCGTCGCGTTCGCCGCGGTGGTCATCGGCATCATCGTGGTGGTGCGCGGTGCGGCAAGTGGCGCGGAGGAGGCCGTCGGCGCCGGTGCGTCCGAGGTGAGCGCACCGGGCACCCTGGCGTGGGCCAGCTCGCTCGGCGCAGAGAGCTGGGGCACCCCGGCCATCGCCGGCGATCTGGTGGTCGTGGGGGCCGACGACGGCGTGCTCGCCGCATTCACGCATAGCGACGGCGAGAAGGTGTGGGAGTTCGACACGGGGGGCGCGCTCCGCAGTGCGGCGCTTGTTGGCGACGACGCACTCTTCATCACCAGCGACAGCGGCGCGGTCTTCGCTCTCGACCACGACGGCACCGAGCTCTGGCGGGTCGAGACCGGGGTCGGCCCGGTGCGGAAGCTGTGGGACGACTTCGGCTCGCGCCCCGTGCTCGTGGGTGACAGCGTCGTGGTCGGCACAGCAGACGGTCGCCTGCTCGCCCTGGCTGCCGCCGACGGCGCGGAGCGGTGGGAGTACACGACGGGTGCTCCGATGCGGTCGGACATCACGACTGGCGACGGCCGGGTCTACGCGATCGACCGCGACGGCGTCGTGCACGCGGTTGACTCGGCATCCGGCGCCGCCGTGTGGGCCAAGCCGCTCGGCGGTGCAGGCACCACCTCGCCCGGCTTCAGCGCCGGCGTGCTCGTCGTCGGCAGCCGGGCGCTGCACGTGCTGGGCCTGGATGCGGCGACGGGCGACGAGCTCTGGCGTTCCTCCTACGGCGCCTCCTGGGTGCAGTCCGGCGCCACCATCGTGGGCGATCGCGTGACAATTGGCAGTTCAGACATCGGCGAGGTCCGGCAGCTCGACCTCGTTACGGGTGAGGCGGTGTGGGTCGCGACCATCGGCGGTTGGCCCTGGGGAATCCCGGCGCAGGCCGACGGCGTCTACTACGCAAGCAACATCTCGACCGAGGCCATGAAGCCGTGGGACGCTTCGCTGTTCGCCCTCGACGGTACCGACGGATCGGTGCTCTGGAGCGCAGCGACGGGCCCGGCAGTCGACTGGGCGATCGACGGCCAGGCCATGTTCGGAATCTCGGGCTCGCCGGTCGTCACCGCCGACCACGTGATCGTGGCCGGCCTCGACGGAGTGCTCTCGGCGTTCACCCGCTGAGCGCGGTGCCCGGGAACCCGTACGCCACGGTCGCGGCGAGCGTGCCGGTGCGGAGGCCGTCGAGCACGAAGAGCTCGTGCGGAACCACCGGCGTCGGGAGGGCGTCGAGCGGAAACCAGGCCAGGTCGGCCGCCTTGTCCTCCTGCAGGGCGGGCGTGCCCGACCACTCTCTGCACTCGAAGAAGAAGTCGACCCGCTCGTCGATCGGCTGCCCGTTGCCGTTGGTGCGGTGCATGGCGGTGATCGGATGCAGCGCCGCCGCCATGATCGTGACCCCGAGTTCTTCGTGCGCCTCGCGCGCGGCGGCGGCGAACACGGATTCTCCGGGCTCGACGTGCCCGGCGGCGCCGGCGGCCCAGTGCCCGTCGAAGTAGCCGGTGCCGCGGCGCAGTTGCAACAGCACCTCGTCGTGCCCGGACGGGGCTACGGCGCGGCCGCGCCGCAGCAGCACATACGCGGCGGGAATCACCTGGAAGCGGCCAGGTGAGGGTGTCGGGCTCCCGGAGTCCGTGCGCGCGTCTTCGCTCATGCGCTCAGCCTATTGCCGGGTGCACCCCGGTGCGGGAGCCGGCCGGAACCAGCGGGAGCACCCGGAACGCCCGGAACGCACAGGGGCCCGGCCGCGCGAACGCGACCGGGCCCCACTGCTGTTGCAGAGACTGACTAGTAGCCGACCACCGGACCGAACGCGTCGGCCAGCGGCGAGCGGTGCGCGGTGCGCAGCTCATCGAGGGTCACGGCGAACTCGCCCTGGATGTCGAGGCCGTCGGTGCCGGCATCCGTCACACCAATGCGGATCACCTCGTACTCGCGCCCCTCGCAGAGGCCGCGGAACTTGACGTCGTCCTCGCGCGGAACGCTGACGATGACGCGGCCGGTCGACTCCGAGAACAGCGCGGTGGCTGCATCGACGCCGTCGCGCTCGCACAGGTCGCCGAGCCAGACGCGGGCGCCGATGCCGAAGCGCAGCACCGACTCCACCAGCGACTGGCCGAGACCGCCGTCGGCGAGGTCGTGCGCGGCGTCGATGAGGCCCTCGACGGATGCCGCGTGCAGCAGCCCGGCGAGACGCTTCTCAGCGGCCAGGTCGACGGCCGGCGGACGACCACCGAGGTGGTCGTGCACGACGCCGGCCCAGGCGGAGCCGTCGAGCTCGAGCTTGGTGGTGCCGAGCAGGTAGATGTTGTGTCCGTCGTCCTGCCAGCCGGACGGGATGCGGCGGGCGACGTCGTCGATCACACCGAGCACGGCAACAACCGGCGTCGGGTGGATGGGGGCGTCGCCGGTCTGGTTGTAGAACGAGACGTTTCCGCCGGTGACGGGAACCTCGAGTTCGAGGCAGCCGTCGGAGAGGCCCTCGACGGCCTGGCTGAACTGCCACATGACCTCGGGGTTCTCGGGGGAGCCGAAGTTGAGGCAGTCCGAGATGGCCACGGGAACGGCGCCGGTGGTGGCGACGTTGCGGTACGCCTCTGCGAGGGCCAGGCGCGCACCCTGCTTCGGGTCGAGCTGGCAGAAGCGGCCGTTGGCGTCGGTGGCCACAGCGAAGCCGAGTCCACTCTCCTCGTCGATGCGCACCATGCCGCCGTCGTCGGGGAACGCGAGGGCGGTGTTGCCGCCGACGTAGTGGTCGTACTGGCTGGTGATCCAACTCTTGTCGGCCAGGTTCGGGCTGCCGACCAGCTGCAGCAGCTGGGCGCGGAGCTCTGCGGCATCCGTCGGGCGGGCCAGAACGGATGCCGAGTCGGCCTGCAGCGCGTCGATCCACGTCGGGTAGGCGACCGGGCGGTCGTAGACCGGGCCGTCGACGGCAACCGTGCTCGGGTCGACGTTGACGATCTCCTCGCCGTGCCAGTTGATGACGAGGCGGCCGGTGTCGGTCACCTCGCCAAGCACGCTGGTCTCGACATCCCACTTCGCCACAACCGCGAGGAAGCCCTCGAGCTTCTCCGGGGCGACGATCGCCATCATGCGCTCCTGGCTCTCCGACATGAGGATCTCCTCAGCGGTGAGCGACGGGTCGCGCAGCAGCACGTTCTCGAGGGCGATGACCATGCCGCCGTCGCCGTTGGCGGCCAGCTCGCTGGTCGCGCAGCTGATGCCGGCGGCGCCCAGGTCCTGGATGCCCTCGACGAGCTTGTTCTGGAACAGCTCGAGGCAGCACTCGATGAGCACCTTCTCGGCAAACGGGTCGCCGACCTGCACGGCGGGGCGCTTGGTGGGGCCGCCCTCGTCGAAGCTGTCGGAGGCGAGGATCGACGCGCCGCCGATGCCGTCGCCGCCGGTGCGGGCACCGAACAGCACGACCTTGTTGCCGACGCCGCGGGCGTTGGCCAGGTGCAGGTCCTCGTGGCGGAGCACGCCGACGGCCAGTGCGTTGACGAGTGGGTTGGCCTGGTAGACCGAGTCGAAGTAGGTCTCGCCGCCGATGTTCGGCAGGCCGAGGCAGTTGCCGTAGAAGCTGATGCCGCTGACGACGCCGTGCACGACGCGGGCGGTGTCGGGGTGGTTGATGTCACCGAAGCGGAGGGCGTCCATCACGGCGACCGGGCGGGCGCCCATCGAGATGATGTCGCGGACGATGCCGCCGACGCCGGTCGCAGCGCCCTGGAACGGCTCGATGTAGCTGGGGTGGTTGTGGCTCTCGATCTTGAATGTGACAGCCCAGCCCTCGCCCACGTCAACGACGCCGGCGTTCTCGCCCATGCCGACCATGAGGTTCTTCTTCATGGCGGGGGAGACCTTCTGGCCGAACTGGCGCAGGTAGTTCTTCGAGCTCTTGTAGGAGCAGTGCTCGCTCCACATCACCGAGTACATGGCGAGCTCACCGCTCGTGGGGCGACGGCCGAGGATCTTCTTGATCTGCTCGTACTCGTCGGGCTTCAGGCCGAGAGCGGCGTAGGGCTGCTCCTTCTCCGGCGTGGCAGCGGCGTTCTGAACGGTATCGGCGACACCGCGGCCCGCAGAAGCAGGCGCAGAAGCAGGCACAGAAGTAGTGGCGGGGGTTTCGGTCACGAGTGGCGCTCTCCCAAAAGCAATGGCACGGCCCAGGACGAACAGGCGCGGCTGGCGGATGCAGGCTCCTGCAAGTCTACAGTTTTGCTCCGGGCCCGACGCCCGCCCGCTGCCCGCTGTGCGCGGCCGCCCGGCCTAGGCTGGATGGGCCGATTCCCGGCGTACACAAGGAGCACAATGGTCGACACACACGCCGGATTCACGACACCGGGAGGCGCCGCAGCGATCGCTGCAGAGCGGATGCCGCGAGCCCACCGCACGGCAGTTCTGCTGGCCGCCGCACTGCTCAGCGTGCTGCTGCTTGTCGTGTTGAGTGGCTGCTCGAGCAAGCCGCCCGTCGTGCCGTCAGCCGACGCGGCATCCGTCGACGTGGCGGCCACCATCACCGTCAAAGACATGAAGTTCACGCCGGAGTCGGTCACCATCAAGCCCGGCCAGGCGGTGACCTGGGTGTTCGACGACGGCGTGGTCAAGCACGACGTGGTCGCCGTCGACGCCAGCTTCGTCAGCGAGATGATGACGCAAGGCACGTACACGCACGTCTTCACCGAGGCGGGCAGCTTCGACTACGGCTGCAGCCCGCACCCCCGCATGCTCGGCGTCGTCACCGTGAAGTAGCCGCGCCCCGCCCCCGTTGGCTCGAGGGAGCGCCAGCGACCGAAGCCAACACCGCCCGTGCGGCATCCGCAACGCAGAAGGCGCCCCGTCCTGTGACGGGGCGCCTTCTGCGTTGCAGCGGCTGAGCCTACTTCCAGCCGCCGGGAGGGCCGACGATCAGCAGCACGGTCATGATGCCTGCGATGCCGACGACGAAGATGCCGACGAGCGCGACGGGGTTGCGCAGGAACCAACGCATGGTGCGGTCGATCCAGTGCTTGTCGCGGGGGTCGTCGCTCAGTTCGCGGCGCCACGGGCCGTTCAGGCGACCGGTGCGGTCGGCCCAGATGTCGAACGGAACGGTGGCGTAGGGCACGATCGCGGTCGCGACGGCGAGCACGATCAGCGGGATCGACCAGCGCTGGTTCACACCGACGAGCACGGCCGTGAAGGCGTAGGTCAGGAACACGAGACCGTGCACGGAGCCGGCGATGAGCACGGGCAGTCCGCCGGCGTCGAAGCCGTACTTGAGGATCATGGCGCCGATCAGGCCGGTCCAGGTGATGGCCTCTGCGATGGCGAGCGTGCGGTAGAACAAGCGTGGTGACACGGGGGATGCACTCCAAAGTGGTGGGGGGATGCTCCATCCTCTCAGCCGGGCCTGAGCCTTCGCTTCCGTCAAAAGGTTGATCATCGCCGAGCCTCGCTCAGTTGTTTTGATCTATTCAAAACAACTGATATCGTCGAGGCATGACCTCGGATGCCGCACACGAAAGCACGGCTCTTGATAGCACTGCTCTTGAGAGCACCGAGGAGCGCCTGCGCTCCGCCGGGCTCAAGGTGACGGCGCCGCGCCTCGCGGTGCTCGATGCCTTCCCGGCCGAGCCCGTGCACCTGAGCGCCGAGGAGCTCTACGCCCGGGTCGCGCCCGCGCTGCCGAGCACCTCACTGCAGGCCGTCTACGGAGTGCTCGCTGCGCTCGTCGCCTCTGGGCTGCTGCGCAAGATCGAGCCGGCCGGCTCGGCCGCCCGCTATGAGAAGCGCATCGGCGACAATCACCACCACCTCATCTGCCGGGGCTGCAACGCCATCGAAGATGTGGACTGCGTGGTCGGCGAGGCGCCCTGCCTCACCCCGAGCGACACCCACGGCTACCGGCTGCAGTCCGCGGAGGTCACCTTCTGGGGCCTCTGCTCCAGCTGCCAGGCGGCCCTCGCCGAGTAAGCCGGCATCCGCTCGTCCCGGCCGCACGCCGGGTCATCCGCTGGCCGACACTGCCCCGCCGCGCCCACGAACACATCTGTCCCCACCGAACACTGAACAGAGAAGGAAGCAATGTCGGAGATCACGACCACGCAAACCGGAACCCCCGTCGCCAGCGACGAGCACTCGCTCACCGCAGGCCCCAACGGAGCCACCGCGCTGCACGACCGTTACCTCGTCGAGAAGCTGGCGCAGTTCGCCCGCGAGCGCATCCCGGAGCGTGTTGTGCACGCCAAGGGCGGCGGAGCATTCGGCACCTTCGAGACCACCGGTGACGTCTCGGCGTACACCCGTGCCGCCGTGTTCCAGCCGGGCGCGACGAGCGAGACGCTGCAGCGCTTCTCCAGCGTCGCCGGCGAGCAGGGCTCGCCCGACACCTGGCGCGACGTGCGCGGCTTCTCGGTGAAGTTCTACACGACCGAGGGCAACTACGACATCGTCGGCAACAACACCCCGGTGTTCTTCATCCGCGACGGCATCAAGTTCCCCGACTTCATCCACTCGCAGAAGCGACTGCCGGGCTCCGGTCTGCGCGACGCCGACATGCAGTGGGACTTCTGGACCCTCTCGCCCGAGTCGGCTCACCAGGTCACCTACCTCATGGGCGACCGCGGCCTGCCGCGCAGCTGGCGCGAGATGCCCGGCTTCGGCTCGCACACCTACCAGTGGATCAACGCCGCCGGTGAGCGCTTCTGGGTCAAGTACCACTTCACCTCGAACCAGGGCAACATCGAGATCGACGCCGCCGAGGCCGAGATCATCGCCGGTGCGGATGCCGACCACTACCGTCGCGACCTGCACGACGCCATCGAGGCCGGCAACTTCCCGTCGTGGGACCTGCACGTGCAGGTCATGCCCTACGACGACGCGAAGAACTACCGCTTCAACCCGTTCGACCTCACCAAGGTGTGGCCGCACGCGGACTACCCGCTGATCAAGGTGGGCACGCACACCCTGAACCGCAACCCGCAGAACTTCTTCGCCGAGATCGAGCAGGCCGCCTTCTCGCCCGCGAACACGGTTCCCGGCATCGACATCAGCCCCGACAAGATGCTGATGGCCCGCGTGTTCAGCTACCCGGACGCCCAGCGCTACCGCGTCGGCACCAACTACAACCAGATCCCCGTGAACGCGCCGCACGCGGCCCCCGTGCACAACTACTCGCAGGACGGCGCCCAGCGCCACGGCTTCAACTCGCCGTCGACGCCGGTGTACGCACCAAACTCGGTCGGTGGCCCGGCCGCTTCGGTCGAGGCGGCCGGCATGGGCAGCTGGGAGAGCGACGGCGAGCTCGTGCGCGCCGCAGCCACCCTGCACTCTGAGGACAGCGACTTCGGCCAGCCCGGAACGCTCTACCGCGAGGTGTTCGACGACTCGGCCAAGGCCCGCTTCGTTGACACGCTGACCGGCCAGGGCTGCTCGATCACGGTCGAGGCCATCCGCGAGCGCTTCTTCCAGTACTGGACGAACGTTGACGCCGAGCTCGGCGCCACGCTCCGCGTGACCGTCGCTGCGGTTCTCGCGGCGTAGCCACCGCCACCCCAAGGCCGAGGTCCTCCCGTGCGGAGAGCCTCGGCCTTCGTCGTCCACCGGCCCACGCCGCCCGCTGATCGAGTGCGCCGCCCGCTGATCGAGTGCGCCGCCCGTTGATCGAGTGGGCCGCCCGTTGATCGAGTAGGCCGCCCGCGGCCGTATCGAGATCACTGTCGCCACACTGCCGGGCTGTTAGCGTTGCGAGGTGTCAGACACCATCGCGCCCGCGCTCATCGCCATCTTCGCCGGCTCGGCCCTGGCCGTTGTCCTGTTCATTCCGTTCGTCGCGCTGAGCTATCGCCGCCGCGGTGGTCTGAGCCCGTGGCGCATCGTGGGCTGGGCCGCACTGCTTGTCTACGCGCTGGCTATCTGGAGCTACACCCTGCTTCCGGTTCCGGATGCCGCCGGCTACAGCTGTGCCGGTGTGCAGCTGGATCCGTTGCAGGCACTCACCGACATCCGCTCGTTCGACACCGGCGGGCCGCGTGCGCTGCTCACCAACCCGGCCGTACTGCAGCTCCTGTTCAACGTGCTGCTCTTCATGCCGCTCGGATTCCTCGTGCGCATCCTCTTCGGCCGCGGCGTGATCGTGGCCACGTCGCTCGGCCTCGGTGTCTCCCTTCTCGTCGAGGTGACCCAGCTCACCGGGATCTGGGGCCTCTACCGCTGCGCCTATCGGCTGTTCGACGTCGACGACCTCATCACCAACACGGTCGGGGCCCTGCTCGGCTCGCTGCTGGCGGTCGCCTTCGTGCGCCGGCGCGGTTCCGGCGAGCGGCCCGCCACGGCGGGAACGGTCACGGCCTGGCGGCGGCTGCTGGGCATGGTCTGCGACTGGCTGTTCCTCGTCGTGCTCGGCGGCGCGGCTGCGATCGCCTGGCGCGCGCTCCAGCTCTATGCGTTTGGCGTTCCGGTGGGAGGCCTGAATCTCACAGTCGAGAACCTGCTCTCGTTGTGGCTGCCGCTGCTGATCCAGCTCGGCGTCGTGCTGGCAACGGGCAGCACCGTCGGCGAGGCGGCCGTCCTGTTGCGCGGGGTCGACGGCCGGATGCCGCCCCTGGCCGGCCGCGCCGTGCGCTTCGCGGCGGGCATCGGCGGCTTCGGTGTGCTCGCCGCCGTCGAGGGCAGCGGCCTGCTCCTCGGTGCGTTCGTCGTCGTGAGCGTCATCGCCGCGTTCCGCAGCGCCGGCCACCGCGGCCTCGCCTCGGCCCTCGCCGGCATGAGCGTCGAGGACGCCCGCACGCGCGACGCCTAGCTGGCATCCGCTCGCTACAACGGGCGCCACCGCGCGCGCAGTGCTGCCGATTCTGGCGAGCGGATGCCGGCAGCGGAGGCCGCCAGCGGATGCCGCCAGCGGAGGCCGGCAGGAACGCAACAGCGCCCGGCCCCACGAGGGGCCGGGCGCTTTGTGAAGCGGGTGAAACGCTTAGGCGTTGACCAGGGCCTGCTTGATCACCGAGGTGAAGAAGGCGAGGCCGTCCACGCCGGAGCGCATCGCAACATCGGTGTCGGGGCCGAAGCCGGCCTCGACGGCGTGCTCGGGGTGCGGCATGAGGCCGACCACATTGCCGCGGGCGTTGCGCACACCGGCGATGTCGTTGAGCGAGCCGTTCGGGTTCACGCCAACGTAGCGGAACATGACCTGGCCTTCGCCCTCGAGGCGTGCGAGCGTCTCGGCGTCGGCGATGAATCCGCCCTCGCCGTTCTTCAGCGGGATGGTGATCTCCTGGCCGACCGCGAAGTCGCTGGTCCAGGCGGAGTCGGTGTTCTCGACGCGCAGCTTCTGGTCGCGGCAGACGAAGTTGCCGTGGTCGTTGCGGATCAGGCCGCCGTCGACGAGGTGCGCCTCGGCGAGCATCTGGAAGCCGTTGCAGATGCCGAGAACGGGCATACCGGTGTTCGCGGCGTCGATGACCTCGGTCATGATCGGCGAGAGGCTGGCGATGGCGCCGCAGCGCAGGTAGTCGCCGTAGCTGAAGCCACCGGGCAGCACGAGGGCGTCAACGCCCTCGAGGCTGTGCGAGCCGTGCCAGAGGGCGACGGGCTCGGCGCCGGCCAGACGCACGGCGCGCTGGGCGTCGCGGTCGTCGAGGGAGCCCGGGAAGGTGACGACGCCGATCTTCATCAGTTGGCCGCCTCGACCGGGTAGTGGATGCCGACGACGTCTTCAATCACCGAGTTGGAGAGGATGTCGGCGGCAATGGCCTCAACCTCGGCGCGCACGGCATCCGTGATCGGGCCGTCGACGGTGATCTCGAAGCGCTTGCCGATGCGCACTGAGCTGAATCCGTCCTTGCCGATTCGGGTGAGGGCGCCGGCTACGGCCTTGCCCTGCGGGTCCAGCAGTTCGGCCTTCGGCATTACTTCGACGACGATCGTGGGCACCGTGATTCTCCATCCGGAGTCGAGGGGGTGGGGTCAAGGTCAATTCTAGCCGGTGCCCCGGAGGCCGTGAGCCCACGCCGAGGGCGCCCCAGCGCTAGCTGAGCGGCACCCGAACACCGCCGCACAAACCTTGCCGCCGCGTGGGCGCGAGCGTAGCGTGCACAAGATGAGCTTCATTCAGGTTGACGGGCTCGTGAAAATCTACCGGCCCAAGGGCTCCGACCCGGTGCGCGCACTGGACGGGGTCGACCTCAGCGTGAACCAGGGCACCGTGCGCGCCTTGCTCGGGCCGAACGGCGCGGGCAAGACCACCATGGTCAAGGCGCTCACCACCCTGATCAAACCGGATGCCGGCCACGCCACGATCGACGGCATCGACGTCGTGCATGATGCCGGCCGCATCCGGCCGATCATCGGCGTCTCCGGCCAGTACGCCGCCGTCGACGAGAACCTCACCGGCTTCGAGAACCTCGACATGGTCGGTCGGCTGTACCACCTGGGCGCGCAGGCGTCCCGGCGGCGGGCGCAGGAGCTGATCAACGCCTTCGGGCTGACCGAGGCGCAGAACCGCCCGGTCAAGGGCTTCTCCGGCGGCATGCGGCGGCGCATCGACCTGGCCGGCGCCATCTTCTCCCGCCCGCCGGTGCTGTTCCTCGACGAGCCGACGACGGGTCTCGACCCGCGCAGCCGGCTCGGCATGTGGGACGTCATCACCACCCTGGTGAGCGAGGGCACGACCGTCTTCCTCACCACGCAATACCTGGAGGAGGCCGACCGGCTGGCCGACGACATCTCGGTGATCGACGGCGGCAAGCTCATCGCCGAGGGCACCGCCGACGAGCTGAAGGCGCAGATCGGCGGCCAGCAGATCGAGTTGACGCTGATGGATGCCGCGGACGGCGCCGTGGCCGGTGAGATCCTGCAGCGGCACGGCGAGGCGGAGCCGCACGTGGGTGGCGACGGCCGTGAGCTCTCGGTCGGCGTGCGCGAGGGGCCGCTCGCGCTGGAGCGCGTGCTCGGCGAACTGAATGCCGCCGGCATCCGGCTGCACGACGCCGGCATGCGCCGGCCCACCCTCGACGACGTGTTCCTCAAGCTCACCGGCCATTCAGCCGGGGCCGAGGACGAGGACGATGCGGGTGCGGAGGAGGGATCATGAGCGAGTTGCGGGACGACCCGACCAGCGCCCCGGACGCCCTGGCGGCGGTCGCGGCCCAGGGGCTGCCGGATGCGGCGAGCGTGCCGTCATCCGTCGCCACCTGGTTCAACGACGGCTGGATCACCACCCGGCGCAACCTGATCAAGATCAAGCGGGTGCCTGACATCCTGGTGTTCACCACGCTGCAGCCGATCATGTTCGTGCTGCTGTTCACCTACATCTACTCGGGCGTCATCACGATTCCGGGCAGCAGCTACACCGAGTTCATCATGGCCGGCATCTTCGCCCAGACGGTGGTGTTCGGCTCCACCTACTCGGGCTCGGCGATGGCGCAGGATCTGAAGGACGGAATCATCGACCGCTTCCGCACGCTGCCGATGAGCCCGTCGGCGGTGCTGATCGGCCGCACCAACGGTGACCTCTGCATCAACGCGCTGTCGATGGTCGTCATGATGCTCACCGGGCTGATCGTCGGCTGGCGCATCACCTCCGGCTTCTGGTCCGGCCTGGCCGGTGTGGCGCTGATCCTGCTGTTCGCCTACGCCTTCTCCTGGGTGATGGCGTTCGTCGGTATGAGCGTGCGCAGCCCCGAGGTGATCAACAACGTGGCCTTCCTGATCCTGTTCCCGCTCACGTTCATCTCGAACGCCTTCGTGCCGGCCGAGACGCTGCCACCGGTGCTGCAGACGATCGCCGAGTACAACCCGGTGTCGGCGCTGGTGCAGGCGGCCCGCGAGCTGTTCGGCAACGTGCCGCCGGGCACCCCGGTCGGCGACGCCTGGCCGCAGCAGTACCCGATCGCGGCCGTGCTGATCGGCGTGGCCGTGATGCTCGCCGTGTTCGTGCCGCTCTGCATCCGCAAGTTCGTGAGCATCAGCTCCCGCTGAGGGGTTCGGACGGGCCCACCCTGAGGGGTGCTGTGCAGCCGGCGTTCACCCGCGCGCTACCGCTGAGTGATCGACGGTTCGCCCGGGCTGCCTACCGTGATCGGTGTCCGCGGCGGCCACGCCGCATTCGCACCAGCCGGAATCCTGAAAGGTCACCTTCGTGTCACTGCTCTCCACGCCCCGCGCCAGCAGCTTCACCCTTCCGCGGCTCCTCGCCGCGGGCGCCGCGCTCGCACTCACCGTCGGACTGGCCGCCTGCGCCCCGGCATCCGGAACCACCGACGGGGCCGCCGACGCCGACGCCAACGCCAACGCCAACGCCGAGACGGTCAGCTTCGCCAAGGACGATGCCACCCTCGTCTTCGGCGTCGTTCCCGACACCGTCGACACGCAGACCAACTACCAGCCGCTGATGGACTACATCGCCGAGATCACCGGGAAGGACGTCGAGTACCACGAGTCCACCGACTACGCCGCGCTCATCGAGGCCGCCGTCGCCGGCAAGATCGACGTCGCCAGCTTCTCCGGCTTCACCTACGTCACCGCCACCAACAACGGCGCCAAGATCACGCCGTTCGCCTCGATCATCACCGCCGAGGGTGAAGAGCCCGGCTACTACTCCGAGGCCATCGTTCCCGAGGGCAGCAGCATCACCTCGGTCGACGGCTTCAAGGGCAAGAAGGTCTGCTTCGTCGACCCGAGTTCGACCTCGGGCTACCTGTTCCCGAGCTACAACCTGCTCGAGGCCGGCATCGACCCGGAGACCGACATCACCCCCGTCTTCGCTGGCAAGCACGACGTCTCGGCGCTGAAGACCTCCGAGGGCGTCGAGTGTGAGGCCGGTTTCGCCGAGGACTCCGTCGCCGAGCACCAGGAGGGCGTGAAGATCGTCGGCAAGACCAAGGTCCCCGGCGCTCCCATGGTCGTCTCCGACAGCCTCCCCGCCGAGCTGAAGGCCACGATCATCGACGGCCTCAGCAACATCACCATCGCCGACATCCAGGAAGCCGGCATCAAGAACGCCGACTCCGCGGGCTTCATCAAGACCTTCTATGCGCTCTCCCCGGTCGATGACAAGTACTACGACCTGATCCGCGACATCTGCGAGGCGACCAACGCCAAGCAGTGCCAGTAGTCGGCGCCAGCCGTCTCTAGCATCGCCTGGGCGGGGTCCGGATGCCGCGCGCACGCGGCAACCGGACCCCGACCGCAGCGCAAGCCCACCCGCACCACCAGCACCGAAGGAACCCAGCCATGACCGAGCTCGTGCCCGCGCCGCTGACTGCGCACGCTGTCTCCGCACCGTCCGCCTCCGACGCCGAGACCGTGGTGCGGATGCGCGGCCTAGGCAAGCGCTTCGGCGAGCTCGCCGCGCTCAGCGACGTGAACCTGGAGGTCAGGCGCGGCGAGATCGTCGTGCTGCTCGGGCTCTCCGGCTCGGGCAAGTCGACGCTGCTGCGGCACGTTGACGGCCTCGAGCAGCCGAGCTCCGGCGAGATCAGCGTGCTCGGCCGCGACCTGGCGCAGCTCACCGGGCGCGAGTTGCGCCGGCTGCGCAGCCGCATCGGCTTCGTGTTCCAGCAGTTCGAGCTCGTCGGCTCGCTCAGCGTGCTCGAGAACGTGCTCACCGGGGCGCTCGCCGCACTCCGCGGGCCCCGCCTGGGGCTGATCAGCTACCCGCGCGAGCTCAAGCGCGCCGCCCTCGGCCACCTCGACCGGGTCGGGCTGCTCAATGCCGCCTACCAACGGGCCGACACCCTCTCCGGCGGGCAGCAGCAGCGCGTCGCCATCGCCCGCGCGCTGATGCAGAACCCCGAGGTGCTCCTCGCGGACGAGCCCGTCGCCTCACTCGACCCCGAGTCGAGCGAGCAGGTGATGACGCTGATCCGCGAGATCGCGCTCGACCAGGGCCTCACCGTGCTGTGCAGCCTGCACCAGGTCGACCTCGCCCTCGGCTGGGGCGACCGCATCGTCGGCCTCCGGCACGGCGAGGTCGTGCTCGACACCCCCACGGACGGGCTCAGCAAGGCCCAGGTGATGGAAATCTACGGCCGCGTGGCCACGACCACGAGCGAGTTCCGCGCCATCAGCGAGCTTGAGCGGCAGTTCGCGGGCACGGATGCCGCCGGCGGGCCGGCCTGATGAGCACCGCCACCCTCGCCCCGGCGTCGCGCCGCGCAGTGGCGGCGCCCCCGCGGCCGCGCTCCTCGCCGGAGCGCATCGCCGCGATTGTCGCCATCCTGCTCGTGCTCGGCGCGGCCGCGTGGTCCTTCGCCGACGTCGGCATCTCGGTGCCGGACATGATCGCCAGCTGGGGCAACGCCGAGCACTTCTTGGCTCGGGCGCTGCCATTGGAGTTCCCGCCGCTCGGCGAGCTGCTGTGGTCGACGGCCCTCACCCTGGGCATCGTCATCGTCGGAACGCTGCTGGCCGCTGTGCTCTCGCTGCCGGTCGCCTATCTGGCCGCGAGCAACACAACGCCCGGCTCCGGCTGGCGCGTCGCTGGCCGCTCGATCGGCGTCGTCAGCCGCGCCGTCCCCGACGTCGTCATTGCCATGATCCTCGCCGGCATGTTCACCCTCGGCGCGCTGCCGGGCATCATCGCCATCGGCATCCACTCGATCGGCATGATCTCCAAGCTCTTCGCCGACGCGATCGAGCAGATCGACGAGGGGCCGCGCCGCGCCATCCGCGCGACGGGCGGCAGTACCGCGCAGCAGTTCTTCAGCGGCGTGCTGCCCCAGGTCGCCCCCTCCTTCGTGGCGACCATTCTGCACCGCAACGACATCAATCTGCGCGGCTCCGTGATCCTTGGCTACGTCGGTGTCGTCGGCCTCGGCCACGACCTTGCCTTCGCGCTGCAGTCGCTCGACTACGCCCTCGCGATGGGTCTCGCCCTCGTGATCTTCGTGCTCTGCATCGCCATGGAGATCGTCTCCTCGGCCGTGCGCACCTCGCTGCTCGGCATCACGCCGAACGGGCGTGGCCTCGGCGACCGCACCGTGCGGGCCGCCGTCAGGGCCGGTCGCAGCGTGCAGGGCCGCCGCGGGGCGGAAACCGCGCCCGGCATCGCCGCACGCGCCGAGCGGGCCCCGTTCGCTTCGCGCGGTACGGCCGGCTTCGCCGACGTCGATGCCGCCATGCGGCGCCCCTGGACGGCGAGCCGGCGCAAGAACACGGTGTGGCTGTCGGTGACCGCCCTGGTGATCGTCGCCGCCGTTTGGGTCTGCGACATTCAGTGGGGCGACCTGCTCACCTTCTGGAAGTACGTGCCGGCGGTGCTCGCGAAGCTCTGGCCGCCGAGCTTCGGCAACTACCTGCCCGAGCAGATGTTCGGCGCGATGGCCGAGACGATCCAGATCGCGCTGGCCGCGACGCTGCTCAGCCTGGTGCTCTCGCTCGTCGTCGGCTCGCTTGCCGCCCGCAATATCGCGCCGAATCGTGCGACCCGCGTCGGTGCGCGGCTCAGCCTCGTCGTCGTGCGCGGCATCCCCGAGCTGATCCTCGCGATCGTGCTCATCGTGATTACCGGTTTCGGACCGCAGGCCGGTGTGCTCGCGCTTGGCTTCTGCGGCATCGGCCTGCTCGGCAAGCTCTTCGCCGACAGCTTCGAGGAGGTGAGCCCCGGCCCGGAGCGCGCCCTGCGCGCCGGCGGCGCGACGCGCCTGCAGGTCTACGCGGCTGCCACGATGCCGCCATCCACCAAGGCAATCGTCGGGCATAGCTTCTACATGCTCGACACCAACCTGCGCGCGGCCACCATCCTCGGCATCGTCGGCGGTGGCGGAATCGGCTTCTACCTCAACAACGCCGGGCGCATCTCTGCTTACGACGAGGTGATGGCGATCGTGCTGATGATGACCGCCACCGTGCTCGTCGTCGAGGGCCTCGCCAGCTGGATCAGAAAGGCGCTCCAGTGATGGTCTCCACAACCGCCATCGGGCGCGCATCCGGCCGCGTCACCGGAACACTCGAAGAATTCGATGTGGCCATCGTCGGAGCCGGTGTCGTCGGGCTCGGGCACGCGCTCGCCGCCATCGACCGGGGGCTCTCCGTTGTCGTCGTCGACCGTGCCGCCGAGATCGCCGGCGCCTCGATCCGCAACTTCGGCCACGCCTGCGTGAGCGCGCAGACCGGGCAGGCCCGGGCCTACGCCGAGCGCAGCCGCGAGCTCTGGTTGCGCATCGCCGCCGAGACCGGGATGTGGCACCGCACAAGTGGGGCCTGGCTGGTGGCGCGCGCGGATGACGAAGCGGCCGTGTTGGCTGACTTCGCCCGGTCTGCGGGTGCCGGGCCGGCGGGGCCGGGCGCCTCGGTCGAACTGCTCGACGCGGCCGAGATGCGTGTGGCGATCCCGGCGCTCGGAGCCGACGTCGTCGGCGGGGCGTGGATGCGCGATGACCTGCAGCTGAACCCGCGCGAGGCCGTGCCCGCACTGGCGCGCTGGTTGGCCGGCCGCGGTGTGCAGTTCCGCTGGCAGAGCGCGGTGCACTCCGTGAAGTCTGGGGTGCTCGCCACCAGCCGCGGCCACATCGCCGCCGACACGATCATCGTCTCCGTCAACCACGACATCGACCAGCTCTTCGGCGAGGTCGCGCAGGCCGTCGGTATCCGCCGCTGCGGCCTCGACATGATGCGCGTGCGCGTTGAGCCGGCCGGCGGGCCAGCCGCGCCACCGTTTGCCCTGCCCGGCCCACTCCTCACCGGCTGGTCCATGCTCCGCTACTCCGGCTTCGCGGCGTCGACGGCGACGACGGCCTTGCGCGCCCGCCTGGGACGGCAACACCCGGAGCTGATGGCGCTCGACCTCAACCAGATGTACACGCAGCTGCCCGACGGCAGCCTGATCGTCGGCGACACGCATTACCGCGGGCAGTCGGTGACGCCGTTCCAACAGGAGGGCGCCTTCGATGCCCTCGCCGCGCTCACGAGCGAGCTGTTCGGCGGGGCCAGACTGCAGGTGCTCGAACGCTGGCAGGGCGTGTATGCGTCCGGCCCGGACGAGTTCCTGGTCGAGTCGCCGCTGCCCGGTGTGCACATCGTCGCGGCGACCACCGGCATCGGCATGACCTGCGGTCTGGGGCTTGCCGACAGCGTGATCACCGCGCTCGCCGAATCCGCACGGGCATAGCCTCCTCACCGCCACACCCCGCTCCACGGGCATCCAGAAAGACAGGTTCAGCATGACCGACACCACAGACACCACAGAAACCTCGGCCACCAGCGAGAGCACCGGCATCGCCCCGGAGGAGCTCGACTTCGAGCGGGAGCTCGATGACGCGCTCGACGCGTTCGACGCCGATGAGGAGCGCGGCGACGAACTCGAGATCGACGAGTACGAGGTGCCGATCGAGCTCGTCGTGCTCGACATGGCCGGCACCACCGTGGCCGATGACGGCACCGTCGAGCGTGCCTTCGGCCGGGTTGCCGAGCGGCAGAATATCGGCGCGACCCCGGAGGAGCGCGAGGCGGCACTTGAGTACGTCCGGGTGACCATGGGGCAGTCGAAGATCGAGGTCTTCCGTGCGATCACCGGCGACGAGCAGCGTGCCCAGGCCGCCAACGCCGCCTTCGAGGCCGCCTACGCCGAGATCGTCGCCGAGGAGGGCGTGTCCGAGATTCCTGGTGCCCGGCGCGCGATAGAGCAGCTGCAGCAGGCCGGCGTCACCGTGGCTCTGACTACGGGCTTCGCCCGGCCGACGGTCACTGCGATCCTCGACGCGCTCGACTGGCACGGTCTCGCCGACCTCGTGCTCACCCCGGCGGATGCCGGCCGTGGCCGTCCTCACCCCGACATGCCGCTCACCGCGCTGCTGCGTACAGAGACGAGCTCGGTCGAAGCGATGATCGTGGTCGGCGACACCGCCTCCGACATGCAGAGCGGCGCCCGCGCCGGGGCCGGACTCGTCATCGGTGTGCTGAGCGGTGCACACGACGAGGAAACGTTGGAGGACGCCGGAGCAGACGACATCGTCGCGTCGATCGCCCAGCTGCCCGCGCTGCTCGGCCTGCTCGACGGTGATGCAGTGGGTGACGCTGCGGGTGACGCGGAGGCGAACGCCGACGTCGCAACCGGCGCACCCGGAACCCGGGCGTAGGCCGGACGATGCCTCACGCAACGCTCGCGGCACCGCGCGGTGACACACTCGATCTCGACCTGGCTCCGGCCGCCCTTGCGATGGTGTGGTCGGGAATCGGCCGCCCGCACGAGGCGCTTGCCGTGCCCGACATTCGGCTCGCCCCGGGCGACGCCCTCGTGGCAGTGGAGCTCGCGACGATCTGCGGTTCGGACGTGCACACGGTCGCCGGCCACCGGCCGGGGCCGTCGCCGTCGGTCCTCGGCCACGAGCAGGTCGGCCGGGTGCTCGCGACCGCGGGGCCGGTGCGCGCCGTCGACGGTCGCCGGCTCGAACCGGGGATGCGGGTGGTCTGGTCGGTCGTCGTGTCCTGCGGGCGCTGCGCGCGCTGCCGGCGCGGGCTCCCGAACAAGTGCGTCTCTGCGGCGAAGTACGGCCACGAGGCCGTGCGCCACGAGTGGGAGTTGAGCGGCGGCTTCGCCTCGGCCGTGCACCTGAAGCGGGGGACCGGCATCGTGATCGTCGATGACGCGACCCCGGCCGGCGTTCTCGCGCCGGCATCGTGCGCCACTGCCACGGTCGTCGCCGCGATCGAGGCGGCAGAGCAGAGTGCGCCGCTCTCCGGGCGCACCGTGCTGGTGACGGGAGCCGGCATGCTCGGCCTCACCGCCACGGCGATGGCCGCGGATGCCGGGGCGCGGGTGGTCGTCAGCGACCCGAGCGCCGAGCGGCGTGCGGCCGCGCTGCGCTTCGGCGCGGCCGCCGTCGCCGACCCCGCCCTGCCCTCCGGTGCCGCAGGCAGCCTCGGTCGTGTGCTCGCCGCGCAGACTCGGGGGCGCGGGCTGTGCGACGTCGCTCTCGAGCTCTCCGGCGCGGCCCCTGCCGTGGCGTCCGCCCTCGCCGCCCTCGACACCGGCGGGGTGCTTGTGCTCGTCGGCAGCGTCTCGCCGGGCGCGCCCGTGCCGATCGACCCGGAGCGCCTCGTGCGCCAGCTGCTCACCGTGCGCGGCGTGCACAACTACACCCCGGCGCAGCTGCAGCGCGCGGCCGACTACCTCGCCGACGCGTGGCGGCGGCACCCCTTCGAGCAGCTGCTCGGCGAGGTGTTCCCGCTGGAACAGATCGACGAGGCATTCGACGCCGCCGCGCGCTTGGGCGGCGTCACGCCGGCCCCCGGCTCCCGCCCGTCGGGCATTGCCGGTGTCGCCGCCGCGCGCATCGGTCTGGCCCCGAGTCGGCTTCCGCACGCCGTGCCGACGCCGCACCCCGCCCGCGATCGCACCGGGCGCCTCATCCCCCCGCCCCAATTCCGTTGAGAGCGGTCAAATGGCCGGTTCCAGACCCGAAAAGTGGCCATTTGACCGCTCTCAACGGACCTTCTAGGTCGTGGCGAGGAGGGTGCGGAGGGTGTCGCGGGCGGCGGCGAGGCCGCGGTAGACCTCGTCGAAGCTTGTCGACAGCGGGGCGAGGCCGATGCGCAGGCCGCCCGGGTCGCGGTAGTCGGGGATCACGTCCTGCGTCCAGAGCGCAGCGTTCACCTCGCGCATCGCCGGGTGGTGCAGCGTGACGTGCCCGCCGCGCTGGCCCGGCTCGGCCGGCGTCGCGAGCGTCACGCCGAGCGGGGCCAGCCACGCCTCGTGCAGCCGGATCGCGTACGCGGTCAGCGCCTCGGACTTCGCCCGGATGGCGGCCATGCCCGCCTCCTCGATCATCTCCAGCGTGTCCTGCATCGCGAGCATGCCGACGATCGACGCGGTGCCGCTCACGAAGCGCTGCATGCCGGGAGCCGGCACGTACTCGGGCCCCATCGCGAACATGTCGCTGGTGCCCCACCAGCCCTGGATCGGCTGCGCCAGCTCGCCCTGCAGGCCGGCGCGCACGTAGGCGAAGGCGGGCGATCCCGGCCCGCCGTTCAGGTACTTGTAGGTGCAGCCGACGGCCAGGTCGAAGCCCCAGGCGTCCGCCTCGACAGTCGTCGCGCCGGCCGAGTGGCACAGGTCCCAGAGGATCAGCGCGCCGGCGTCGTGCGTGATGCGGGTCAGCTCGGCGGCATCCGCAAGGTGGGCCGAGCGGTAGGCGACGTGCGAGACGACGACGAGGGCGGTCTGGGGCCCGACGACGGATGCCAACTGCTCCGCGGTCACGCCGGCGCTGGTGTCGACCTCGATCCAGCGCAGGGTGAGGCCGCGCTCCTTCGCGATGCCGTCGAGCACGTAGCGGTCGGTCGGAAAGTTGTCGGTGTCGACGACGATCTCGGTGCGCTGCGGGTCGCGCGCCACCTGAGCGTCGACGGCGGCGCGGGCCAGCTTGTAGAGCAGCACCGTGGTGGAGTCGCCGATCACGGTCTGGCCGGCGGCCGCGCCGATCACCGAGCGGCCGATGCGGTCGCCGATCTCGTAGGGCAGGCGCAGCCACTTCTCGTCCCAGCCACGGATCAGCCGGCCGGCCCACTCCTCGCGCAGGAACGTCTGAATGCGCTCGATCGCCGACACCGGCGGCCGGCCCAGCGAGTTGCCGTCGAAGTAGACCAGGTCGCTCTCGGCGCCGGCGAAGCGGGCACGGTAGGCGGCGAGGGGGTCGGCGGCATCCGCCCGCCGGGCAAACGCGAGCAGGTCGTCGGCGCGCGAGGGGTCGGCGTGCGCCGCGGCGGGCGGGGTGACGGATGCCGCCTGGCGCAGGCCGGGGCCCGGCTTCGGGATCGTTGTCATGGCAGTGTCTCCTCGAGGTGGGCGGTCGTGGTTCCGCGTGCTCCGGCGAGCCAGCGGGCGGTGTCAGCACTGTAGCCGGTGGCCGGGGGAGTGCCGGGAACCCACGCGACGCGCGGTCCGATGGCGGGCTGTGCTGCAGACAGCGGTGCGTGCTCGGCGCCCGCGATGCTGGCGACGAGGGCGTCCGGGGTCAGTCCGGCCTCGGCCAGGGCGAGCAACTCGCGCTCGTTCACCCCGTTTGGCAGCGGCCCGTTGCCGAGGTCGGTGCCGTAGAGCACACGGCCGCCGACTGCCGTGAAGCGGCGCACGTTGTCGATGGCGATCGCCCGCTCCGGCGTCGCGGCGCCCCAGCCATGGATGTCGAGCGTGGAGATCCAGGACAGTCCGGCCACGGCCATCCGGCGGAGCAGGGCGTCATCGAGCGCCTCGGTGAACGGGGTGTGGGCGAGGGCGGAGACCCCGGCGTCCAACGCCCGGGCGGCCTGACCGGCGCCCTCGGTGTGTGCGACGACGGGCACGCCGTGCGCGCGGGCGGCCGCCACGACGGCGGCGGCGACGCCGTCGCCCGGCACCGGCCCGGCGGCGCTGTTGAACATGAGCTTGATGACGGAGGCGCCGGCCGCGAGCTGGGCGGCGACGGCATCCGCGGCCTGCCCGGTCTCTGCGGCGTCGGTGGCCAGCTCAACGGTCGAGCCGGCGGGCGCCCAGCCGGATGAGCTCGGGTAGCCGCCGGCGCAGCTGAGGAAGGCGCCTGCGATGCGCACCGCGGGCAGCGTCGAGCCGGGCTGCGCGCTCGCGGCCAGCCAGCCGGTGGCCTCGGCGGGCCTCCAGCCGAGGTCGACGACGTGCGTGATGCCGCCGGGCAGGAGCAGCTCCGGCCGGCCCAGCCCGAGGTGTACGTGCTGGTCGGTCAGCTGCGGGAACAGGGTGCCGGGCAGTTCGAGGTCGACGGGCGTTGTTGCTCGGTCGAAGTCGGGCAGCGGATGCAGCAGGCCGCCCTGCAGGGCGAACACCGCCGCCCCGCGCCACCCGCCCGACCACCACTGCTGCACGCCGAGGTGCCGGGTGCCGGGCGTCATGCGGCCCGCTGCCGGGTTTCGACAGGCTCAACCATCGGCAACCCCCGCTGATTGAGCTTGTCGAAATCACGCACGCTAGCGACCGATCTCGGTGCGCACCGCGTAGAGCTCGGGGAAGAAGGTCAGCTCGAGCGCCTTCTGCAGGAACGCGGCGCCGGTCGATCCGCCGGTGCCGGTCTTCATGCCGATGGTGCGCTGCACCGTCTTCAGGTGCCGGAACCGCCAGAGCTGGAAGTTCTCCTCCAGGTCGACGAACTCCTCGCACGCCTCGTAGGCCGCCCAGTTCTCGCTCGCGTTCTCGTAGATGTTCGTGAACACGGGCACCAGTTCCGGGTCGAGCACCCACGCCTCGGTCACGTCGCGTTCCAGCACGGAGTCGGGCACGGCGTGGCCGGCCCGGTGCAGGTAGCGCAGGAACTCGTCGTAGATGCTGGGCGCCTCGAGCAGCTCGCTGAGCAGGGCGGATGCCGCGGCATCCGCCTGGAACACGTTGAGCATGCGCCGGTTCTTGTTGCCGAGCACGAACTCCACGGCCCGGTACTGCCACGACTGGAAGCCGCTGGAGTTGCCGAGGAAACCGCGGAACTCGGCGTACTCGGTGGGAGTGAGGGTGGCCAGCACCGACCACTGCTCGGTGAGCGTGCGCTGGATGTGCTTGACCCGGGCGATGCGCTTGAGCGCGGGGGCGAGCTGGTCGGCGCGCAGCAGGTCGCGGGCGCTCGCCAGCTCGTGCAGCACGAGCTTCAGCCAGAGCTCGGTGGTCTGGTGCTGCACGATGAACAGCAGCTCGTCGTGGTGCTCGGGCACGCTGACCGGCAGTTGGGCCGAGAGCAAGGTGTCCAGCTGCAGGTAACCGCCGTAGCTCATCCGTTCTCGGAAGTCGGTCACAATGCCGGGGTCGAAATCGCGGGTGTTCTTTTCGACCGACACAGTTCTCCTTGCACGAAACGTCGCGCAGCCTGCTGGCTGCTCCATGCATTTTCGCTGCCAGCGGGGCACCCGCGCAATGTGGCCGGGCGCGTCGCAGGCGCGGCAAGGCGCCGACCGGCTCTGCGGAGGATTGCCAGCGTGCGCGGAACGTCACGCGCGTACGCTGAGGGGATGAGCCCTTCCGACGGCGCAGAACATGCGCGCCGATCCGGCGGCGACCCGCCCCGACGGCGCAAGGACGCACAGCGCAACTATGAGCGCCTGCTGCAGCAGGCGCGCGAGGTGGTGGCCGAACAGGGCAGCGAGGCGTCGCTCGAGGAGATCGCCCGCCGCGCGGAGCTGGGCATTGCGACGCTCTACCGGCACTTCCCGAACCGCACGGAGCTGATGCGGGCGCTGTACGAGCAGTCCGTCGCCGAGCTGGGCGGAACGGCATCCGAGGCCGTCAATGCGCCGAGCGCCTGGCAGGGCCTGGTGGTCTACGTCGAGCGGATGACGCAGTGGCTGGTGGAAGACCCGGGGCTTGTCTCGATCATCGAGTATCTGGGCGCCGCCGACCCCGAGTACATCCCGGAGCCGAGCAGGGAGCGGCCGCTCGTCGAGCTCATCACTCGGGCGCAGGCGGCCGGCGAGCTGCGCCCCGACGTGGAGCGCAGCGACGTCTCCCGCCTGATCACGCTGCTCGGCGGGCAGTCACTGCTGCGCGGAGAGGATCCGCCGCTGGACTGGCGGCGCCCACTCGGCATCATGCTGGACGGGCTGCGCGCCGAGAACGTGCGCAGCGCGCTGCCGCCCCGCTGAGCCTAGGCCGTGCGCACCCGGATGAGGTTCGCCCACGGGTCGTCGAAGCTGAGCGTCTGGCCGTCGTCACGCACGCCGATCTTGTGGTGCGTCATGCGCTCCTGCAGTGCGCCGAGGTCGTCGGCATCCGGAACAATGATGTCGACCTGACCGAGCCCGAGCGCCTGCTGGCGGCGGCCGGCGCCGCGGCTGTTCCAGGTGTTCATGGCCATGTGGTGGTGGTAGCCGCCGGCCGAGACGAAGAGGGCGCTGCCGCCCATCTCCGCTGTGGTCTCGAAGCCGAGCGAGTCGACGTAGAAGTCACGGGCAGCGGCGACATCGCCGACCGAGAGGTGCACGTGGCCGACGACGGCGCCGCCGATCACGGGGTCGGCCACGCCGGCCTCGGTGAGGTGGCTCTGCAGGTAGGCGTTGGGGTCGAGGGCGAGGGTGGCCATCTCGATGGTGCCGTGGGTCCAGCTCCACTCGGTGCGCGTGCGGTCCCAGTACAGCTCGATGCCGTTGCCCTCGGGGTCGTTGAAGTAGAAGGCCTCGCTGACCAGGTGGTCGGCGCTGCCCGTGAAGGTGTTCGGGTGTCGGCTGGCGACCGAATAGACGGCGGCGGCGAGCGCGGCCTGGGTCTCGAACAGGATCGCCGTGTGGAACAGGCCTGCGGCGCGCGGCTCGGGGTTCACCAGCTCGGGGGCGTGCTGCAGGATGACGATCGGGGTGGTCCCTCGGCCGAGCACCGCGATCGGACCCTCGTGGCTGAGCAGCTGCAGGGTGACGGCGTCGCGGTAGTAGGCGATCATGGCGTCGAGGTTGCCGACGCGCAGGGTCACCGCGCCCATTCCGGTGTCGGGGGCGAGAAGCTCGGAGGCGCTGCGTGTGGGGATCGGTGCGGTCATATCGAGTGAAACGGATGCCGTGGCCGCCGTATTCCGCCAGCGGATCGCTACCCGCTGGCCACACCCCGTTGGCTCGAGGGAGCGCCAGCGACCGAAGCCAGCACCAGCAGCACCCGCGAGCTGCCGACCGCAGCTGCCCCGGCGGCGCCGCCTAGCCTGCTCGCACCGCCGCCGTCGAGCCCCGGGCAACGAGCCGGGGCGCGAGGTCAGCGGGGGAGGCCGCGTCGGCAGGTGCGGCGGCCCCCGCGATGGTCGCGAGCAGCTGCTCGACGGCCCGCTCGCCGAGCTCCTCAGCCGGCAGCGCGACAGTGCTGAGCTCCGGCGAGAGCATGCGGGCAACGTCGATGTTGCCGAAGCCGATGACCGAGAGTCGCTCGGGCACGGCGATGCCCCGCACCGCGGCCGCCTTGAGCAGCGCCGCCGCGAGGAGGTCGTCGTCGCAGACCGCCGCCGTCATCTCCGGCGCCGCCTCGAGCAGCCGGTGCGCGGCGGCCTCCGCCTCATCCCAGTCGAGGCTCGCCGCCTCGGAGGCGGAGTCGGAGATCACCCGTCCGGTGCTCCGCAGCCGGGCGTGGAGCGCCTCGGCGCGTCGACGATAGGTGGCGCGCCGGCTGTCAACGGCCAGGTGGCCGATCTGCCGGTGGCCGAGCTCGACCAGATGATCGGCCGCCAGTTCCATGCCCAGCTCGACGTCGATCCCGACGTATGCGGCATCCGGAATATGCGTCTCGGCGAAGACGAGCGGCAGCCCCTGACTGGCGAGTTCGAGCGCTTCGTCTTCGGTCGGGGCGTAGATGATCGCGCCATCGAGCTGGCTGCCCCTGATCATCGCGCTCAACCGGGTGGTCCAGGGCAGGCCGCTGTCGCTGTTGAACAGCACGACGGCGTGGCCGTTGCGCCGGGCCGCACGCTCTGCGCCGAGCAGCACCCGGGCGAAGTAGGGCTGGGCGATCGTCGGCACCGCGAGGGCCAGCACGTTGGCGCGGCCCGTCTTGAGCGCGGCCGCGTTGAGGTTCGGCTGATAGCCGAGTTCCAGCGCGCTCTGCCTGATCCGGGCGGCCGTGACCGCGGAGACGCGGCCGGCATCCTTGCCGGAGAAGACGAGTGAGACCGAGGACTGCGAAACGCCGGCGTGGGCGGCGACATCCTCGCTCGTGGCCGGGCGACGCGCCTGCTGCCCGTGGTGGCTGTTCAACTGCCGGCCTCTCTGTTCATGCGTTGACAGTGTGCCCCGCGTGGTCATACTATCGCGGTACGTCATTCGTATGACGGATTAGTCGGAGGAGAGCATTGTGAAGACTCGTATTGACTGGGTGCTGGCGAACACGCGCCTGCTGAACGCGATCGCGGGGGAGTTCCGCGAGACCCGCCCCTTCGATGGGCTCACGATCGGCACCGGGATCCACCTGGAGCCGAAGACCGTTGCGCTGTTGCTGACGCTCACGGCCGGCGGCGCCCAGGTGGTGGCGACGGGCAACCTCAACTCGACCCAGCAGGGCACCAACGACTACCTCGCCGAACACGGTGTGCGCGTGATCGGCGCCCACACGACCGACCGCGAGGAGCACCGCGGGTTCCTGCGTCAGGTCGTGGCTGCGAAGCCGGAGCTCCTGCTCGACAACGGCGGCGACCTTTTCGCTGCCTTCCTCGACGAGCCATACCAGGGCCTCATCGGCGGAACGGAGGAGACGACGTCCGGGCGGATGCGGCTGGCTCCGCTGCGCGAGGAGCTGGCGCGCCCGATCCTGGTGATCAACGACAGCCCGATCAAGCAGTTCGCAGAGAACCGGCTCGGCGTTGGCCAGAGCGTCTTCGAGTCGATGATGCGCCTCACGAACCTCGGCACCAACGGCCGCCGCGTCACGGTGTTCGGCTATGGCTCGTGCGGCCAGGGCGTGGCGCGCAACTTCAAGAACGCCAACGCGACGGTGACCGTGGTGGAGGCCGACCCGGTGCGCCGCCTCGAGGCGCTGCTGGATGGCTTCGTCGTCACATCGCGCGAGGAGGCGCTCGCGACGGCCGACTTCATCGTGACCGTCACCGGGGCGTCGGGCGTGCTGAACCCCGCCGACCTGACGCACCTGAAGAACGACGTGCTGCTCGGCAATGCCGGGCACTTCCCCGACGAGATCGACGTCGACGGCATCCTCGCTTCCCCAGAGGTCGTCGGTATCGACGCTACGAGTCCGGCATCGAGCGGCTGCAGCTCCAGGATGGCCGGGCGGTGAATCTCATCGCCCGCGGGCACATGATGAACCTGGCCGGCCCCGGTGCGCTCGGCAACTCGATCGACGCCATGGACATCGGCTTCGCCCTGCAGGCCCGCTGCCTCGAGCTGATCGCCGGTGGCGGCCTCGACGCGCGCTCGGCCGTCGTGCCCGTGCCGCGTGCGATCGACGAGGCCGTCGCCAACCAGTTCGTCGCTGCCGCGACCGGCGCGGAGGCGCTGGCGGGCTGGGAGGCGGCCGCGCTGGTGAGCGCCGAGAGCGCCCCTGGCCGGTGACCGCGCGGGGTTACAGCGCGGTCAGGCGCCCCAGCAGCTCGCGGTAGCGGGCGGCCGTCTGCTCGACGATCTCGGCGGGCAGCTCCGGCGGGGTGCCTTGCTGGTCCCAGTTGGTGGCGAGCCAGTCGCGCACGATCTGCTTGTCGAAGCTGGCCATGCGCGCCTCGGGAGTGGCGGCCGTCGCGTAGGTCTCGCCGTCCCAGTAGCGGCTGGAATCGCTGGTGAGCACCTCGTCACCGAGGCGGATCACGCCGGTCTCGCGGTCGGCGCCGAACTCGAACTTGGTGTCGGCCAGGATCAGGCCGTGCGCCTCGGCGATGGCGGATGCGTCGGCGAAGATCTGCAGCGACAACGCGCGCAGCTCGGTCGCGACATCCGCCCCCACCAGCTCGACCGTGCGCTCGTAGCTGATGTTCTCGTCGTGCTCGCCCATCGGGGCCTTCCACGCCGGGGTGTAGATCGGCTCGGGCAGGCGGTCGCCGTTCGTGAGGCCGGCAGGCAGCGGGATGCCGCAGACGGTCTGTGACGCCTGGTACTCCTTCCAGCCACTGCCGGTCAGGTAGCCGCGCACGACGCACTCGACCGGGAACATGTCCAGGGTGCGCACCAGCATGGCGCGGCCGGCGACGGCGGCTGGGATGCGGCTGGCGCCGTCGAGGCCGTGGTCGGCGATCAGGTGGTTGGGCACCTGCAGCTGGTCGAACCACCACAGGCTGAGGGTGGTCAGCAGCTCGCCCTTGCCGGGGATGCCCGGCTCGAGCACGTGGTCGAACGCGCTCACACGGTCGCTGGCGACGACGAGCACCTCAGGGCTGGCGGCCAGCGGGTCGCCCGTCCAGGAGTCGTCATCGGTCATGCTCGACGTCGGCACATACAGGTCGCGGACCTTGCCCGAGTAGACGTGGGTCCAGCCCGGGAGCTCGACGGCGGACGATGCGGAGGGCTGGGTCTCGTTGGTCACGAGACCATTCTCGCGCACATCGGCGGGCGCTCCGCCCCGCCCGATCGCACCCGGTCGGTGGTGGGGGAGCGCGGGCGGGGCACACCGGGCGCTACTCTTCCGAGTGCATCCTGCATTTCGACGGAGAAGGGCGGCATCCGAGCGTTATGACGATCGACTGGTTCACCGGCACATTGGCCACCGAGTTGGTGCTGCTCGGCATGGCGTTCGTGCTCTCCGCCGTGATCGGCCTCGAGCGCCTCTGGCACCGCAAGAGCACCGGGCTGCGTACGCACACCCTGGTCGGCGTGGGCTCGGCCCTGTTCACCCTCGTCTCGGCCTACGGTTTCAGCCAGGTGACCGATCCGAACGTGGTTGTCGACCCGTCGCGCATCGCGGCTCAGGTGGTCTCCGGCATCGGCTTCCTCGGCGCCGGCGTGATCTTCGTCCGGCAGAACGTCGTCAACGGCCTGACGACGGCCGCGTCGATCTGGATGACGGCCGCCGTCGGCATGGCCTGCGGCGCCGGCATGCCGGTGCTCGCGACCGCCGCCACCGTCATGCACCTGTTCACGACCACGCTGCTCTCGCGCTTCGGTCGGCGCCTGCGCCCGGTCCCGGAGGACACCGTCGTCGTGCAGTACAAGGGCGGCCGGGAGGTGCTGAGCGAGGTCCTCGCCGCGGCGACCTCGCGCGGGCTGCGCACCTCGCTGACGAGCACGAAGACCGTCGAGACCCCGAGCGGGGCCGAGCGGATCGAGGCGGTGCTCACCTTCGACAGTGCCGGGCGTCGAGCGCAGCAACAGCTGCTGCAAGACCTCTCCGGCATCCGCGGCGTCGTCTCCGTGGCGCTCGCCGACGAGGACTCGGACTAGAAGGACGCAAGCCGCCGCTCGCGGTGGCGGGCGCGGGCGGCCGGGAATGTTTACGTTGACACAATTTCGATGTTTACGTTGACATTGGCCGGATGGCGGCCCTACTCTGGCGTTGTCAGGCACCCGAACCGGCGTCGACTTGTGGCGCTACGTGGTGCTCGCAAGACGAACAGAGAGGTTCGCAGAATGCAACGTCGCACCGTGCGGCTCATCGTCGCGATCGCCATGGCCGCTTTGGCCGGGTCGATCGCCACACCGGTATACGCAGCAGAAACAGCACCGCCATCGATCCCCGTGCTCACGGGCGCCGAGCTCTCCGCCTCCTGGGCCGGCCCGCTCAGCACCAGGGGCCGCTACGTCGTTGACGCCAACGGCAACCGCTTCAAGCTGAAGTCGGCCAACTGGGACGGCGCCCAGGGCCACTGGAACGGCACGGCGCCGAAGTCCGACCCGGCCAACCACAACAGCGGCATCAGCTACGACATCCCGATGGGGCTCGACCGAGTGCCCATTGCCACGCTGATGGCGGACTTCCACTCCGTGGGCATCAACAGCATCCGCCTGCCGTTCTCCAACGAGATGCTGACGATGACAGCCCCGGTTCCGGATGTCGCCGTGCTGGCGAACCCGCAGCTGAAGGGTAAGACGCCGCTGCAGATCTTCGACGTCGTCGTCGAGACGCTCACGGCCGACGGCTTCGCCGTCATCCTGAACAACCACAGCACGACCTCGCGCTGGTGCTGTGGGGCGGATGACGGCAACTCCAAGCCGCACAGCGGCCAGACGCTCGACAAGTTCGTCAGCGATTGGGCGTTCCTCGCCACCCGCTACGCGAGCAACCCGCGGGTGGTCGGCATGGACCTCCGCAACGAGGTGCGCCGCGACATCACCGACGACCCGAACTGGGGCATGGGCGACGCCAACGACCTGTACAAGGCATACCAGCTCGCCGCGGTCGCCATCCAGAAGGTGAACCCGCACACGCTGATCGTGATGGAGGGCATCAACTGGCAGGGCATCCCGCTCGACGGCTTCTTCCACGAGCGGCCGAACCTGCGCCCGGTCGCGACGACGTCGAACACGATCCTCTACCCCGACAAGCTCGTGTACTCCTCGCACGTCTACGGCTTCACCGGTCCCAAGCACACCGGCGCGACCGGCCTCGGCGAGACCCACGACCTGCGCTACCGCGACATGACCGCCGCCGAGCTCTCCGCCGCGGTGATCGCCGAGTCGCTGTTCGTGACGACATCCGGCCAGCACTACACGGCGCCGGTCTGGCTGAGCGAGTTCGGCACGACGGGCGCCGGCCAGGACAACCCCAAGGAGGTGGCCTGGTGGAACAACTTCACGGATGTGCTCGTGGCCAACGACACCGACTTCGCGGCGTGGCCGTTGGTGAGCCAGGCCACAGAGGACGGCGTGTTCAGTGACAAGTTCGCACTGCTCGGGTACTCGGCATCCGGCACCAAGTTCAGCATCGCGAACGACTGGCGCTACCCCGCCTGGGTGAAGCTGATCACCGCCGCCGGCAAGAGCGGCCAGGTTGCCGTCGAGCCGCGCTGGAACATGCTCGGCAGCGGTGCGATCTCTCCCGACAACAACGCCTCGCTGCGCTTGCAGGGCACCGACTGGGATTCAGCCAAGTGGAAGGGCAACTGCCCCGACTCCGAGCGCCTGATCGGCCTCTCCCGCAGCTCGAACCGCGCCCTGTGCACCAACAACGCGCAGCCGGCAACGAGCAGCACATACGCGGTCGTGAGCAACGAGTCCACGGTGACGCACGACTGGGCGGGCGGATACAGCAAGCTGCAGTGCCCGGCCGGCCAGATCGCCACGGGCTTCAGTGTGAACCCGGGGGTCACCAACAAGTGGGCGATGTCGAAGCTGCTCTGCTCGCAGAGCACGACGACGCTGCCGACGAGCCAGGGGCGCACCCTCTGGTTCGACCAGGGCGACAACCGCCCGGCCGGGGTTGGCTCGATCGGCAGCGACTGGGCCCCGGGCAAGTTCAAGGGACAGTGCAACAACACCGAGTACATCGCCGGTGTTGCATTCACCTACCGCTGGAACAACGGCGGAGTGCCGAGCGCGCTGCTCTGCAAGCCGCTGGCGTAGCGACGGGTTAACGAGTGAGGGCCGGGCCGCCATCTGGCGGTCCGGCCCTCACTCGTTGTTGAGGTGTGCTGCCTAGCCGGCGACGCGGGCGGCGATGTCCGTGCGGAACTGAGCCCCCTCGAGCTCGACCAGTGCGAGCGCCTCGTAGGCGCGGGCGCGGGCGGCGGCGAAGTCGGGGGCGGTCGCCACGACGTTGAGCACGCGGCCACCGGTCGAGACCAGGTTGCCGTCGCGGCTGGCGGTGGCGGCGTGGGCGATGTGCACGCCGGGCACGGCGGAGGCGGCATCCAGGCCCCGGATCTCACGGCCGGTCACCGGCGTCTCGGGGTAGTTCTCGCTGGCCAGCACCACGGTCACGCAGACGTCGGTCGCGAACTCGGGGTTCGCGCGCTCGCCGAGGGCGCCGGTGGCGGCGTCGAACAAGAGGCCGGAGAGCGGCGTGACCAGACGGGGGAGCACGACCTGCGTCTCCGGGTCGCCGAAGCGGGCGTTGAACTCGATCACGCGGATGCCGCGCGCCGTCAGGATCAGGCCGCAGTAGAGCAGGCCGATGAACGGGGTCTGCTCGCTGGCCAGCTGGCGCACGGTCGGCAGCGCGATGGTGCGCTGCACCTCGGCGACGAACTCAGCCTCGCTGCCGAACTCGGCGTCGAGCCAGGGCAGCGGCGAATAGGCGCCCATGCCGCCCGTGTTGGGGCCGGAGTCGCCGTCGGCGAGGCGCTTGTAGTCCTGCGCGGGGGAGAGTGGCAGCACGTTGTGGCCGTCGCTCAGGAAGAACAGCGAGACCTCCTGGCCGTCGAGGAACTCCTCGACCAGCACGCTGCCGTGCTCCAGCCAGAACGCGGCGTGGTTGACGGCGGCGTCGCGGGACTCGGTGACGAGCACGCCCTTGCCGGCCGCCAGGCCGTCGGCCTTGATGACGTAGGGGGCGCCGAACTCGTCGATGGCGGCTTTCGCCTCGGCAAGGGTGCCGGCGCGCACGGCGCGCCCGGTGGGAACGCCGGCCTCGTCCATGATGCGCTTGGCGAAGGTCTTGGAACCCTCGAGCTGGGCGGCGGCCTGCGCCGGGCCGAACACGGGGATACCGCGGGTGCGGAGCGCGTCGGCGACTCCGGCGACCAGAGGGGCCTCCGGTCCGACCACGACGAGCTGCACGTTGTTGTCCATGGCGTAGTCGGCCACAGCGACGGGGTCGTTGGCGTCAAGCGCCACGGTGCTCACCGAGCCGGCGCCCTCGGCGCTGGCATCCGCTGCGATACCGGCGTTGCCGGGGGCGGCGATGATCTCGTGGGCGTCGCCGCCGTGCCGCTCCTCTGCAAGGAGGGCGGTGATGATGGCGTGCTCGCGGGCACCGGAACCGAGGACCAGAATTCTCACCGGTTCAGGCTATCGGATGCCGGCTGCGCCCGCGTCGCGCCTGCCCACCCCTTCGGGCCCTCTCCCGCTGATTGAGCCTCCTCCCGCTGATTGAGCTTGTCGAAATCTCCCCTTCGCCACACGGGAGGTTTCGACAAGCTCAACCAGCGGGAGCGCGCGCCCCGTGCGGTGCCCCCACCCCCCCACGTTGGCTCGAGGGAGCGCCAGCGACCGAAGCCAATCCGCGAGCCGAGGTGCCCCCCCCACGTTGGCTCGAGGGAGCTTGCGACCGAAGCCATCCCCGCGCGCTACCGTTGAGGCATGGCACGAGCACGCATCGACGACGCACAGGGGCGGGCGGCCGTCGCCGCCTGGCGCGAGGACCGCGCCGGCGCAAGCCGCGACATCCGGGCCCTCGCCGTGCGATACACCCTGCAACTGCTCGCCGAGCTGGCCCCCGGCAACACCCTCGAGGTGCGCGTGCCGCCGTTCGGCGCTGTGCAGTGCATCGAGGGGCCCCGGCACACCCGCGGCACCCCGCCGAACGTGATCGAGACGGATGCCGCCACCTGGCTGGCCCTCGCCATCGGAGAGCGTCCCTGGGCGGAGGCACTGGGCTCCGGCGCCGTGCACGCCTCCGGACAGCGCGCCGACCTCGCCGAGCAACTGCCGCTGCTCTAGCTCGCCCGACCCGCGGCCGACTAGCGCAGCGGAACGATCAGCGGAGCCCCGGTGCGCGGGTGCTCGAACACCTCGACCGGCTGGCCGTAGACCTCGCCGATGCGCTCGGCGGTGAGCACGTCTCCGGGAGTGCCGGTGGCGACGACGCGGCCGTGCTGCAGCAACGTCACCCGGTCGGCGTAGGCGGCGGCCAGGCTGAGGTCGTGCACGACGACGATCACGGTGGCCCCGGCCGTCGCCCGCTCCCGCACCAGGCGCAGCACGTCCTCTTGGTGTTTCAGGTCGAGGGCGGCCGTCGGCTCGTCCAGCATCAGCAGCGACGCGCCTTGCGCCAGCACTCGGGCCAGGGCGGCACGGGCGCGCTCTCCGCCGGAGAGCGACGGAACCGTGCGCTCGGCCAGCGCCGAGACATCGGTGAGCTGCATCGCCTCCTCGATCAGGCGCTCATCGTCGTCTTCGGCGGCGGTGCCGCGCCAGGGCGCACGGCCCATCTCGATCACCTGGCGCACGGTGAACGGAAAATACACGTCGTGCTGCTGCAGCAGCACGGCGCGCTCGCGGGCGAGCTCGCGCAGCTTCCAGCCGGTCAAGTCGCGGCCGTCCAGGCTCACGCTGCCGGCGCTCGGCTTGACGTCGCCGGCGAGGGCGCCGAGCAGCGTCGACTTGCCCGCGCCATTCGGGCCGAGCAGCGCGTGCAGCTCGCCCGGGCGGGCGGCGAAGTCCACACCGTCCAGCAGCCGGGCGCCGTCGACGGTGACGCTCAGCGCCCGGGCGGTCAGCCGCGCGTCGGCGGATGCCGCGGCATCCGCGCGTGCAGAGGAGAGTGCCGTGTCGCTCATGCCCAGCCCCCGAACGGCGCCGGGTGCGGCGCAGCAGCCAGAAGAAGAACGGCCCGCCGACGAGCGAGGTGAGCATGCCGATCGGCAGGTCTGCCATCGGCACCGCGGTGCGGGCGACGAGGTCGGCGCTGGCCATCAGCAGCGCGCCGCCGAGCACGCTGGCGATCAGCAGCGGGCGGTGTGCCGGGCCGAGAACCATGCGCATCAGGTGCGGAATGACGAGGCCGACGAAGGCGATGATGCCGGCGAAGGCGACGGCGGCCGACACCAGCACGGCCACGACCACGATCACGAGGATGCGCACGAACTCCACGTTGACGCCGAGGTGGCGGGCGCCACGCTCGCCGAGCGAGAACAGGTCGAGCGTGCGGGCCAGGGCGAAGGCGATGATCAGGCCGATCAGCACGAGCGGGGCGATGATCGCGATCTGTTGCCAACGGGCGCCGTTCAGGCTTCCGAGCTGCCAGAAGATGATTTGCTCGCGGGAGGCGCTGTCGCCGAGGAAGGTGAGCAGGGCGAGGGCCGAGCCGGCGAAGGCGTTGATCGCGATGCCGGTGAGCACGAGCGTCACGACCTCGGTCTTGCCCCGGGTGCGGCTGGCGAAGTAGACGAACAGTGTGGTGGCGAGCCCGGCGACGAAGGCAGCCGCGGCCACGCTCCACTCGCCGAGGAAAGTCCAGCCGAACACGATAGCGGTGGCGGCGCCGAGGGCTGCACCGGCCGAGACGCCGACGACGCTCGGCTCGGCAAGCGGGTTCGAGAACACCGCCTGCATGAGGGTTCCGGATGCCGCCAGGGCCGCGCCGATCAGCAGGGCGAGCACGATCCGGGGGAACCGGATCGTCCACAGGGCCACGTCGTTCGTCGGGTTCGCGGCGGGGCCGACGTCGAGGCCCAGCGCGCGCAGCACGGAGCCGATGACCTCGCCGGGCGCGATCGAGAGCTGCCCGCTGCCGGCCGAGACGAGGCAGACGAGCACGAGCGCCAGGGAGAGGGCGGTGAACAGGATGCCGGTGCGGCGCCCGTTCTTCCCGCGGCTCCCGCTGGTTGCGCTGCTCGCGCCGGTTGAGCTGCCCCCGCCGGTTGAGCTTGGCCTGCCCTGAGCTTGTCGAAGGGTCGAAACCCCCGCCGGCTTGATTTCGACAGGCTCAACCAGCGGGTCCGCCGAGACCGCCCCGGTGCTACTCACCGATCGGGCCAGACTGCTCCGGCGCGTACACGGCGCGGGCCAGGGCATCCAGCACCTGCGGGGTGCGCGGGCCGAAGCTCAAGATCTCGGAGTCGCTCATGTCGACGAAGCGGCGGTTCTGCCCGGCCGGCGTGCTGGCCAGCGCGGGGATGCTGTCGAGCAGGCCGTCCACGCCGTTCACCGACTCCAGCCCCTTGCTCATCACGAGCACCAGGTCGGGCGCGGCCTCGACGAGCGCCTCGGCGGTGACCGGGCGCATGCCCTGCCAGCCGATCTCGCCGGCGACGTCCCGGCCGCCGATGCTCGTGATCAGGGCGTCGGCCCCTGACTCCTCGCCGAAAAGGTAGTAGACGCCGGCGCTGCCGCGCAGGTAGAGGAACAGCATCCGCGGGCGGTCGGCGGTGTCGGCCGGGGCGATCGACTCGATGTCGGCCTGCACCGCGGCGAGCTCGGCGTGCACCTTCTCGGTGAGTCTCGTGCCGGCATCCGCGACCCCGAGGGCGGCGGCGACCTGCTCGATGACGGTGCCGATGGTGTCGATGTTGCGCTTGGAGGTGGTGATCACGATCGGGATGCCGGCGTCGCGCAACTGGGCGATGACGGCGGGCGGGCCGAGCGTCGTATCGGTGAGGATGACGGTGGGGGCGAGTTCGAGGATCGGCTCGGCCGAGAGCTGGTGGCCGCCCGTCGTCACGAGGGGCAGCCCGGCCGCGGCGGCGAAGCCGGTGGAGCTGTCGCGGCCGATGACGCGGTCGCCCAACCCGAGGCCGAACACGGTGGCGGCGAGCGAGCCAGACACATCAACAGCGAGGATTCGCGAGGCGTCGGTCACGGTCACCTCTGTGCCCTTGTCGTCGACGACGGTGACGGGCAGCTGGGGCTCGTCGGGGGAGTCGATCGCGGTGATGTCGGCGTCGGCCAGGCAGGCGGTCGACGGGCCGACCCACGCGCGCGGGTCGTCGAGAATGGCAAGCTCGGTGAGCGGCGTCTCGGATGCCACGCACTCCCGCTTCACCTCGGCGGCCGTCCCGGGGGCTGCGGCCGGGCCGGCGCATCCTGTCACTGCCAACAGGGTCAGCGTCGCGGCGATCAGCGCGGGAACTCCAGCCCGGAGCGGGGACCGCCCGCGGCGAGGGGAGAGGAGGAAGCTCATGATTATTTAGCTTAGCCTAACCTAAGAGTTGACAGTCACCTGTGAATCTGTCTACGGTTAGGCAAGCCTTAGCTAACCATGCTCCGGCGTCAAAAACCAATCCAGCCCACGCGAACGATGACCGTTCCCTCGTGGGCTCCTTCTTGCCTGGAGAAGCCGCGTCGTGAAGACACTGCAGCAGCACCGTGCCCGCCCACAGAGATGGTTAGCCACGCTCACAATCGCGCTTCTCGCGCTCGGTGCCCCGCTGGCCACCGCCGCGCCCGCCTTCGCGCGCGAAGCGCTGCCCGCGCTCGAGCAGCAGGTTCCCGCAGAACAGGCGCCCGCAGAGCAGATTTCCGCAGAGCAGACGCCTGCTGAGCAGCCGGCCGCCGCGGACTCGCCCGAGGCCGTAGAAGATTCCGCCCCCGAAGCCGCTCCGGCGCCCGCTCCCGAGGTTGCCCCGGCTCCCGAGGCTGCTGCCGCTCCCCAGGTCGCCGTGCAGGGTGCGGACGCGCCTGTCGCGGCCCCGACCGTCACCGTGTCGAAGACCGAAGGCCTGAACGCTGCCGGTGAGACCGTCACGGTCACCGGCACCGGATTCGTGGCCGGCGACGCCACCTCGGGCGCTCGCCCGCCGCTGGCCGGCAAGTTCGCCGGTTCCTACGTCGTGTTCGGCCGGTTCGCGGATGCCTGGAAGCCGTCCGAGAACGCCGCCTCGGCATCTCGTGCCGGTTCCGGTGACACGAAGTGGGCGGTCCCGGCCGCTGACATGGCCACGATCGGTGGCGACGCCGCCGGTGCGATCGAGTTGAACGCGGATGGTTCCTTCACGGCCACGCTGAACGTGACCGAGGAGTTCGCGAAGAACCCCGGCACGGGCAACTACGGCATCTACACGTACTCGGGCAGCGGCGCCAAGGCCGCCCAGTTCGAGACGTTCACCCCCATCACGTTCGCCCCGAAGGTTGTCGCCCCGACCGTCACGGTGTCGAAGACCGAAGGGCTGAACGCGGCCGGTGAGACCGTCACGGTCACCGGCACCGGATTCGTGGCCGGTGACGCCACCTCGGGTGCTCGCCCGCCGCTGGCCGGCAAGTTCGCCGGTTCCTACGTCGTGTTCGGCCGGTTCGCGGATGCCTGGAAGCCGTCCGAGAACGCCGCGTCGGCATCTCGTGCGGGTTCCGGTGACACGAAGTGGGCCGTTCCGGCTGCTGACATGGGCACGATCGGTGGCGACGCCGCCGGTGCGATCGAGCTGAACGCGGATGGTTCATTCACGGCCACGCTGAACGTAACCGAGGAGTTCGCGAAGAACCCCGGCACGGGCAACTACGGCATCTACACCTACTCGGGCAGCGGCGCCAAGGCCGCCCAGTTCGAGACGTTCACCCCGATCAGCTTCGCCCCGAAGGTTGTCGCCCCGACCGTCACCGTGTCGAAGACCGAAGGCCTGAACGCTGCCGGTGAGACGGTCACGGTCACCGGCACCGGATTCGTTGCCGGTGACGCCACCTCGGGCGCTCGCCCGCCGCTGGCCGGCAAGTTCGCCGGTTCCTACGTCGTGTTCGGCCGGTTCGCGGACGCCTGGAAGCCGTCCGAGAACGCCGCCTCGGCATCTCGTGCAGGTTCCGGCGACACGAAGTGGGCCGTTCCGGCCGCCGACATGGCCGCCATCGGAGGCGACGCCGCCGGTGCGATCGAGTTGAACGCGGATGGTTCATTCACGGCCACGCTGAACGTGACCGAGGAGTTCGCGAAGAACCCCGGCACGGGCAACTACGGCATCTACACGTACTCGGGCAGTGGCGCCAAGGCGGCGCAGTTCGAGACGTTCACCCCCATCACGTTCGCCCCGAAGGTTGTCGCCCCGACCGTCACGGTGTCCAAGACCACCGGGCTGAACGCGGCCGGCGAGACCGTCACGGTCACCGGCACCGGATTCCTGCCGACGGCTGAGACGACCGGAACGCGCCCGCCCCTGGCCGGCAAGTTCACCGGCGCATACGTGGTGTTCGGTCGGTTCGCGGATGTCTGGGCCCCGTCGGCGAATGCGCCGTCGGCTTCCCGCGCCGGTTCTGGCGACGTGAAGTGGGCTGTTCACGCCGACGACATGGCCACGATTGGCGGTGCTCCTGCCGGCGCCATCGAGGTCAAGGCCGACGGCACGTTCACGGCCACGCTGAACGTGACCGAGGAGTTCGCGAAGAACCCCGGCACGGGCAACTACGGCATCTACACCTATGGCGGCGGCGGAGCGAAGTACGCCCCGTTCGAGAGCTACACCCCCATCACGTTCGCTCCGAAGGTCGCAACTCCGACCGTCACCAGCACCGTCGCCGCGGCGTCGGCCACAGACGGGCTCTCCGTGCGCCTTGTCGGCTCCGGCTTCGGCACCACGACGGCGGCCTACGCGGCGATCATCGAGAAGGGCACCGAGGCATCGGTGGACCCCGCCTCCGGCTTCATCGCCATGGAGTACTGGATGCCGCCGGCCATCGTCGCCGGTGGCTTCGACAAGTCGCTCGTCGCGCCGACCGCCGCGCTGGACCGCAACAAGCAGTACGAGGTCATCATCTGGAAGCAGCACTCGCTGCCGAACGCGGGCACGATCTACGCCCGCGCCGACATCACGCCGACGACCGGCCAGTGGGACACCCTGTTCCCGGCGCCGCAGCCCGACGCCGAGGCCACCACGACGACGCTGAGCGTCGACAAGACGGCCGTCGTAGAGGGCAGCACCGTCACAGCCACCGCCGTCATCGCGCCGGTCGCGGCATCCGGAACCGTCAACTTCGTCAACGGCTCCACCGTCGTCGCGAAGGATGTCGCCGTCACCGGCGGCACCGCAACCGCCTCCTTCAAGCTGGCCAAGACCGGCTCCGCGAGCCTGACTGCCGTCTTCACCCCGGCCAAGGGCGCGCTCTTCCTCGGCAGCACCTCGGCCGCTGTGGCCGTCGCGGTCACCGCCAAGCCCGTCACCCCGCCCGAATCCCAGACCGGCGAGCTCGACTGGGGCGTCTACAGCGCGTTCCGTGACTACATCACCGGCCCTGTCGCCGGCGGCGAGATCACGCTGAGCGATGGCGCCACCGCTGCGGGCAGCGGCTTCCAATTCACCCAGGCCGGCGGCACCGTCGACCTGCAGGCAGGCAAGGGGTCCGCGAACTACAACGGCGCCCTGCGCTTCACCGGCCACCACGGCGCGCTTGACGTGACCATGAGCGCCCCGACGCTGCGCCTTGACAGCGCGACGAAGGCAACGCTCCTCGTCATCGTCAACGGCACGCGCGTCGAGTTCGCCACCGTCAACCTGGCGGCAGCGGGCACAAGCACCGACAAGGGTAAGACGCTCATCACCGACGCGCCTGTGACCCTCAGCGCAGCCGGAGCCACCGCGTTCCAGGGCTTCTACCCGGCCGGAACCGTGATCGACCCCATCACCGTCGCCTTCAGCACCGGCGCCACCGAGCCGGTCGAGACGATCGGCACCCGCACGGCCCTCAGCGTCGACAAAGACTCCGTGCTCGTCGGCGGCAGCGTCAAGCTGAGCGCGACCGTCACGCCGGGCACCGCCCAGGGCAGCGTCATCTTCTCCGCCAACGGCACCCAGCTCGGCTCCGCCGTGCGGGTCATCGACGGCGCGGCCTCGGCCGACGCCGCGCTGCGCACCGTGGGCAGCATTGCGCTGACCGCGCGCTTCGTTCCGGATGCCGGCTTCGGCGCGAGCAGTTCGGCTGCGCGCACCGTGACCGTCACGAGCTCCGTGCTCCCGCCGGTCAAGCCGCCGATCGTCACGCCGCCCACGACCCCGGTCGTGCCACCCGTGGTCGCCCCGACGACGCAGGGCGGATCGCTCAGCTGGGGCGTCGGCAGTGTGTTCCGCGAATACATCGTCGGCCATATCGCCAAGGGCTCGATCAGTGTCAGCGGTGGTGCCACCTCCGCGAGCGGCGTGTTCCAGTTCGGCCAGAGCGGCGGCAGCTTCAACCAGGGCAGCGGAACGGGAACGGCCGACTATGCCGGCAGCGTGCGCTTCACCGGGCACGGCGGCATCCTCGACCTGACCTTCTCCAACCCGACGCTGTCGGTGTCCAGCGCGAGCAGCGCGTCGCTCACCCTCACGGTGAACGGCAGCCGCGTCGACTTCGCCACCGTTGACCTGGGTGCGGCGAGCCGCTCCAGCTTGAACGGCGCGACGGTCTTCAGCGGGGCGCCCGTCACGCTGACCTCCGCCGGTGCTGGCGCCTTCCAGGGGTACTACCCCGCCGGTCAGGCCCTCGACCCGATGACGGTCACGATCGGCGCCGCAGCGGCAGCGCCCGGCGGCAACACGGGCACCGTCGCGACGGCATCCGCCAACACGCCCGCCGCTGGCAGCGTTCCGGCCACCCCGCCGGCCACCGAGGGCATCACGCTCACGCCGGAGGTGCTCGCCGGGATCGTCGCCGGCGGCCAGATCTCCTTCGAGGCCGACGGATTCCAGCCGAACGAGACCGGCATCCGCATCGTGATCTACTCGACGCCGACCGTGCTCGCCGAGAACCTCACGGCCGACGCCAACGGCGTGGTGCGCTGGACGGGCACCCTGCCGGCCACGCTGACCGGCGAGCACACGCTCACCGTGCAGGGCTCGATCAGCAAGGGCGTCGTCATCACGATTCCGGAGCGCGCGGTCGCCGGCTCCTGCCCGATCGAGGGCGCGACGCTGGACTGGGGCTTCAAGCAGAGCTTCCTCGCCTACATCAGCAGCGGCATCGCCAACGGCGGCTGGGAGCTGAGCGGCGGCAGCACCGAGGCCGACGGTCTGTTCCACTGGGCGAACGGCACCGGCAGCATCGACTCGAAGAACGGTTCGGGACTCGTCTCCTACCTCGGCAGCATCCGCTTCACCGGCCACGACGGCGCGCTGGACACCACGATCGCCAACCCGCGGATCGAGCTGGTCAGCGAGACGGAGGGCTACCTCGTGCTCGACGTCACCGGAACCACCCAGGAGGGTGAGCCGATCGCCGGGCAGGGGCTGCGCTTCGGCCAGCTGAAGCTCGACGCCGGCAGCCTCACGGTGACGGATGCCGGCATCACCGGCACTGCCATCGAGGCCGTGCTGACCGAGGCCGGTGCGGCCGCCTTCGGCACCTACCCGGCCGGCGACGCCCTCGACCCGATCAGCTTCACGCTGCCGACCAACGCCGACTGCGGCGTCGTGGCGGCCGAGGCTGTGACGACCGAGGCCACCGGCCCCGGCAAGCAGGAGGCGGCCTCCATCAGCGCCGACGCCGCGCAGGGTGTGAACTGGGTCGTCTGGATTCTGGCTGCGTTTCTCGCCGCTGCCCTGGCCGTGATCGTTGTGCTGCTGACCAAGCGGCGTCGAGCGGGGGCTGACACCTCGGCCGAGTAACACGGCGATTGCAACGCGCGGGGCCCCACCGATTCCGGTGGGGCCCCGCGTTGTTCTGAGGGCCGCCGCCCATCCCGCCCACGCCCGCAGCGCGGCCCACGCCCGTTCGCCGGAGGGCCCCCTTCCCGTTGGCTCGAGGGAGCGCCAGCGACCGAAGCCAACACCCCGGGGCTCCGGTCGGGAGGCCGACGGCGGATCGGGAGGCGGTTGTCCGGCGAGAACGGCCTCCCGATCGCGCGTTCGCCTCCGAACCCGCGTCGGTCGGATGCCGCAGGCGCCGGTGTCCGCGGATTCGCTCGGGGCTTCGCTCGTTCCTCGCTCGAGCCAGCGGGATTCTCCAGCGGCGCGCGGCCCCCCTCCCGTTGGCTCGAGGGAGCGCCAGCGACCGAAGCCAACACCCCGGGGCTCCGGTCGGGAGGCCGACGGCGGATCGGGAGGCGGTTGTCCGGCGAGAACGGCCTCCCGATCGCGCGTTCGCCTCCGAACCCGCGTCGGTCGGATGCCGCAGGCGCCGGTGTCCGCGGATTCGCTCGGGGCTTCGCTCGTTCCTCGCTCGAGCCAGCGGGATTCTCCAGCGGCGCGCGGCCCCCCTCCCGTTGGCTCGAGGGAGCGCCAGCGACCGAAGCCAACACCCGGGGGTTCCGGTCGGGAGGCCGTCGGCGGATCGGGAGGCGGTTGTCCGGCGAGAACGGCCTCCCGATCGCGCGTTCGCCTCCGAACCCGCGTCGGTCGGATGCCGCGGGCGCCGGTGTCCGCGGATTCGCTCGGGGCTTCGCTCGTTCCTCGCTCGAGCCAGCGGGTTTCTCCCGCGGATCTGCGCGGGGCTTCGCTCGTTCCTCGCTCAAGCCAGCGTGATTCTCCCGCGGCGCGCGCCCCACGCCCGTTCGCCGGAGAGCCCCCCTCCCGTTGGCTCGAGGGAGCGCCAGCGACCGAAGCCAACAGGGCGAGACCGACCAGCCGGCGGCATCCGTTCGCCACGCTCAGGATGGTGCGCGAGAATAGTCGGGTGAGTGAAACCGCGCCAGAACCAGCAGAGAGCGGCCCCGTGCCCCAGCCCGCTGAACAGCCCAACGCCGAGCCGGTCGAGACCGTCGTCGCGCACGAGACGCTGAACGTGCGCCGCGCGCCCAAGATCACCCGCTTCCTCGCGATCGGCGCCGGCGTCGGAATCCTCGCCGCGCTGCTGCTCACCGTGTTGTTCCCGGTGAACGAGGATTACGACCGCGGGCAGGTGTTCGGATTCCTGCTGCTCTTCCTCGGTGCGATCGGGCTCGGCCTCGGCGCCCTCACCGCCCTCATCCTTGACCGCCGTGCTGCTCGTCGATCCGTCACTGTCGTGGCCGATAGAATTGACGCGCACTCGGGCGACAACTCACAGTAAGGGGCCTGGACTTGGCCAGCGGCGACGGACTTCTGAACCACGATTTGCTCCCTGGCGAGAAGGGCCCGCAGGATGCCTGCGGCGTCTTCGGCGTCTGGGCTCCCGGCGAGGAGGTAGCGAAACTCAGCTACTTCGGCCTCTACGCGCTGCAGCACCGCGGCCAGGAGTCTGCCGGAATCGCGACCAGCGATGGCAACAAGATCCTCATCTACAAGGACATGGGCCTCGTCTCCCAGGTCTTCAACGAGACCGCGCTGAACACGCTCACCGGCCACATCGCCGTCGGCCACACGCGCTACTCGACCACCGGCTCCTCCAGCTGGCAGAACGCGCAGCCGACGCTCGGCCGCACCTCGACCGGCACCGTCGCGCTCGGCCACAACGGCAACCTCACCAACACGGCCGAGCTGCTCGATCTGGTGCACGAGCGCTACCCGGAGACCGACGGCGAGCTGCGCCGCGGCAACACCACCGACACCGCCGTCGTCACCGCACTGCTGACCGGCGACACCAACCACACGCTCGAGCAGACCGCGCTCGAGGTGCTGCCGCGCCTGCGCGGCGCATACTGCCTCGTCTTCATGGACGAGCACACGCTCTACGCCGCCCGCGACCCGCAGGGCGTTCGCCCGCTGGTGCTGGGCCGTCTCGACCGCGGCTGGGTCGTGGCATCCGAAACCGCCGCCCTCGACATCGTCGGCGCAGCCTTCGTGCGCGAGGTGGAGCCGGGCGAGCTCATCACGATCGACGAAGACGGCCTGCGCACGCAGCGTTTCGCCGAGTCCAAGCCGGCCGGATGCGTGTTCGAATACGTCTACCTGGCCCGCCCCGACACCACGATCGCCGGGCGCGGCGTGCACGAGGCCCGGGTCGAGATGGGCCGTCGCCTCGCGGCGGAGCACCCCGTCGAGGCCGACCTCGTCATCCCGACCCCCGAGTCGGGAACCCCCGCGGCCATCGGCTACGCCCAGGCCAGCGGCATCCCGTTCGGCCAGGGCCTGGTCAAGAACTCCTACGTCGGCCGCACCTTCATCCAGCCGTCGCAGACCATCCGCCAGCGCGGTATCAAGCTCAAGCTGAACCCGCTGAAAGAGGTCATCAAGGGCAAGCGCCTCATCGTCGTCGATGACTCGATCGTGCGCGGCAACACGCAGCGCGCCCTCGTCTCGATGCTGCGCGAGGCCGGGGCCGCCGAGGTGCACGTGCGCATCTCGAGCCCGCCCATCACCTGGCCCTGCTTCTACGGCATCGACTTCGCCACCAAGGCAGAGCTCGTCGCCTCCGGCCTCGGCGTCGACGAGGTGCGCCAGTCGATCGGAGCAGACTCGCTCGGCTACCTCTCAGAGGACGGCATGATCGAGGCGACGGAGCAGCCGCGCGAGCGTCTCTGCACCGCCTGCTTCACCGGCAAGTACCCGATCCCGCTGCCCGAATCGCAGCACCTCGGCAAGAACCTGCTCGAGCGCCCCGGCGACTCCAACGGTTGCGACCCGGGACCGGATTCCGAGCTCGAGGGCCTGCTCGACGCGAACGCGCCGCTCGTGATCGGCGACCCCGGCCGCCAGGAATAGCGCGCGACGCGAAGCGTCGCGAAAGGCGGCAGCCCAACCCAAGGAAACCTAGGGATCGGGAACCGCTACGCGACGGCTTTCGACAGGCTCGATCAGCGGATTTCTGCGCGGATGCCCGTTGGTCGAGTAGCGAGGAACGAGCGTATCGAGACCGAGCCGCCCGACGGGTGTCACGCCAGCTCGGCGATGATCGGCCGCAGCGCGTCGCTGAAGCCGATCGGGTCCCGGCGCAACGTGTCGGTCATGGCGACGGTGTTGCGGCCGATCCACCAGGCGCCGGATGCCGCCAGCGGCAGCAGTTGCACGGTGAGCTCGAACACGCGCGCCCGCCGGCCGTGCATCCGCTCGTTCTCGGCGATCAGCCCGGCGTAGGCGAGCTTGAGCGAGCCGCGCGGCTCGTGCTGGTAGTCGGCGAAGCGCCGCGCCGCCGCATCCGACCACGCCACCGCGGCCTCGGCATAGGGCGTGATCGCCTCGAGCAGCAGCTCGGCGCCGCGTACGGGCAGAGCGACCAGATCACCGAACGCCGGAGCCAGCTCCAGCGGAACAGGCGAGGGGAAGCGCTCCGGCTCGACGGTGGTCGCCCACCAGAGCAGCCACTGCGTCTCGAGTCGGCTGCGCGCCGGCTCCGCCATCAGCTCGAACGGCAGCGGGGCGGCAGGCTGCGCCTCCGGAGCTTCGGCGGCGTGATGCGGGCCGTGCAAGGCCAGCGGGTGGTGCGGCGAATGGCGCAGCTCGCGCAACGCGGTGCCGTCGGCGACGCCGATGACGCCCTGCAGCCGGGGTAGCTCGACCGGGGCCTCGATGCCGATCCGATCACGCAGGTAGAGGGCGAGCAGAACCTGTCGGCTCGCTTCTTCTCGAACCGACCACCATGCCGCGCCGGAGCCCCACATAGGGTCAGTGTAACTCGCGTGCCCGTGCCCGGTGCCGGAGATTTCCGTGGATTGCCGGGGCGGGAGGAAGCGGCGACGGCGCCGTCGAATTCTGGCGCCCGCGCGCCCGGTACCCTATAAGGGTGACCGAGAATTCTTACGCCGCAGCAGGCGTCGACACAGCAGCCGGCGACCTCGCGGTCGAACTCATGAAGGCGGCCGTCTCCAAGACGCATGGCCCCAACGTCCTGGGCGGTGTCGGCGGTTTCGCCGGGCTCTTCGACGTCTCCTTCCTCACCGCCTACAAGCGCCCGTTGCTGGCCACCTCCACCGACGGTGTCGGCACCAAGGTCGCCATCGCACAGGCCCTCGACAAGCACGACACGATCGGCCAGGACCTCGTGGGCATGGTCGTCGACGACATCATCGTGGTGGGCGCCAAGCCCATCTTCATGACTGACTACATCGCCTGCGGCAAGGTCGTGCCCTCGCGCATCGCCTCGATCGTCGAGGGCATCGCCAAGGCCTGCTCCGCCACCGGAACCGCCCTCGTCGGTGGCGAGACCGCAGAGCACCCCGGCCTGCTCGGGCCCGACGACTACGACGTGGCCGGCGCGGCCGTCGGCGTCGTCGAGGGTGACGCCGTGCTCGGCGCCGACCGCGTGCAGCACGGCGACGTCGTTATCGCGATGGCCTCTTCCGGCATCCACTCCAACGGCTTCTCGCTCGTGCGCCACATCCTGGCGCAGAACAAGATCGGCTACACCGACCACTCCAACGAGTTCGGCGGCGTCGTCGGTGAGGTGCTGCTCGAACCGACCCGCCTCTACACCGGCCCGCTCGTCAACGTGCTTGAAGACCCGGCCCTGGCCGGCAGCGTGCACTCGCTCAGCCACGTCACCGGCGGTGGCATCGCGGCCAACCTGGCCCGCGTGTTGCCCGTCGGCTCCTGGGTCGAGGTCGACCGCGCCAGCTGGTCGCCGAACAGCGTGTTCCGCGTGCTGAGCGACCTCGCCGGCACCACCCTCGAGAGCGCTGAGGGCACCTGGAACCTCGGCATCGGCATGTTCGCTGTCGTGGCAGCGGATGCCGCATCCAGCGTCGTCGCCAAGCTCGAGGCCGAGGGCATCCACTCGTGGGTCGCCGGCCGCGTCTCGACGGCGCCGCGCGACTTCACCGGTTTCGAGCAGGGCGCCAAGGGCGTCGACGGCGGCGCCGTGCGCCTCGTTGGCAGCTACGCCGCCTAGACAACCCGGCACAGAAGAGCTCGGTACAGAAGAACTCGGTACAGAAGAACCCGCCGGTCGCCTCGCGGCCGGCGGGTTCTTCCGTCGGCGGCTCGCCGCGACCCGCAAACGGGTACACGAAAAGCCGTGAGCTCAGCGTCGAAACGCTGAGCTCACGGCATCCGTTACGGAGAGAAGACTAAGCGCGCTTCTGCTCGTCTTCCGTGGCGTAGGTGTCCTCGTACTGCGTCGCCTCGTACTCAGGCCACTTGGCGAGGTCTTCGTCGAGACGATCCCCACCAGGTCGAACATCACCACTATGCGTGAGTTCGCGTTCGAGTGCACCGTAGTTGGTGTCGGGGCTGAAGTACTTCAGCTCACGGGCTACCTTGGTGTGCTTTGCTTTTTGACGGCCGCGCCCCATGCGAGACCCCCTTACGATGACAGGCCGGTTGCTAATGATGCGCCCGGGATTTACCGATAAAAAGTATGAAAACTAACCGCCAGTTTAGCATGTAGGGTGCACAGTGCCGGTGGCCGCTTCGCAGACAGAGATTGGGACGAGGTTTGATGAGATCCGACCGTGATGTGCCGGTCGTTGTCATCGGGGCAGGGCAGGCAGGGCTTGCCGTTGCGTACTATCTGCACCGCTTTGAACTTACGGCTGGTCAGGACTTTGTCGTGCTCGATCGAGGCCCGGATGCCGGCGGCGCCTGGCAGCACCGCTGGCAGAGCCTGCGGCTCGGCTCTGCCCACCGCGTGCACGACCTGCCGGGCATGGCTGAACTTGGGCTCAGTTTCGAGACTGCCGAACGCGACGTGCCGGCGCGCGCCGTCGTCTCGAACTACTACCGACGCTACGAGGAGCACTTCCAGCTCGCGGTCGAACGCCCCGTCAGGGTGCGCTCGGTCGTGAACAGTGGCGCCGACCTGCAGGTGCACACCGACAGTGGCTCCATCGGCACTCGCTTCGTCGTGAACGCGACGGGTACCTGGGGTGCCCCATTCATCCCGCACTACCCAGGGGCGATGGCCTTCGCCGGCCGCCACCTGCACACGGCCGACTACGTCTCGGCCGAGGACTACCGCGACAAGAACGTTCTGGTGGTCGGCGGCGGCACCTCGGCGATCGGCTTCATGCTCGAGCTGGAGGGCGTCGCGGCCAACCTGAACTGGGTCTCGCGGCGGCCGATCGACTGGATCGACACCGAGCTGCTCGACGTGGAGGCGGCTGCGGCGGCTGTCGCCGCGCAAGACCGTGCCGCGCGGGCGGGCCACCCGCTGCCCAGCATCGTCAGCGGCACCGGCGTGCCCAAGACCCGCCGCATCGCCGCGGGCATCAACCGCGGTCTTCTGGTGGCCAAACCGATGTTCAGCGTGCTGGAGCCGGGCGGTGCGCGCTGGTCAGACGGCAGCTTCGTCCCGGCGGACGCGATCATCTGGGCGACCGGCTTCCGGCCGGAACTGCGCCACCTGGCGCCCTTGAAGCTGCGCGAATCCGCCGGCGGCGTGACCGTGGCATCCGGGGCCTCCTGGACCGACCCGCGTATCTTCCTCGCCGGCTACGGCCCACAGGCCTCGACGATCGGAGCGAGCCGGGCCGGCCGCACGATCGCCCGCCAGATCATGGCGCTGCTCTAGCCGAGCGTGCCCGCACCGCGCTGCGGCACTGGTGTTCACGCCGGCACGCGGTACTCCACGTGCCGGTGTGAGCACCGCGTGCCGAGGCGAGCGGGTGCCGGCCGGCATCCGCCCTACTTGCGCTTTCTGCGGCGCGAGTTCGCCGGGCGCGAGGTCGAGGCCGGCGCGCCGGGCGGCGGCCCACCCGTTGCGGCCCCCGGTCGCGGCTGCGGGCGGCCGTTCAGCACCGTCGCGGGCGCGATCGGCTTGCGCTGCACCGGGCGCACCGGCTCGCCGCGTCGGTCCTGGCCGGGGATCGGGCGCGAGCGGCGCCCGTAGATCAGCTGGCTGGAGTCCAGCAGCCACGGCACCAGCGCGATGGTCACGCCATGCACCAGCATCAGCTTCTGCCGCACCCGGCGGGCCTTGTGGTTGTGCAGCAGCCCCTCCCACCAGTGGCCGACAATGTACTGCGGCATGTAGATCGTCGTCACCTCGGAGCCGTGCTCCACCCGGCGCGACTTCACGTACTGGATCAGCGGGTGGCTGAGGTCGCGGTAGGGCGAGCTGAGCACGCGCAGCGGCACCTGGATGTTCATGCGCACCCAGTCCTTCTTCAGCTGTTTCGTCTGCTCGTCGTCGATCGACACGTGCACGGCCTCAAGCGTCTCGTGCCGGGCGGCGATCGCGTAGTCGAGCGCCTTGAGCACGGGCTTCTGCATGTTGCCGACGAGCACGATGGCGTGGTCGCCTTGCGAGCCGAACGTGGTCGTGGGGTCGACCTCGATCTCCTTGGAGACGTCGCGGTAGTAGCGATTGACCCCGAGCATCAGCAAGAACAGGATCGGCATCATCAGGAACACGAGCCAGGCGCCATGCGTGAACTTCGTGACGGTCACCACGAGCAGAACCACGGCGGTCATGGCGGCGCCGAGGGCGTTGATGGCCAGGCCCCGCCAGATGGCACCGCGGTCGGGTTTCGGCTTCTTCAGCTCGCGCAGCCAGTGCACCACCATGCCGGTCTGGCCGAGGGTGAACGAGACGAAGACCCCGATGATGTAGAGCTGGATCAGCACGGTGAGGTTCGCCTGGAACACCGCAAGGATGACGATCGCCGCCAGCGCCAGCAGCAGCACGCCGTTCGAGTAGATCAGTCGGTCGCCGCGGGTGCTGAGCGACTTCGGCGCGTAGCCGTCTTTCGCCAGCACCGAGCCGAGCAGCGGGAAGCCGTTGAACGCCGTGTTGGCGGCGAGCAGCAGCACGAGCGCCGTCGACGCCTGGATCACGAAGAACAGGATCGAGTTGTTGCCGAACGTGGCGGCAGCCACCTGCGCCATCAGGCTGCGTTGCGGCTGGTTCTCACAGTCGGGGAATCCGACCAGGTTGCAGGCGCTCTCCGCGTAGTGCACCTGGGTGATCAGCGCGAGGGCGGTGAGGCCGGCGAACAGCACGATCGCGATGCCGCCCATCAGCACGAGGGTGCCCTGGGCGTTCTTCACCTTGGGTGCCCGGAACGCCGGAACGCCGTTCGAGATCGCCTCCACGCCGGTGAGCGCGCTGCACCCGCTGGCGAAGGAGCGCAACAGCAGCAAAATGACGGCGGCCTGCGTCAGCTGCTCGGCCTGCACGGCGTAGCCGGCCGACTCGGCCACCGGGGCGTCGCCGAACATGGTGCGCACCAGGCCGACGACGATCATCAGCGCGACGCTGCTGATGAACAGGTAGGTCGGGATGGCGAACGCGCGACTGGACTCGCTGACCCCGCGCAGGTTGACGGCGGCCAGGATGACGACGAAGACGATGGCGAGCTCGACGCGGAAGCCGTTCAGCTCCGGGATCGCCGAGATGATGTTGTCGACACCGGATGCCACAGACACGACGACGGTCATGACGTAGTCGACCAGCAGGGCGGATGCCACAACGAGGCCGGACTTCTCACCGAGGTTGCGGTTGGCCACCTCATAGTCGCCGCCGCCGGAGGGGTACGCCTTGATGAGTTGTCTATAGCTGGCCACCACGGTGACGAGCAGCACGATGACAGCGAGCGCCACCCAGGGCGCGAAGCTGAGGAAGGCGAGCCCGCCGATCATGAGGATCATCAGCAGCTCCTGCGGCGCATAGGCCACGGAGGAGAGCGGGTCGCTGGCAAAGATCGGCAGCGCCAGGTGCTTGGGGAGCAGCTGCCCCTCGAGCTTCTCGCTGGGGAGAGGATCCCCGATGATCCAGTGTTTTGCGGAACGCGGTTCCGCGGGTGTTGAGGGCAGGTCTTTCGTCACGGCTGGTCAGCCTACGCCTGCGCGCGCGAAAGGCAAGCGGTCCTCACGGAATCCTCACGGGCGCATGCGCGACGTCGTGCGGAACGGCCTAGGGGGCGAGTGTGCGGGCCGTGATGATGCGGCGGTACTCCGAGCCGCTCCGCTTGAGCGTGCGCCGGCCGGACTCGTCCAGGTGCACCAGCCCGGAGCAGCCCTCGTCGCTCCGCGCCGCCGCGGCCGTGTCGAGCAGTGAGCAGTAGAAGTAGCCGCGCACGTCGACGCCGGCATCGACGGCATCCAGCACCGCGCCGAGGTGGGAGTGCAGGAACTCCGCGCGCTCGGCATCGTCCACAGCGCCGTCGGGCTCGAGGGTGTCGTCGGAGGCGACGCCGTTCTCGGTCACGTACAGCTCAGCGCGGGCTGGTCCGGTGTACTCGGCCTCGACGGCGACAAGCAGCCGGCGCAGTCCGTCTGGCTGCACCTCCCAATCGACCGCGGTGAGCGGCGGCAGCGGCGCAGGCGGTGGCGGCTCGACGGCGCCGGGGGTCGGCGGGTCGCCGGCCAGCTCGCTGACGACCGCGCCGTGGTAGTAGTTGACGCCGAGCAGGTCGATCGGCTGCGCGATCTGGGCGAGGTCGCCGCTCAACACGTGCGCCTGCAGGTCGAGCCCGGCTGCGTCCTGCAGGAAGTCCTCCGGGTAGCTGCCGCGGAACAGCGGGCCGAGCGCCGCCCGGTTGAACTGGGCGTCGACGCGGCGGGCCGCATCGAGGTCGGCCGCGCTGGCCGGGTCGGCCGGGGTGGCGACGGTGAGGTTGAGCGTCACGCCGAGCCGGAGCGCGGCATCCCGTTCGCGCAGCGCCTGCACGGCCAGTCCGTGGGCGAGCAGCCGGTGGTGTGCCGTCGACGGGCCGGCGGCGAGGTCGAGCCCGCCGGGCCCCCACGGCTCGCCGAGGGTCAGCCAGACGGGCACCCGGTCGCCCAGCGCCTCGTGCAGGCCGAGCGCGTAGTCCCGAAACCTGTATGCCGTGTCGCGGTTCGCCCAGCCGCCCTGCGCGGCGAGCGGTTCGGGCAGATCGCCCCGGTAGAGCGTGAGCCAGGGTGTGATTCCGGCGTTCAGCAGCTCATCGCAGAGCCGCCTGTATGCGTCGACGCCCCGTTGGTCCAGCGCACCGCCGTCGGGGCAGGCGCGCGACCAGGAGCTGGAGAACCGGTATGCCGCCAGGCCGAGCTCGGTCATCAGTGCGACGTCGTCGGCCGCGCCGTCATCCTGCCCGGCGGCGGTCGCCGCACCGAACAGGAACCCGTCCGGGAAGTGGCGGGCGGTAACGGCATCTGTGTGGGGAGCCCGGAAAATGCTCATGCCCTACATTGTTCGCCTGTTGCGTCGATTCGTACACCGCTAGATCGCGGTGCGTGCGCTGGCTTTCGGGCTAGGCTGCGCCGACCGCCGCGATCACGCGGGAGAGCGTCGTGCGCAGCTCGGCGAGTTCGTCGAGGCTCATGCCGAGGCGGTCGATGATCTGCGGCGGGATCTCGAGCGCCTGCTCGCGGAGGGCCCGGCCGGCATCCGTCAGCGACACGTCGAGGGCGCGCTCGTCCTGCGCGTTGCGGGCCCGGCTCACGTAGCCGATGCCTTCGAGCCGTTTCAGTAAAGGGGAGAGGGTGGCCGGCTCCAGCTGCAGGGCCTCGCCGAGGTCGCGCACGGTGCGCGGGCTGGACTGCCAGAGGGCGAGCATGACGAGGTACTGCGGGTGGGTGAGCCCGAGCGGCTCGAGGATCGGGCGGTAGGCGCCGATCACGCCGCGGGCGGCCACGGCCAGCCCGAAGCAGACCTGGCTCTCGAGCGCGAGAAGATCAACGGTTGCCGCTTCGTCCTGAGTCTTCGTCGGTGTGCTGCTCACTCGTGTCGCCTGCCTTCGCGTTGTCTGTGTTCCATCCCCACGGTTTGATGCGCGGGGAATCAGTTAGTACACTAATCATTATGGCACGAAGCAAAAATGACGGCACGGGCGGAAAGCTCGCAGGGCTCTTCGATCGACTCAACCGCAAACTCGTGCCGTACATCGGGCCGCCCCCGCTCGGGCCCTACAACGAGACGCCGCCGGCCGTGCCGGCGCCGCGGCTCTGCCCGCTCTGTGGCGTGGCCATGGACGAGCACGAGATCGACCGCTCGGGCGAGCGCACCCAGCTGTACTGCCCGCCCCGCGCGCAGGCGTAGCCAGCCGGGCAGCCTCGGCCCGCGCCCGGGCCGAGGCTGCCCGGGCTACTTGGTCTTCAGCAGGTCGAGCACTTCGGTGCGCACGGCGTCCAGTCGTTCCCGCAGCAGCGTTGCTGCCTCCTGGGGAACGTTCCCGCGCGCCGCCTGGGTGCGCAGCTCGGTGCGCAGCTCCTGCCGAAACTGGTTCAGCGTCAGCTCTGCATCATGCAGCGCCCTCACCGACTCCTGGTGTGCCTGCATGGTGGGGCCGGCGGATGCCGCGGCCTTTGCCGACTCCGTCTTGCCGCTCTGTCGCGCGCTTCGTGCGGCGCTGGCCAGATCGGCGCGCAGGCTGCGCATGGCGTCGTTCACGCCGGCGCGCACCTCGTCGGCGATGCGCCGCACCGAATCGGTCATGGCCTCCTCGATCGAGTCGAGCTCGCCGCGGCGGGCCTCCAGCTCGGCGCGGCCGGCATCCGTGATCGAATACGTCGTCTTGCGTCCGTCGCTCTCCTTGCTGACCAGCCCCTCCTCCTCGAGCTTGGCCAGGCGCGGGTAGATCGTGCCGGCACTCGGGATATAGCTGCCGCCGAAGCGGTCGCTCATGGCCTGGATCAGCTCGTAGCCGTGCCGCGGCTGCTCGGCGAGCAGCGAGAGCAGGTACAGCCGCAGGCTTCCGTGGGCGAACACCGGCGGGGTCATGCCGAGGCCTCGCCGTCGTGGGTGACCCTGAAGCCGGAGTCGGAGTCGGCCGAGGAAGCCGCGTGCCGGCGAACGATCGAGATGTTGCCGGAGACCGAGTTCGCCTGCAGGTCGAGCCAGCTACCGGAGAGGTCGCCGATGACGCGCTCGAAGCCCTTGCCGAGGGTGCCCTTGAAGTTGGTGTCGTCGAGGAAGACGGTGCCGGCGACGGTGTTCACCCGGTAGCGCTCGCCGCGGCCGGAGTCCATGCGCACGGTGAGGTCGCCGGAGACGGTGTTGGTGTTGACCTCTGCCGGCGTGCCGACGACGTCGAGGATCATGTTGCCCGAGACGCCGTCCGCGTGGAAGCGGGTGATCGCGCCGCTGGCGACCACGTCGCCGGAGACCGTGTTGACGTTGATGCGGCCCGTGTGGTGCCCGACCGAGACCTCGCCGTTGACGGTGTTCGCGTCGAGGTCGCCGATCACGTGGTCGATCACGATGTCGCCGGTGACGGTGCTCACCTTGGCGTCGGTGGCGAAGCCGGAGACGAGGGCGGACGCCGACACGACGCCAAGCTTGACGGCGACATCGCGCGGCACGAGAACGCTCACCTCGGCCTTGGCGCTGCCCTTGAAGCCCTTGAATGCGTCGATGAAGTTGTCCCAACGCAGCTGCGGGTGGTCGATCTCGAGGGTGTCACCGTCGATCTCCACCTTGAGTTCCTTGCTGGTGACCGAGTGCACCTCGACGCGGGCGCCGGGCTCGTCATGGGCGAGCACGTCGATCTTGCCGCCGATCAGGCTGACCTTGAGTTTGCGCACGAGCTCGAGGTCGATGACCTTGCTGTCGCCGGGCTGAATGAGCCACTTCTCGATTGCCATTGCGTTCTCCTTGAGTGGGCGGCGGATGCCGAAACCGGTGCATACGCGATATATCGCGACTTGCTGAAATTCACGATATATCGCGTTTCCGCGATCGTCAAGCGATATATCTCGATTTGCCGCTTGACCTTGACGCTGCGTCAACTTCTAGGCTCGTGTCATGCGGAGGACGGGAGCAGCGGAATCCGCAAATGTGAACCACATGGAAGGAGCGCGCATGGACTGGTCGATCCACGAGATCGCCAAGCTGGCCGGCACGACGAGCCGCACACTGCGGCACTACGACGAGATCGGGCTGCTGACGCCGAGTCGCATTGGCGCCAACGGCTACCGCTACTACGGGCAGGCGGCGCTGGTGCGGCTGCAGCGCATCCGGCTGCTGCGCGAGCTCGGCCTCGGCCTGCCGGCCATCGCCGAGGTGCTCGCGAACGAGCGCGACGAGGGGCAGGCGCTGCGCGGCCACCTGGGCTGGCTGCAGCAAGAACAACAACGACTGGCGCGACAGATCGCGTCGGTGCAACAGACGATTCACGATCTGGAAGGTGGGCAGCAGCTCATGGCAGAGAACATGTTCGACGGCTTCGACAACTCGCAGTACAAGGAGGAGGTCGAGCAACGCTGGGGCACGAAAGCCTATGCGGCAGGCGACGCCTGGTGGAACTCGATGAGCGCCGCAGAGAAGGGCGACTGGCAGCAGCGGCAGAAGCAGCTGGCCGGGGAGTGGGCGGATGCCGCGGCGCGCGGCGTCGACACGGGCGGTGACGAGGCGCAGGCCCTCGCCCGCCGGCACTTCGAGTGGCTGCGGGCCATCCCGGGCACGCCGGGCGGCGGCACGAGCGGCCCGCCGAAGGCCTACCTGCTCGGGCTCGCCGAGATGTACGTCGCCGATGAGCGCTTCGCCGCGAACTACGGCGGCGTGGTTGGCGCCGAGTTCGTGCGCGACGCTCTGACGGCCTTCGCCGAGCGAGAGCTCTAGGGCTCCCGTCGGCCCCCTCCGCAGGTTGAGCCCCTCCGCTGGTTGAGCCTGTCGAAACCCCGATTTCGACAAGCTCAATCAACGGGGTTCTTCTCGTCTCCGTTGGCTCGAGGGAGCCTGCGACCGAAGCCAACACGCCCGCCGGCCGGGCCCCTCCCGCTGGCCGGGCCCCCTCCCGTCGGTCGAGCCCCCTCCCGCCCGTTGAGCCCCCCTCTGCTGGTTGAGCCTGTCGAAACCCCGATTTCGACAAGCTCAATCAACGGGGTCCTCCTCGTCCCCGTTGGCTCGAGGGAGCCTGCGACCGAAGCCAACGCGCCGCCGGCCGGGCCCCTCCCGTCGGTCGAGCCCCCTCCCGCCGGCCGGGCCCCTCCCTCTGGTTGCACCCCCCGCTGGTTGAGCCTGTCGAAACCCCGATTTCGACAAGCTCAATCAACGGGGTTCTTCCTTGTCTCCGTTGGCTCGAGGGAGCCTGCGACCGAAGCCAACGCTCCCGCGGGCCGGGCCCCCTCCCGCCCGTTGAGCCCCTCCCGCTGGTTGAGCCTGTCGAAACCCCGCGGGCACGGGTGGCTGCCCGCCGCGCCGCTTCGGGGGCATTCCCCCGTGACGGCCCCGCGGCGCCCGCGTAGTTTGGAGGCAACGAACAACGGCGCCCGCCCGGGCCGCCGCCTGGAGGAGACATCATCATGCGCACCACATTCCGCACCGTTACGGCCGTGGCAGGCATCGCCATCGCGGCGCTGGCACTCAGCGGATGCGCCCTGCTGCCCGCGCACGCAACGAACGACAAGGCGACGCTCACCGAGACGGTCAGCGCCGTGCGCATCAACGGCAACAGCGGCAGCGTCACGGTGCAGGGTGTCGTGGGAGCCACCGACATCCGCATCGAGCGCGAGATCCACTACTGGGGCAACAAGCGCCAGTTCGACGCAACCTACGAGGTCAGCGGCACAGAGCTGGTGCTCAACGGATGCGGCAATCGTTGCAGCGTGGACTACACCGTCGAGCTGCCGGAGGGCGTCGACGTGAGCGGCCGCACCGACAACGGCGCCATCGAGCTCGAGGCGGTGAACGACGTCGACGTGCAGACCAGCAACGGCAAGATCTCGCTGGACGAGGTCGCCGGCCGGGTGAAGGCATCGACGAGCAATGGGCGGATCGAGGGCGAGGCCCTGAATGGGGCAGGCATCATCGCGAAGACCTCGAACGGGTCGATCGAGCTCGAGCTCGAGACCCCGCAGAACGTGCGGGCAAACACCTCCAACGGCTCCATCACGCTGCACGTGCCGAGCGGCTCGTTCAACGTCAAGGCCGAGACGTCCAACGGGGCGAAGAACATCAACATCCCCACCGACCCGAACGGCACGTTCCTGCTCGACGTCGGCACCTCGAACGGCTCGATTACCGTCAGCCCCGTCGACTAACGTCGCCGGCTGGTCGGCGCTCACGCCAGTTCTGCCGAAACAGCGCCAACCCGGTTGGCGCTGTTTCGGTTTAACGGCCGTGAACTCGGCGCGCGGGGGTGGCTTCGGTCGCTGGCGCTCCCTCGAGCCAACGGGATAAGGCGTAGACCCGCTGCCGCAGTCAAGGCACCCAAGCCCGTTGGCTGAGCTTGTCGAAACCCCGATTTCGACAAGCTCAATCGGCGGGGGTTGCGGGCTCGACCGGCTGGGCGCGAGCGCGGCTAGCGGACGGCGCGGGGCGCCGAGTGCCGGTCGGGCGCAGCACGGTAGCCGTCGCGGGCGACGGTGACCACCGCGGCGACGACGGCCCAGACACCGAGCAGGGCGAGAACGCCGAGTAAAACGATCATGGCGGGGGTTCCTTTCTAGGTCTCGAACGGTGCGGGCGGATGCCGCTAACCGGCGGCGGGGTCCAGGGCGGGCGCCGCGGCATCCGCGGCCCGCGGTTTGACGGCGAAGAACGGGATGGTCCATTGGCAGAGCGGCCCGATGAGCACGGCGAAGGCCGCGGTGCCGAGGCCGACGTTGCCGCCGAGTATCCAGCCGAGCGTGACGACGCTCAGCTCCAGGCCGGTGCGCACCGTCCAGATCGCCCAGCCGGTGCGGGCGTTCAGCCCGGTCATCAGCCCGTCGCGCGGGCCGGGGCCGAAGTGCGCGCCGATGTACAGCCCGGTCGCGACCGCGAGCACGAGCAACCCGGCCACGAACAGCAGCACGCGCGCCCAGAGGTCGAGCCCGGCCGGGATCAGCGCCAGGCCGATGTCGGCGGACGGGCCGACGAGGAGCGCATTGAGCACGGTGCCGATGCCCGGCCGCTGCCGCAGCGGGATCCAGATCAGCAGCACCACGGCGCTGATCAGCACGGTGATCAGGCCGAAGCTCAGCCCGGTGTGCTTGACGATGCCCTGCGTCAGTACGTCCCACGGGGCGGCGCCGATCTCGCCGCGCATGATGAGCGCCATGCCGATCCCGTAGAGGAAGAGACCGACGAGCAGCTGTGAGATGCGCAGGGGGAGTCGGCCGGTCACGGGGGTCAGGGGATGAGTCGAAGAAGCCACTCTGCAATCCAATTGCATGATTGGCCTTTCGCCCAATAGCCAATTCACCTAAAGTGGCCTCATGCTTGAAGCCACGCCCGTCGTGCCCGCCCGCATCACCCACGCCGCCGGCACCCCTGCCAGCAGTGCGCGCAGCATCGGTGCCCGCACACTGGCCACGCTGATCGGCGAGTGGCGCGAGGCCGGCCCCGCCTACGGCGCGCTGGCCGACCGCATCCGCCTGCTCGTCATCGACGGCCGCATCCCCGTCGACACCCGGCTGCCCGCCGAGCGCGAACTGGCCGAGCAACTCGAGCTCAGCCGCACCACCGTCACCGCCGCCTACCGGCAGCTGCGCGAGCTCGGCTTTCTGCAGAGTGTGCGCGGATCCGGCAGCGTCACTCGGTTGAGCGGCAGCCCCGGCATGCTCTCGGTGCCGGGCGACCGGGGCTACCTCGACCTCAGCAAGGCGGCCATGCCGGCCCTGCCCTGGCTCACCGAGGCTAGCCGCCGCGCCGTCGACGAGCTGCCACGCCACCTTGGCGATGCCGGCTACGACCCTGTCGGCATCCCCGAGCTGCGCGCCGCCATCGCCGATCGCTACACCGCGCGCGGGCTGCCCACCCAGCCCGAGCAGATCATGGTGACCATCGGAGCCCAGCACGCCATCGCGCTGCTCTCGCGTGCTCTCGTCGGCCGCGGCGACCGCGCCCTGATCGAGCAACCCACCTACCCGCACGCCTACGAGGCGCTGCGCGCGGCCGGCGCGCGGCTGGTTCCGGTGAGCGTGATGTCGGATGCTGCGGAGCGCGGTCTCGAGACGGCCGGGTTCGAGCAGGCCATCCGCCAGTCGAACCCCGCCATGGCCTACCTCATGCCCGACTTCCACAACCCGACCGGGCGCTCGCTCGACGAGGGTCAGCGGGAGCGGATTCTGGCCGCCGCCGCCAAGCAGGGCACCGTGGTCGTCGCCGACGAGACGACAGCAGAGCTGAACATCGACCGGCCGGACACCCCGCTGCCGATGGCCGCCTTCGGCGACGCCGTGCTCGTCGGCTCGATCGGCAAGACCGTCTGGGGCGGGCTGCGCATCGGCTGGATCCGGGCCGAGAAGCCGCTGATCCGCAAACTCATCGGGCTGCGGGCGCCGGGCGACCTCGGCACCCCGATCCTCGAGCAGCTGATCGCGACCGAGCTGCTGCCAGAGATGCCGCGCATCCTCGAACTGCGCAGCGCGCAGCTGCGCGCCGGCCGCGACCACCTCGAGCGCCAGCTGGCGGAGCGCTTCCCGCAGTGGAGCGTGCCGCACGTGCACGGCGGGCTGGCCACCTGGGTCAACCTCGGCGCACCGGTCAGCTCGCAGCTCGCTCTGGCCGCCCGCAACCACGGGCTGCTCGTCGCGGCCGGGCCGCGCTTCGGCATCGACGGGGCGTTCGAGCGCTTCCTGCGGCTGCCGATCAGCTACTCGGCCGAGGAGACCACGCGCGCCGTCGACGCACTCTCCCTGGCCTGGGGCTCGCTGCTGCGGCATCCGGTGCCGGATGCCGGCTACCTCGCCGACGTCGTCTAACGGTCACCAAACAGCATTGCGGGGGATGACGCGCGACCGCGCCGTGCCCTGACAGAATGGCGCAATGCACCTTCTCGCTGCGCTCTCGATGAAGAACCGCGCGCTGATCGCCCTGATCACGGTTGTCGTGATGATCTTTGGCGGACTCGCCCTCACCAGCCTCAAGCAGGAGCTTGCGCCGTCGATCGCCTTCCCGCAGCTGGCGATCATGACGAGCTACCCCGGAGCATCGCCCGACGTGGTCAATACCGACGTGTCCACGCCGATCGAGACCGCGATCCAGGGCATCACCGGCCTGGAGTCCACCTCGACCAGCAGCGAGACGGGCGTCTCGATCGTCAACGCCTCCTTCACCTACGGCACCGACCTGGCCTTCGCCGAGCAGAAGCTGCTCAGCGCGATCAACCGCATCTCCAAGGAGCTGCCCTCCGGTGCCGACCCGCAGGTGTTGGCGCTCAGCCTCGACGATTTCCCGGTCATCCAGGTGGCCGTCACCGGTGCCACCGACGTCAGCGCGCTCTCGGACGAGATCTCCCGCACCACGCTCGGGGAGCTGCAAGACATCAAGGGCGTGCGCGAGGCCAGCATCGTCGGCAAGGTCGGCCAGCGGGTCACCATCACGCCGAATCCGGCCGAGCTCGCCGCCCGCGGGCTCACCGTTACCGCGATCACCGACGCCCTCTCGCAGAACGGCGTGCTGCTGCCCGGCGGCTCGATCACCGAGAACGACAAGACGTTCTCGGTGCAGACCGGCTCCCGCATCACCAGCATCGACGAGCTCGCCGCACTGCCCGTGCTCGGCGCCACCACGGGCGGCTTCGAGCCGCAGCTCACGACGATCTCCGAGGTAGCATCCGTCGCCCTGGAAGACAACCCGACCACCAGCATCTCCCGCGTGAACGGCCAGAGCGCCCTGACGATTGCGATCACCAAGCTGCCGGCGGCCAACACCGTCGAGGTGTCGACGGCCGTGCGCGACATGCTGCCGTCGCTGCAGAGCTCACTCGATCGCACCAACCCCGGCGCCACCTTCACCGTCGTGTTCGACCAAGCCCCGTTCATCGAGCAGTCGATCGAGTCGCTCGCCGTCGAGGGCGCGCTCGGCCTGCTCTTCGCCGTGCTCGTCATCCTGCTCTTCCTGCTCTCCGTGCGCGCCACCCTCGTCACGGCGATCTCCATCCCGACCTCGGTGATGATCACGTTCATCGGCCTGCAGGCCGCCGACTACACGCTCAACATCCTCACGCTCGGCGCGCTCACCATCGCGATCGGCCGCGTCGTGGACGACTCCATCGTCGTGATCGAGAACATCAAACGGCACCTCGTGGCCGGGCCGGACAAGGCGGCCACCATCGTCAAGGCCGTCAAGGAGGTGGCCGGCGCCATCACCGCGTCGACCATCACCACGGTCGCGGTGTTCGTGCCGATCGCGCTCGTGGAGGGCGTCACCGGCGAGCTGTTCCGGCCGTTCTCGCTCACCGTGACGATCGCGCTGCTCGCCTCCTTGCTCGTCGCCCTCACCATCGTGCCGGTGCTCGCCTACTGGCTGCTGAAGCCATCGCAGGCGCACAAGCACTCCGGCATGTCAACAGAGGCGTTGGCCGAGGAGACGGGCATCGACGAGTTGGAGCACCCCTCGCGCCTGCAGAAGGGCTACCTGCCGATCATCCGCTGGACCCTCAACCACGGCGTCGCCACCCTGCTGGTGGCCGTGCTGATCCTCGGCGGCACGATCGCGCTGCTACCGCTGATGAAGACGAACTTCCTCGGCGACTCGGGCCAGAACACGTTCCAGGTCAGCCAGGAGCTGCCCGTCGGCACCAGCCTGGCAGCGCTCGACACGGCATCGACTGGCGTCGAGAAGACGCTGCGTGAGACCGACGGCGTCGAGATCGTGCAGACCTCGATCGGCGGCGGCACCGGGCTGCAGGCCGTGTTCGGCGGCGGCAGCTCCAGCATCACCTACTCGATCACCACCGCCGACGGCTCCGACAACGCGGCGATCCAGGCGTCGGTGCGCACCGAGCTCGACAAGCTGAAGGATGTCGGAACCATCACCATCGCCTCCTCGAGCGGCTTCGGCGCCTCCAGCGACATCGAGGTCGACATCACCGCGTCGAGCGCGGCCGACCTGCAGCAGGCGACCGACACGATCCAGGCCGCCGTCAAGAAACTCGACTCGGTCTCGCAGACCAGCAGCAACCTCTCCGAGTCCCGCACCTACATCGGCGTGCAGGTCGACAGGGATGCCGCGGCGCAGGCCGGCTACAGCGAGGTCGCGCTCGGGAGCGTGGTGTCGCAGGCGATGCAGCCCCGCCAGGCCGGCACGGTCGTGATCGACGAGAACACGCTCACCATCTACATCGCCTCGGAGAACCCGCCGGCCACGATCGAGGCGCTCGCCGCGCTGGAGGTCCAGACCGTGGCCGGGCCGGTGCAGCTGGACTCGCTGGCGACCGTCGCGCAGGTGGAGGGGCCGGCATCCATCACCACGGTGCGTGGGCTTCGCAGCGCGACCGTCACAGCCACCCCGAACAGTGACGACCTCGGCACCGCGAGCGCCGAGGTCTCCCAGGCGGTCAAGGCCGCCGACATCCCCGCCGGCACGACCGCGTCGATCGGCGGTGTCACGGCCGACCAGGCTGACGCGTTCTCGCAGCTCGGGCTGGCCCTGCTGGTCGCGATCCTGATCGTGTACATGGTGATGGTGGCGACGTTCCGCTCGCTGCTGCAGCCGTTGCTGCTGCTCGTGTCGGTGCCGTTCGCGGCGACCGGTGCGATCGCCCTGCAGGTCATCTCGGGGGTTCCGCTCGGCGTCGCCTCGCTGATCGGCGTGCTCATGCTGATCGGCATCGTCGTGACCAACGCCATCGTGCTCATCGACCTGGTGAACCAGTACCGCGACCGGGGAATGACTGTGCGCGATGCGCTCGAGCACGGCTCGTCCCGGCGTCTGCGGCCGATTCTCATGACGGCGCTCGCCACCATCTTCGCGCTGCTGCCGATGGCGCTCGGCATCACCGGTCACGGCGGCTTCATCTCGCAGCCGCTCGCGCTCGTCGTCATCGGCGGACTCGTCTCGTCGACGGCGCTGACGCTCGTCGTGCTGCCGGTGCTGTACTCGCTGGTCGAGGGCGGCCGCGAGAAGCGCAAACTGCGCAAGGCGGCGGCCGCGGAGGATGCCGGCCCCGCGGCCGAGCCGGAGCCCGCGCCGGCTCCGGCTGGCTGAGCCGGCCCCGCTGGGTGAGCCGGCCCGCGCTGGGTGCGCTTGCCCCCGCTGGCTGAGCCGGCCCCCGCTGGTTGAGCCGGCCCCCGCTGGTTGAGCCTGTCGAAACCCCCGAGTAGCCCCGTTGGCTCGAGGGCGCTTGCGACCCAAGCCCTGGCAGTTCGTCGCGCAGTCCGCCGCGACATCCGCAGGACGGCGATACTGAGAGCATGACGGACTTCGACAAGGACTACTGGGAACGGAAGCACCAGGACGAGAGCCACACGAGCGCGGCGTCCGGCACCCTCGACACCGTGCCGCATCCGTACCTCGCGACCGAGACCGCCGGCCTGACCCCCGGCACGGCGCTGGATGCCGGCTGCGGCACCGGTGCGGAGGTGGTCTGGCTGGCCGACCACGGCTGGCAGGTCACCGGCGCCGACATCTCGTCCACCGCCCTCGCCCGGGCGGCGGCGCGCGCTGCCGACGCCGGCCTCTCAGACAAGGTGAGCTGGGTCGAGGCTGACCTGACCACATGGGAGCCGGAGCACCAGTTCGACCTGGTCGCCAGCAGCTACGCGCACCCGACCATCGCGCAGCTCGATTTCTATGAACGCATCGCGCGCTGGGTCGCCCCCGGCGGCACGCTGCTGCTCGTCGGCCACCTGCACGACTCCTCTGGGCAGCAGCACGAGCACGGGCACGAGCACGAGCACGAGCACGGCCACGGCCACCGCCCGCCCGCCGAGGCCACCGTCACCCTCGACGATATCCGGGGGCGCTTCGCGTCGGCCGGCTGGCAGGTGGAGACGGCCGAGGAACATGACCGCACGCTCACCAGCCCCGGCGGCCAGCAGGTCTCGCTGCGCGACGTCGTGGTGCGCGCCACCCGGGCCTGACTCCACTTCCGGCACTCGCGCCGCATCCGTCACAGCGCAATACTGGGAGTATGACGCTCACTCGCGGAACCAAGCTCACCGTTGTCGGAGCCGGAAGCGTCGGGTCGTCGCTGGCCTACGCCGCGCTCATCCGAAACTCGGCCCGCGAGGTCGTGCTCTACGACATCGCCACGGCCAAGGTCGAGGCCGAGGTGCTCGACCTCGCGCACGGTACCCCTTTCGCCGGGCCGTCGAGCATCAGCGGCGGCAGCGACATCGACCTCACGGCCGACTCGGATGTGGTCGTCATCACCGCGGGCGCAAAGCAGCAGCCGGGGCAGACCCGGCTCGAACTGGCCGGCGTCAACGTGCGCATCCTTGAGGCGATGCTGCCCCAGCTGGTCGCGCTGTCGCCGAACGCCGTGTTCATCCTCGTCACGAACCCCTGCGACGTGCTGACGGCCGTGGCCGAACGCATCACCGACCTGCCGAAGGGGCGCATCTTCAGCTCGGGCACCGTGCTGGACTCCGCCCGGCTGCGCTGGCTCGTCGCCGAGGCGGCCGGCGTGGCCCCGCAGAGCGTGCACACGCTCATCGTCGGCGAGCACGGCGACACCGAGTTCCCGCTCTGGTCGGCGGCGACGATCGGCCAGACGCCGCTGAGCGCCTGGACGGATGCCGACGGCACCGCGCTGTTCCCTCGGGAACGCCTCGAGACGCTCACCCACGACGTCGTCAACGCCGCGTACAAGATCATCGAGGGCAAGGGCGCCACCAACTACGCGATCGGCCTCTCCGGCGCCCGTATCGTCGAGGCGGTGCTGCGCGACGAGCGCAGCATCCTGCCCGTCTCCAGCGTGTTGCACGGCTACCGCGGCATCGACGGGGTGGCGCTCAGCCTGCCGTCGATCGTTGGCGCCGGCGGGGTGCAGCGGGTGCTCGACGTCGCGTTCGATGCCCGCGAGGAGGAGCTGCTGCACCATTCCGCCGAAGCGCTGCGCCGCTCGATCGAGCTGTTCGCGTAGGCCGAATCATGGCCACCCCCGACTTCGTTCTCGCCCTGCGCGAGAAGATCGGCACCGCCCCGCTCTGGCTGAGCGGGGCGACCGCCGTCGTGCTGCGCGCGAGGTCGGCATCCGACAGCGCGGCGTCCGGCAGCGCGGCATCCGACAGTGCGGCGTCCGGCAGCCACGAGGTGCTGCTCGTGCGCCGTGCCGACAACGGCGCCTGGACACCCGTCACCGGAATCATCGACCCGGGGGAGGAGCCGGCGGATGCCGCTGCCCGCGAGGTGCTCGAGGAGGCCGGCGTCGTCGCCGAGGTGGAGCGCCTCGCCTGGGTGCAGTCGCTGCCGGAGCGCGCCTACGTCAACGGTGACCGGGCCGCCTACCTCGATCTGGTCTTCCGTTGCCGCTGGGTGAGCGGGCAGCCGCACCCGGCGGACGGCGAGAACACCGACGCGGCCTGGTTCCCACTCGACGCACTGCCGGAGATGTCGCCGAACATGCGCGAGCGCATCGCCGAGGCGCTGAAGCCGGCCGGCCCCACTCGTTTCAACCGTACCTAGCGCGACCGACCGGCCCAGCGACCGAAGTACTCACGGAGGCACCGATGCGGATTCTGATTTTGGGCGGCACGGCCTGGCTCGGCCGAGAGATCGCCGGACAGGCGCTGGCGCGGGGGTACGGGGTCACCTGCCTGGCCCGCGGCGAATCCGGCGACGTTCCGGTCGGTGCAGAGCTCATCGCAGTCGATCGCGCGAGCCCCGACGCCTACGCGGATGCCGCGCACCGGCAGTGGGACGCCGTGGTCGAGCTCTCCTGGCAGCCGGGTTTCGCGCGTGCCGCCCTCTCCGAGCTCGGCGGCCGGGCCGACCACTGGACGCTCATCTCGTCGACCAGCGTCTATGCCGCGGCCGACCAGATCGATGCGGACGAGTCGGCCGAGCTGTTCGCCCCCTTCGTCGGCGATCGCGCGACGAAGGCCGACTACGGCAGCGCCAAGGCGGCCGTCGAGCTCGCCTCCCGCGCCGCGCGGGGCGACACGTTGTTCGTCGTGCGGCCGGGTGTGATCGGCGGCCCCGGCGATGAGAGCGGGCGCAGCGGCGCCTGGGTGGCCCGCGCGGCCCGGGCGCCGGAGCAACCGATGCTGGTCGCCGCCGAGTCGGCGACGCCGACCCAGATCGTCGACGTGCGCGACCTCGCCACGTTCGTGCTCGACTCGGCAGAGCGCGGTGCTCTCGGCACAGTCAATACGGTGGGCCCGATCGTGCCGCTCGGCGAGTGGGTCGAACTCAGCCGGCGCGTCGGCGGGCACGAGGCGGAGACGATCGCCGCGCCATCCGCGTGGCTCCTGGCCCAGGGCGTCGAGGAGTTCATGGGCGAGGAGTCGGTGGCCCTCTGGCTGGCCGACCCCGACTTCGCCGGGTTCTCCGCCCGCTCCGGCCGGGCTGCGGTCGCCGCGGGGCTGCGCCATCGCCCCCGCGCTGAGTTGGTGGCCGATGTGCTGCGCTGGGAGCACCAGCGCGGGCTGGACCGCCCGCGGGGCGCCGGGCTGAGCGCCGCGCGCGAGGCCGAACTGCTGAAGCTCCTCGCCCGAGAGCCCTAAGCCTGCCCTCGCCCGCCCCGTCGCCGCATCGACTCGCAGAGCATGCGCCACGAATCGGCGGTTGGAGCCTTCTCTGATGAGTCGATGACGGGCGCAGGGCAGGCGTCTGGCCGCACAGACAGCCCGGGCCGCGGATGCCTGTCGCGCCGGCATTCGGATTGCTAACGTCGAGGCTGTGACGCCGACGACACCGTACCCCTCCGTTTCCGCCAACCTGCCGCACGACCCGCTCTGGCCGCGGCTCGGCGGCTGGCCCGCTCCGGAATCGCTGATGCCCGGCGCACACATCGACCTGGCCCTGATCGGGTTGCCGGCCTGGCGCACCTCACTCTCCACCACGAACGCGGGGGAGACCCCGGACGCGATCCGCGCCGTGCTGCCGCGCTACTCCGACGCGCTGATCGCCGACCGCGGTGTGCGCGGCGACATCCGCAGCCTGGCCGATCTGACGATCGTCGACCTCGGCAACGTGCACGAACCCGACGGGCCGGAGGGCGAGAAGCGGGCGCTCGCCGCTGTCGCGCGGGCCGCCGGCCTGGCCGACATGGTGGTCGCCCTCGGCGGCGACAACTCGGTGACCGTCGCCTCGGCGCTGGGTGTGTGGGGCGAGGCGCTGCCGAGCGCCGGGCTGATCACCCTGGACGCCCACTACGACCTGCGCGACGGCGTGAACAACGGCTCGCCCGTGCGGCGGCTCGTCGAGGCGGGCCTGGACGGCGGCCGGATCGTGCAGATCGGCATCGCCGACTTCGCGAACTCCCGGCGCTACGCCGAGCGCGCGCGCGACTACGGCATCACTGTCGTGCACCGCGACGAGCTGCACCGTCGCCCGATGGCCGACGTCATGGCCGAGGCGCTCGACATCGCCGGCTCGGCGGGTGGCCCGGTGCACGTCGACCTGGACGTGGACGTCTGCGACCGCTCTGTCGCGCCGGGCTGCCCGGCATCCGTGCCCGGTGGAATCTCGGCCTACGAGCTGCGCCAGGCCGCGCGCACTGCCGGTGCTGACCCGCGGGTGCGCTCCGTCGACATCGCCGAGGTCGACGCGACGGCGGATGCCGCGGACGGCCGCACCGTGCGCTTGGCCGCCCTCTGCGTGCTCGAGGTCGCCGCCGGGCTCGCCCTGCGCTGAGGCTCGCGCTTCTCGGATAGGCTGACGACCGCCGAAGACATGTGGTCTTCAGGCCGCATCCATCTGGAGGGACCCCATGACCCGGCGAGCGACAATCCGTGAGGTTGCCCGGCTCGCTGACGTCTCACTGGGCACGATCTCGAACTACCTCAACGACAACAAGCCGATCGCACCAGAGACGCGCGAGCGCATCGAGTCGGCGATCGCGCAGTTGGGGTTCATCCCGAACGCCGGAGTGCGCGTCATGCGCGGTGGGCGCAGCCACGCGATCGCCTTCCTCATCCCCGATTCGGGCAACCCGTTCCTTGCGGAGGTCGCTCGCGGAATCGAGGACGTCGCCATCGGCGCCGGGCACGTTGTCGTGACCTGCAACACCGACGGGGACCCGGAACGTGAGGAACACTACGCGCGCGCCTTGTCGGAGATGCGCGTTGTCGGCGCCGTCGCGATGGCGATGAGCGCGAGCGAGACCGCGCTCCGCCGGCTCGAGACCAGCGGTGCCCCCGTCGTGATCCTCGGTGGTGGCAGCCACGGCTTCGGGTTCCCGGGGATCGACGTTGAGAACACGCATGGCGGGTACATCGCGATGCGCCATTTGCTCTCGCTGGGCCATCGAGACGTTGTATTCGTCGGCGGCCCCGGCGCCGAACCGCAGATCGAAGACCGCTTCCTGGGGGCCCTGCGCGCGCTTGATGAGGCCGGTGTCGAGCGTTCCAGGCTCCGCCGGGTGAATGCGACGGGCAACACGACGGCTGCCCGCCGCGAGGCTGCCGAGCGAATCGTCGATGAGATTCCCGATGCAACCGCGGCGTTCTGCGCCAACGACATGATCGCGCTCACCCTGGAGTCGGTGCTGCTCCACCGGGGAGTCGCCGTGCCGGGGCAGTTTGCGATCGTGGGCTACGACGATATCGAGAGCGCGGAGCTCGCGCCCGTTCCCCTGACGACGATTCGCCAGCCGCAGTACGACCTCGGTCGTGCCGCCGCTGAGCTGGTGCTGGAACTCGCCTCCGGTGACAGCGCGGCCGGCCGCACCCGTTCGTTCGAGCCGGAGCTCGTTGTGCGGGGATCCACGGTCCCGCAGCTGTGAAGCGGGGACGAGAGCGGGGCAACCGCCCCGCCCTCACCCTCCGCCTAGCCGGGGATCACGCTCACGCGGTCGATGAACGCGGTCCTGTCGGCATCCGTTGTGCCCTCGAACCCGATCGTGTGGGTTCCTCCGCCTTGCGTGATGGGCGGTGTGGTGAACTCCACGTAGCTGGTACTTCCTGGGGTGTAGCTTCCGAGAAGGACGTTGTCGAACGTCACCTTGACGGTCTGCGGTGCCGCGTCGCCGGGGCGGGCCGCGAGTGAGAAGCGCACGCGGTACGAAGCCCCGACCGGCGCGCTTCCGAAACTCTGTTCAAGCCGGCCGCGCTTCTGCACGAACCCGACCTGGGAGCCGTCCGGTGCGTTTGCGGCTCCGTACAGGCCGACCCCGAACAGGCTGCCGTTGCTTGCGATACCCGCCTCGCGAAAGTAGGTCCATTCAGATCCGGAGGGTGTGTATTGGAACGATCCCGGCATGCTGGGCGCCTCGAAGCTCGTGTTGCGCAGCGACGACGGCGGCCCGGTGGGAATGTTCGTCCCGTTGACCTTGACGTCAGAAACGAGCCCAGAGATCGCGAAGTTTCCATTCGTCGGGTTGCTCACCGTTGCGCCGGCGCGCGTGTAGCCGGCGATCTGCACCCCGGTGATCGCCCCAGTTCCCGCAATCGTCGAGGCGCGCTCTCCGGTTCCGTTCACCTGGATGCCGGACAGTGTGACATTCGAGATCGTGCCGCCTCCTTCTCCCGCGAAGCGTTCGTCACTGCGCAACTGGAACACAACGGCCTTGGACGGGTCGCGGAACGAGTCGATTCGGATGTTGCTGAACGTGATGTTCGAGGTGTGGTTGTTGCCGTTGGGCCAGACCTTCATCACGCCGTTGAACTTGTCGAGGTCGTACACGCCCTGCTGGTTGAGCACATCACTGTTGCTCACAGTGATGTCACTGATTTCGGCGTTCGGCACAGTACCGAGACCGAACAGGAAGATGTGAGCGTCATCGCCCCAGAAGACGCTGTTCGTGAAGACATTCCGTCGCCCGGTGCCGTAGTGGTACATCACGATGTTGTCGTCGGGCGTGCGGATGAAGACGCCGCTCACCAGCCCGTCGGAGGAGCCGCTGAAGTGGATGCCGTCGGCGTTCACCTCGTAGGCGAGGATGTTGATGTTCTTCACCTTCGGTCGGGTCGCAAAGTTCATCACGACGGTCCACATCGTCGGATCCAGGATCGTGATGCCTTCCACAGTGTTGTCACTGCCTCCCGTGAGCCAGATCGATCCGGTGCGCACCTCTCCTTGCCCGGCGACGTCGTGGGTGAGCGTGCTCCCATCGAGGATGCCGCGACCTCGGATGGTGATGTTGCTGATTCCGTCGGATCCGAACGCGCCGTGTACGAGCGATCCGGGGGCGAGGTAGACGGTTGACGACTCGCGGATGAAGAACGTCTCTCCGGAGTGCCAATTGCCGTAGCCGCTTTCGGAGGCGTAGGCGCTCGTCGTGCTGCCGTCGGCGATCGTTGCGAAGTTGGGCATGGCGCCGGCGGCAGCGCGGCCCTGGGCAAGGTTGCCGGAGGAACCGGCGAAGGCCCGAAACTCGGACACCGCGTTGGAGAACTGGAACCCCGTTGCCGTGGCGCTGCCCAGCAGCTTCACACGGATGTAGCGGGCGGCGCGTGGTGTGAACGTATTCGTCACCTCACCGGTCTGGGTGTTGCTGCGCCCGTCGACGGCGAGGGTGTACGGATCGGACGCGGCGCGTTTGGTCTCGACCGTGTACTTGTTGGGGTACGCCGTCGGCGTCATGCCGATCCCGATCTGAAACGTGGATTGGGCCAGCTGGATGCGATCGAGGGGATACTCCGCACCCAGATCAAACTCCGCCCACATCCCACGGGGGAGGGTGTGCTCGCCTGCCGCGAAGTAGTAGGTGTCCTTTCCTTGCGGCAGCTGCAGCGGCGCCTCCTGCCCCGGTTGAACGGTGAAGACGTTCGCCGCGCTGGGATCAGGGGCGTTGACCTCGAGCGGATTGGTCAGCAGGTGGAGCGTTGCGCCCTCCCACGAGCCGTTGGCACGAAACACGAGTTTGCGTGGCGCATCCGTGTTCTGGGTGAGGGGGAACGTCACCGTGTTCGAGCTCTGGGTGCCAGCGATGGCGTAGGAGGATGGCCTGATCTCGTAGCTCGTGAGGGGAGCCGCGTTGTAGCTCACCCGCACGTCGATGGTTCCCGTGAAGTCGAAGTTCACCATGGACGCGTCGAAAGTGCTTCCGTCCTGGTGCCCCAGTTTGACCCGGTAGGTGAAAAGGTTCGTCCAACTGCTGGTGCCGCTGGCCCTGACCGCCACCGCGAAGTCGGGGTTGGACGCGGTGCCGCTTGGCGGCTGCCAGGTCTGGATCGTGCCGGTGTCGGCCCAGCTTCGCGTGGGCGCCGAGAGCGCGAAGGTCAGGGCTACGAGTGTGAGGGCAAGAACGCTCGCGAGTGTTCTGCGGGTCGTGAGCGCCCTGTGATGATGGGGTCGCGGTGTGAGGTGCATGGCTTCCTTCTCGTCGTTGATGAAGAATGTTGATCGCTTGGGTGAACAAGTTCAATGGCGATACTGACATTGGCCGAGTGTTGCTGCAAGCCATAATTGGCGATTTTTCGGGCAAGTTGAGTCGAATAGAAACCGCTTCTTGTGCGAATGCGTGTCGATGTGCAATGCTCAGTGAACTTGTTCACCAGAAATTGCGAAGAGGCATTGTGACCATCAGCACCACGTTTGAGAGCGCGACGCTCAGCGCCGAGACCATCCGCCAGAAGATCCAGGGCTGCTGGTTGGGCAAGGCAGTGGGCGGAACGCTCGGGCAGACCTTTGAAGGATTGTCCGGGCCGCTTGAGGCCGACTTCTACTACCCGGTTCCGACCGAAATGGTTCCGAACGACGACCTCGATCTGCAGGTTGTGTTCGCCTGCGTTCTCGCCGCGCTGGAGACGCCCATCGTCGACCGCCACGTTCTCGCCGACGCGTGGCGCCGACACGTCGACTTCCCATGGAACGAGTACGGCGTCGCAATGCGCAATCAGGCAGAGGGGATCCACCCTCCCCACACGGGGTCGTTCGACAACTGGTTCACCTGCGGCGAGGGGGCGGCCATCCGCTCCGAGATCTGGGCCTGCCTGGCTCCGGGCAACCCGGATCTCGCCGCGGCCTACGCCTACGAGGATGCCTGCTTCGACCACGAAGGTGACGGCATCTACGCCGCCCAGTTCCTCGCCCGATTGCAGTCGGCCGCTTTCGTCGAGTCTGACCCGCAGACACTGATCGACATCGCCCTGGCCGGGATCCCCGCGGACAGCGGGATCGCGGCGGTTGTCGCGGACACGCGCCGCTGGGTGGCCGAGGCCACGGACTGGCGCGATGTGCAGGCGCTCATCATGGAGAAGTACGGTCGCCAGGACTTCACCGACGTGCGGCCGAACACCGGCTTCGTCATTCTGGGCTGGCTCATGGGCGCGGATTTCTCAGAGCGAATCTGCATCACGAACAACTCTGGGCAGGACTGCGACAGCTCCACCGCATCGATCGGCGCGCTGCTCGGCATCCTCGACCCCGGTTCCATCGGGCAGGAATGGCTCGCACCCATCGGCGACGAGCTGGTGCTGAACGAAGAAATCAGAGGGTTGGAGCACCCGGCGACCATCGCGGGCTTTACCGATCTGGTCGTCGATCTGGGACGTCGGCTGAGCGGGGAAGCGCCCAACGCCGAGGAGTATCCCTTCGACCCGAGTGCACACCGTATCCCCGTCGGCATCGGTCATTTCAACACCACGCAGGGCCGCTGGGACATCCGCGATCAGTCGGAGCTTCCGCCCGTTGGTTCGCCGGCACCCGCCGTTGAGACGGCGCCGAGCTCGCTGCCGGGAACCGTCGTTTCCATGCCCAGGGAGTCCTTCCACGATCGGCTGATGCTGCTGACTTTCGCCGCGAATTCGCGCGGGCGCTCCGCCGTAAGATTGATGTTCAATTGCACGGAGGACTACCGCATCTGGCTGGACGGCGAATTCTTGCACGGTGCCCAGGGGAGTGCTCTGTTCTTCCCGGCTCCGCACATGGCGCCCGTCGGCCAGTTCGTTGACTTCTCGATGGCCGAGGGAGAGCACGCGTTGACGATTGCCATCAAGAGACCTCCCCTCGAGCGCGCCGCCGCCGATTGGGTGCTCGGCCTGGTTGAGATGCCCAGCGCACTCTGGATCGAGCACGCCTTCCGACCGAGCCCGCTCGCGCCCGAATCGACCTTTTAGCCCCACCCTGGTACCCCACTGCAGCACCATCCCTTCCACCGACACCGAAGTACGGAGAACGAAGATGTTCAAGAAGAAGACCATGGCAACGGGGGCGATCATCGTCGCCTTCGCCGCAGGATCCCTCGGCCTGACGGCGTGTTCCTCAGACGCCACCGTCAGCGAAGGCGCAAGCGACAAGACCACCGTGAACTGGTGGTCGTGGGACCCGGATAACTCCAACTACCAGGCCTGGGTCGACGCGTTCGAGGCAGAGAACCCCGACATCGACCTGAAGTTCCGCTTCATCCAGTACAGCGACTACGAGAACGCCGTGCGCCTCGCCGCCAAGTCCGACTCCGGCCCCGATGTCTTCGGCATCGAGCCAGGTGCCATGTCGGAGCAGTTTGCCCCGCTCACGCTCGACCTCACCACGCTGGCCGAAGAAGAGATCGGCGCCGACTGGCAGGATCAGCTTCTCGGTACCGACCAGCTCGCCGTCGAGGGCAAGCAGGTCTCCCTGCCGTGGAAGCTGGGCGGTGGCGGCCTGATTTGGTACAACAAGAACATTCTGGATGCCGCAGGCGCCACGCCGCCCACCAACCTTGCCGAGTGGAAAGACATGTGCGCCAAGGTCGAGGCGCAGGGCGTCACCTGCTTCGTCCACGGGGCCAAGGACGACTGGGTCAACCTCGACGTCTTCCAGGCGATCGCAAACCAGATCGACCCCGGCGCTATCTACGCCGCGTTCGACGGCGAGAAGAAGTTCAACACTCCAGACATGGTCAGTGCCTTCGACGCCTGGAAGGGCCTCTTCGATGAGGGCATCATTCAGCCCGGCGCGCTGGGCATGACCCAGTACCCCGACGCGAACGATGCAATGAGCAAGGGTGAAGCTGCCTCGATCGCCTTCGGAACCTGGCACAACGACCACATGACGAAGGCCCGCCTCGCCGGTTCGGTTGAGACGTACGGCCCCGACATCGTCAACCAGGTGTTCCTCCCCATCGCCTTCCCCGACGTTGTCGGCGGCGCACAGGAGACCGGGCGTCTCTTCGGCGCCCCGGCCGGCTGGGCGATCTCGTCCAAGAGCAAGCAGCAGGAGGCCGCATTCACCTTTGTGAAGTGGTTCACGACGAGCGAGACGGCTCAGTCCATGATCGCCTCTGCCCTCAACCAGCCCGCACTCGCTTCGATGCCCGTGACCAGCGACGACCTCGTTGCGCCGGAACTGCAGCAGCCCGCACTTGACGAGCAGGCCAAGCAGTTCGCCAACCTCATCGGGCCGCGCCAGATCTCCAACGCCGATGTCGCCTCCGCGCTCGGACAGGCGCTGTCCGCGGTGGCCTCGGACCAGATGAGCTCGAAGGATGCCGCCGCGTCCGTCCAAGCTGCCATCGACGGCGCCAAGTAGCTCGAGAAAGGATGCCGGCCCCGCTCGCCGCAGCGGGGCCGGCCTCATCATGACGATTCCCACACTCCTGCGCCCCCGTGAGGCTGACGCTCCGCTTGACGCTCCGGCGAGACGGGCCCGCCCCGGTCTCCCGCGCTTCCGCAGCCCCCGCACCCGGGCACAGCTGACTCCCTGGCTCTATATTCTGCCCGCGCTCATCCTCGTCGTCGGCATCATCTACGTCGGCATCGGGTACACGGGCTGGGTCAGCACCCTCGACTGGAACGGGATCGACGAGAATCCCGAAAGCGTCGGAGTGCAGAACTTCCTCGACATCGCCGTCGATCCCGTTTTCTGGATGTCACTCAGCCACGTGCTGATCTTCGGTGTCGTGACGATCATCGTACAGATGGTGCTCGGCCTCATGATGGCAGTGCTGCTCAGCGGCAACGCGGTCAAGGGCAAAGCCATCTACAGCGTGATCATGTTCATCCCCGTCGTGCTGGCTCCTGCCGCGATCGCCACGGCGTTCCGCGAGATCCTGAACACAGACGGACAATTCAACCAGGCGCTTCGCGTCTTCGGCTTCTCCGAGGCCGACACGGCCTGGCTCGCCGACCCACAGTTCGCCCTGCTCGCGATTTGTGCGATCAACATCTGGCAGTGGACGGGATTCAGCTTCCTGCTCTACCAGGCGGCAATCTCGCAGTTGGACCAGAACACCTTCGATGCGGCCGCGATCGACGGGGCCGGCTTCTGGCGCATGGGCCGGCACATCCTGTTGCCGCAGTTGAACGGAACGCACGCAACGCTCGCCCTCGTCGGCTGCATCGGCGCACTCAAGACCTTTGACGTGGTCTATCTGACAACAGGTGGAGGGCCGGGCCGGAGCACCGAGTTCCTGACGACGTACATCTACAGCCAGATCGTCGAGCGATATCACGCCGGATACTCGGCGGCGCTCTCCGTCGTGCTCCTCGTCCTTGCGCTGATCCTCACGGCTATTCAGCTGCGCCTCTACAAGACCGGAGACGAATGATGTTGGAACGACCCACGGTCGGTGTGCGTTGGGTGGCACAAGTCGCCGCGACGCTGCTCGCTATCCCCTTCCTCTTCCCGCTCGTCGCGATGGTGGCGAAGTCCTTCGACGGCGCGGGATTCGTCGCGAACTACAGTGCGGTTCTCACCCAGACCCCGCTGCTGCGATCGACGCTGAACTCCGCGGTGATCTCACTCGGCGTGATCGCGATCGTCTACGTCTGCACGATGCTCGCCGGTTTCGCATTCGGCAAGATGAAGTTCCGAGGCAAGAAGCTCGTCTTCAGTGCGATTCTCGTCGGGCTCGTGCTGCCCACGATCGCCCTCATCGTGCCGTTGTTCATCATGGTGGACAGCTTCGGCCTCTTCAACAACTACCTCGCCGTCATCGTGCCGCTCGCGACCACGATCGTGCCCTTCACGCTGTTGCTTGCTCGCAACTACATGGCCTCGATCCCCGACGAGGTGCTCGAGGCGGCGCAGATTGACGGCTGCAGCTCGTTTGGCACGCTGATTCGCGTCGTCATCCCGCTCGCCAAGCCGATCACCGCGGTGATCATTGTCTGGGCGTTCCTGCAGGCATGGAACGAGTTCTTCTTGCCGTTGCTCTTCCTCCAGGACGAGTCGATGCAGACGGTGACGACGATCCCGCTCTACTTCACCAGCACCTACGGCTCTGACCAGCCGAAGATCTTCGCAGCACTTGTGCTGATCTGCCTGCCGGTGGTCGTGCTGTACCTCGCGCTGCAGCGCTTCTTCGAGCGGGGCATCTCGGCCGGCGCGATCAAGTAGCGCGTCAGAGCCAGCCGAGCTCGCGGAGGAATTCTTCGCACAGCGCGGTCCATTGCTCGGTGGTGGTGGATACGCCGCGGGCAAGGTCGAGGCCGTGTGCTCCGTGCGGGAAGACATGGCAGGAGTGGTGCACGCCGGCGGCGGCCAGCGCGGAGGCGAGTCCGTAGCTGTGCGTTGGCGGCACCGCCGCGTCTTCGACGGTGTGCCAGAGGAACACCGGTGGGGCGTCGGAACTGGCGAGGTTCTCCAGCGAGGCAGCGTCCTGCTCGGCGAGGCTCGCGGCGGGGCCGAGCAGGTTCTCGCGGCTCTGCACATGCGGGTCGCGACGCATCGACGCCACGGGGTAGCTCAGCACGGCGAGGTCCGGGCGTGTGTGTCCGGCTTGGCCGGTGAGGGCAGCGTGGCCCGCGAGGTGGCCGCCGGCCGAGAAGCCGATCACCCCGATGCGCGTCGGATCGTAGCTGAGCCCGTCCAAGTCGCCGAGCCGTGCGCGTGCGACGAGCTCGTGAACCGCGCCACGGGCATCCGCCGCGTGCGGTGCGATCGGGTATCGAAACACGCTGGCCGCGAATCCGAGGGACGTGAGCCACTCGGCGACGGGTTCGGCCTCGGTGTCGGCATGGCTGCTGTATGCCCCGCCGGGGAGCACGATGAAGAGGGGGCTGAGAGTATCGATGCGTCGAGTGTACCGGTTCACCGTGCGGCTGTGGTGGCTGATTTCGGCGCCCGGAAAGGGGCTGTGCGGCTCAGGCGGTCGAGCCTGGGATAGCCAGGCGCTCGCGCAGAAACGCGACGACCCGCTCGCGCGCGAGCAGGGCCGGGTGGCCGGGAGTCTCACGCAGCTCGGTCGTGAGCACCGAGTGGGCGCTGGAGCGGAATCCGGTGGGGTTGCCCTCTGAGGAGTCGAGGGTGATTACTTCGAAGGCGTCGCCGAGTCGCTCCTTCAGGGTGCGGAAGCGGGCGCTGCGCGAGACGGGGTCGTTGCTGAAGCGCAGGCCGATGGCGCAGAGCTCGCCGGATGCCGCGCGCTCTGCCACCCGGTCGAACTCCGGCCGGCTCATCCCCGGGTCGGCGCGCCGCCGCTCCCCGAGCGGGAACGGCACCGACGGCTGGCTGGCCACGGCCGCCAACACCGTGTCGTCGACGGCGGCGGCCAACGCGAAGCCCCCGCTGAAGCACATGCCGATCACCCCGACACCGCCGCCCGGCGTGCGCGCCGCGAGATCGGCGGCCACCGCGCGGAGGTACGCCGTGATGGGCCGCTGTGCGTTCAGGGCGAAGGCGCGGAACTCCGCAGACACGCAGAGCCGTGCGACGGTCGGCAACACAGAGCCGGTCGTGGCCGCCCTGCCCGGTTCGCCGAATGGCGACGGCACCACAACCGTGAAGCCCTGGCCGACCAGGTGTTCGGCCAGGCCGAGCACCTCTGGCGTGATTCCGGGGATCTCGGGAATCAGCACGACGCCGGGGCCGCTGCCCTTCTCGAAGCAGTCGTGCGTGATGCCCGCGCCCGTGAATGGCCGCTTCACCCAGCCGTCGAGTGTGGCGGTCGGTGCACTGGTCGACGCCATCTGGCTTCCTCCCTCTGCCGACACGCTAGCGGTGCGGCCGCGTCTGGAGGGTTGCGGCGCGCACACGTGCGCCGGGTTGGCCTGCGGCATCCGCCACGCGACGTCGAACGGGTGCGGCCCCGCGAGGCCGCACCCGCGATCAGCGTCTGGACAGAACCGGAGCCTCCTGCACCGCGATCGAGATGGTGGGGGAGACCTCTTCAGGCGGCGCCACCGACGCCGGCCCCAGGGCGAGGTCGGTGACGCGGCGCTTTGCGCGACCGATCGCGACGAGCGACACGACCCACTGCAGTCCGTAGCCGATCGCAAACACCAGGAGGGTGAAGATCAGAGCCATCGCTGCGCCCTTGTCCGGTGCGTAGATCTGCGCCGACCGCGGGTTGATCATCGCGTACATGTAGACCGAGATCGGCCGGGATTCCGGCGTCGCCATGAAGGCCGGAAGCGTGAACTCATTGGTGCCGAGGATGAACATCTGGATCCACACGGCGAACACCGTTGGCATCAAGAGGGGGGCGACGATCCGCCGGAAGCCCTCGAAGCGGGTGGCGCCACTCGTCATGGCGGCTTCCTCGAGCTCCATCTTGATCTGCATCGTCGCGCTGTACCCGCCGCGGTAGGCGATCGACACCCGGTAGGCGTACGCGATCACGAGGGCGGCGACGGTGCCAGCCAGTGGGATCACCGGGTTGATGACCATGAAGGTCAGGAACATCGCGAATCCGGCGATGGTCGCCGGGATCGCGACCGACGACGACGCGAACAGGTCCATCGCCTTCGACCGGAACGTCTTCTTGCCGCGTGCGATGCCGTAGGCAAGGACTGTCGCCGCGACACACGCGATGGTCGCGCTGCCGCCGGCGATGATCAGCGTGCGGCCGAGCGAGGCCCAGAACTCCGGGTCGCCGAACACCTTCCCGAAGGAGGTGAACTGCGTCATCTCGAACAGGGCGGTGAAGGAGAAGCCGATCGGGTACGGGGTGATTGCGGCCCACAGCAGGGCGAGCAGCGGGAGCACCGCGGTGAGGAGCACGAAGATGAAGATCGCGATCAGCACCGGCACCCGCCAGGCGCCGAGTTTCATGACCGTGGGCTTGAATCCCTTGCCGGTCACGGATGCCCGGCGCTCGGCGTTCCGGGTCGCCCTCAGATAGATGACGAACGCGATCGTGGTGATCACCAGGAACACGACGCCCCAGGCCGCCGCAAGGCCGTATTGCGGAAGCTGGCCCGCCCGCGACCCGATGAGCGTCCAGAGCTTGAGCGCGAAGATGTCCTTGCCGGAGTCTTGGCCGAACAGGAGCGGAACCTCGAGGCTTCCGATCCCCAGGATGAAGGTCAGCACCATGACGCCGAGGAGGCCTGGCCAGAGCATCGGCAGGGTCACCCGGCGGAGCGTCTGCGGCCAGGATGCGCCGGAGACGCGAGCCGACTCCTCGAGGGAGCCGTCCATGTTGGTGAGCAGCGGGACGATCATCAGATACGGGAAGGTCACGTTGGTGAGCGCCTGGATGACGATCATCGTCGAGAACGCGTACGGGTCGATCGGCACGTCGCCGGTGAACGGCAGCAGTCGCAGCAGTTGGTTGAGGATGCCCGTCTCGGGAGAGAGCATCAGCAGGAACGCCTGTGCCTTGACGATCGGCGGGATGATGAAGGGAACGATCACCAGCACGCCGATAAGCCGGCGCATCGGAGCATCCGTGCGCACGGTGACCCACGCCAACCCGAAGGCCATTAGCAGGGTCAGAACCGTCGAGCCACCCACGAACGCCGCGGTGGAGCCCAGAACTGCCCAGAAGTCCTCACGCAGACTCCACAGGGTGACAAAGTTCTCTGTCGTCCACTGCGCGGAGGGGACTCCGAACGGCAGGAACGGACCACGAAACGCCGTGATGATCTGTACGATCAGCGGGATCGCGAGCACCAGGAATATCACCGTTCCGGCGATGATCATGGCAACCGTCATCGTGGTCGGCCGAGAGCGCCCGGCCTTCGTGGTCCGTCCTACCTGAAACATGACTATCCGTTCAGAGCTGTGTCAGCTGCGCCGACCATCGAGATCCACGCGTCGCGGTCTGCCTGCGTCTCAGTTCCGGCTCCATTGGCCAGACCGAGCAGCAGCGCGTCGGTGTTCGTCTTCATGAGTCCCGTGGCCTTGTCGAACAGGGACTTCGGGAGCCCGGCGTACGGCACCTGGGTGGTGGCGAACCGCTCGTCGGTCATGCGCAGTTCCAGCCAGTCCGGGTCGTAGGAGTTCCAGAGGATCCAGAGCATGGCCGCTGCCTTGTTCTTCGCATCCACGTTGACACCGGAGAACTGGGCCCAGACGCCGGCGTGCTCGAACGGAGCGACCTTCAGCGACGGGTTCGGGTTGAACAGGGTCTGGTTCAGCGAGATCGGCACGTCACCGCTGGAGAGCGGCGTGTTCTGGTCCTCCAGCAGCTGCATCGTTCCCGACGACTTCAGCTCGGTGATCAGGTTGACCATGGCTTCCTCGCCCTTGGCCATTCCGTACGCCTCGAAGACGACCGGGTTGTAGCCGGCGATGGAGACCTTGCCCTTGTACTGCGGGTCGAGCAGGCCGTCCAGGGAGTCGGGCACCTCGATCTTGTCCGAGTTGTACTGCATCAGGGAGCCGTTGATGCTGTCCGGCACCATCTCGGGGGCACCGATGTTCAGGTACTCCTTCGGCAGGCCGAACTGAGTCCAGTCGACCTTCTCCCAGTAGCCCTCGTCGTACATGGGGGCGGTTGTGACGATCGAGCCAGACACGATGTCCGTGTTGCGCTCGCCGGTTGCCTTCGCCGAGATGATCGCCGACGACAGGTTGTAGGTGAGTCCGCGCGACTCGATCTTGATGTCGGGGAAGCGCTTGTTGAACTCCGCAACGACCTCAGGAGACTGCTCGTACCAGTCCCAGATGACCAGGCGCCCGCCATCGGTGCTCTTCGCCGTCTCGTAGAGGGTGTCCATCTGGGTGTTGATCCCCGGCCAGAAGTCCTCATAGAAGTTCTCGCACCGGGTGATCACGCCGATCGCCGAGGCGTCGCAGGTGGCGTCGGACGCCCCTGCTCCGGTCAAGACCTCCTCGGGAGCCGCGGCGGGAGTGCTGGCGCAGCCGCTGAGAAGCAGCATGCCGACCGCCGCTGTCGCGACGAGTGTGTTGCGTTTGACCATGATCGAAAGTCCTCTCTGACTTGATCTGTTGCTGTTGTGGGGTGTTGCAGCTAGGCGGCCAGCACGCGACAACTGTGCGGGGCGAGTTCGATGAAGATCTGGCTGCCCGAAGAGGGCGAGTTCAACGGGGCGCCGCGTGCCACGAGGGTTCCCACGACGGTTTGCCCGCTCAGGACCTCGACCTCGTACTCGACGATCTCGCCCAGGAACTCCACCCGCACCACCCGGGCCGGCACCACATTGGGGAGGTCGGGCGCGGAATCGTGCCAGCGCACGCTCTCGGGCCGGAACGTGATGGTGACCTCCTGGCCGGTGCCGACCTCGCTCGGGCAGGGCGTGATGAATCGTGTGCCGAACGCTTCGACGAGGGCGTCGCCGTCGGCGCTCCGCCCGCGGACGACGGCCGAGATCATGTTCACTCGGCCCACGAAGTCGGCCACGAACCGGTCGACGGGCTTGAAGTACAGGTCTCTGGGCGTCGCTTCTTGCACGATGCGGCCCTGGTTCATGACGGCAACGCGGTCGGACATCGACAGGGCTTCTGACTGGTCGTGCGTGACGTAGAGCGCCGTGATGCCGAGGCGCTGCTGCAGGCTGCGCAGCTCGTTGCGCATCGTGTCCCGCAGCTTGGCGTCCAGGTTGCTGAGCGGCTCGTCGAGCAGCAGCAGCCGGGGCCGGTGCACCAGTGCGCGGGCCAGGGCGAGGCGCTGCTGCTGGCCGCCGGAGAGCGCCGTGGCGGGCCGGTGTGCGAACTCGTCGAGCTGGACGATCTCCAGTGCCTCCATCGCGCGCTTCGTCGCCTCCTTCTTGGGCAGCTTGCCCCGGGAGACCTGGAGCGGGAAGACCGCGTTGGCGAGCACGCTCATGTGCGGCCAGATCGCGTAGTTCTGGAACACCATGCCCACATCGCGCTTGTCCGGCGAGACGTGCGCGGTTCCGGTGGAGAGCACCCGCCCGTCGAGGGAGATGCTGCCGCCATTGCTGTTCTCCAGGCCCGCGACGCAGCGCAGTGTGGTCGTCTTGCCGCATCCGGACGGGCCGAGCAGCGAATAGAACATGCCGGGCTCGATGGTGAAGGTGACACCCTTCACGACCGGGATCGCCTTGCCATCAAGCTCGTACTGCTTCTCGAGGCCATCGACGACGAGTCGACCGCCCCCATCAACCGCGGTCAAGCCCGAGCTCGCCCGCCGCCGGGATGCGACGGGGGCGGGGGCTGTGGTCTCAGCGGCCGGCGAGAGCTGCGTGTGCGACGTCGACAATGACGGCCTCCTAGGAAGGATTTTGTATTCTGGATCCACTTTGATCCGGGATTGAGCTAAGCAAAACACGTATCTGACTTCAGGGCAACGGCCCAGTTGCCCGCTGAGCGAATCGGTATTGGTTCGATCAGAAAAGCTATGGCTCTGCCGAGGCGAGCGGCTGGCCGTGCCAGAGGGGCCAGGCACGACCCGGCCGGCAGGCCGGGCCGCGCTCGGCACTAGTGGTCGGCGTCGGCGGTGGCCGGCACGCTGGCGGCCGGTACTTCAGCCTTCGGCGCATCGCCCCAGGCGACGGTGATTTTCGGTTTCGCCAAGAACAGCACCACGACCGCACAGATCCCGAAGCCGACCGCCGAGAGCACGAGCGATTGCGACATCGCCGCCGAGTACCCCGCGACAAGCTCGGGCGGCAGCGCGCCGCCCGCGTGGGCGCTGGCTTGGTCGGCCGCGTCGAAGCCGGGGAGCTCTGCCGCAAGGCGAGCAGTGAGCAGCGCCGCGATCGCCGCCGAGCCGAGCACTGAGCCGAGCTGGCGGGTCATCGAGTAGACGCCGGAACCGGCACCGGCCTGCGCGCGCGGCAGGTTGCGGGTCGCGGTCGAGGCGAGCGGGGCCCAGATGCCCGACATGCCGACGCCAAGCAGCGCCGACGGCAGCAGCAGCAGCCAGAGCGCGACATCCGGTGTGATCAGCACGGCATACAGGCCGAGGGCGAGCGTGATGAATGCGAAGCCGGTAAACGCGATCCATTTCGGGTCCAGGCGATCGCTGAACTTGCCCACCAGCGGGGCCAGGACGCCCGAGATGACGGCCATGGGCACGAGCATGAGCGCCGCCTGCGTGGGCTCGAGCCCACGGGCGACCTGGAAGTAGAACGCCAGAGGCAGCGGCATCGCCGTGATCGCGAAACCGACGACCGAGATCGCCACGTTGGAGAGGGCGAAGTTGCGGTCCTTGAACAGGCCGAGCGGCAACAGCGGTTCGGCGCGGTTGAACCGCTGCCACACCACGAAGACCACCAAGACGACGATGCCGGAGATGATGAGCCCCCACACCGTGATCGGGCCGACGATCGTGCCCCAGTCGTAGCTGGCGCCCTCCTGGATGCCGAACACGAGCAGGAACATGCCGATCGCGCTGAGCACGACGCCCAGCCAGTCGAAGCTGTGCGAGTGCGTCTCGAGGTTCGGCACCAGCCGCCACGCGACGATGAACGCGACGATCCCGACGGGCAGGTTCACGAAGAAGATCCACTCCCAGCCGAGCGAGTCGACGAGCAGGCCGCCGAGGATCGGTCCGACGAGGGTCGCCACGCCGGCAACCGCGCCCCAGAAGCCCATGGCCGCGCCGCGCTGGTTGGGCGGGAAGATGCGCGTGATGACCGCCATCGTCTGCGGGGTCATCAGGGCGGCTCCGAGGCCCTGCACCGCGCGAGCCGCGATGAGCATGCCGATGTCACCGGAGAGCCCGCACGCGAGCGAGGCGAGGGTGAAGATCGCGAGGCCGATGAGGTAGACGCGCTTCGGCCCGAAGCGGTCGCCGAGGCGGCCGGTGATGAGCAGCGGCACGGCGTAGGCGAGCAGGTATGCACTCGTCACCCAGATGACCGCGGTGAAGTCCGCGTTGAGGTCGCGCATGATCGCGGGGTTCGCGATCGAGACGATGGTCGAGTCGACGAGGATCATGAAGAAACCGATGACGAGTGCCCAGAGGGCGGGCCAGGGTTTGGCGATCTGGTTCATGGGCGCCTTTCGGGCTGGGGTGGCGTGGGGCGGCACAGCCGGGCGCGGCGGCGCGGGTGACCGGGTCATTCGGGGGTGGCGGATGCCGCGGCGGCGGGGGCCCCTGCCACCGCGGCTGGATCGGTCGGAGCGGCCGGAGCGGCTGAAACGTCGGCGGGCCAGGTCAGCGTGCCCGCGTCGAGCTCGTCGATCGTCTGTGCGATCCAGCGCGATTCGGCCTCGAGCATGGCGCGGGCATAGTGCACATCGAGCACGAAGTGCCTGGCCAGCCCTTTCGCGGCGACGCGGTCGAGTGCGGCGTCCGTGAGCTGGATCGACTCCGAGACGGCGGCAAGCCGATCACGGAGCAGCTGCGCCACGGCGGGCGCCGGCAGATTGCGCACCTCGCGGATGGCGACCGGGAACTCGGGGTACTCGTTGACGTGGGTGCCGAGCATCTCGGCGAGCGACTCGCGGAGCGCCTGCCGGCCGGCATCCGTGATCGCGTACACCGTGCGCTCCGGGCGGTGTCCGTGGCGCTCGATACCGCTGGCGGCGATGAGCCCGTCGGAGGCCAGCCGCTCGACCGCCCGGTAGAGGGAGCCGGCGCTCACCTTGATCACGCGGTCCTCACGCCGTTGGAGCATCAGCTGGTACAGCTCGTACGGATGCATCTCGCGCTCGGCGAGCAACGCCAGAGTGGAAACAGCGAGCGCTGTGAGTCGTGTCATCGGCTGTTCCCTCGCTCGGTGCTCTCAAAATCATTATTCCGTTCGGAATAATACGGGTGGAACTGTCGCGCGGCAAGGGGTGCGCCGGATCATTTCAGCGCACACAAAAAAGCCCGCAGCGCGCTGGCTGCGGGCGGTCGGCCGGTGCTCCGGCCGGTCTGCGGAGAGCCCGACCTGGCGCCGCCGCGATGGAACACTGCGGCGGCGCCAGGTCGCGAGGGTCTCGCGTTCGAGCTACACGGATCAGGCCGAACCGGCACCCGGCAATCCGACGACCGGCTCGCCCAACAGAGGCGTCGAGACGGCGTAGATGCCGTGGTTGGCGAACAGCCAGATCAGGTTGCGGTCCCACTCCACGAAGATGCCGTGCACCGGCGCCGCCATGTCGTCGTCTTCCTTGAGGCCCATCGGAGGGACGAAGTACGCCCCGACCTTCGGGTCCTCGGGGTCGCGGACATCGAAGATCTGCAGCCCGGCCGCGTAGAAGGCGTAGGGGATGACGCCGCCGTGCGGTGTGCCGGTGTTCGTGAAGTAGCCGGAGCGCTTGGGCCCGAAGGAGCCACGGCGCTGCGCCCAGTCGGTGAACGCGGCCGTGGCCGGCGGCACCGGGCGGGGCAGGGTGCGCACGACTCGCGGGTTTGTCGGGTCGGAGACGTCGATCTGGTAGATCTCCTTGGCCGGCTCGTAGCAGTCGGTGTTCATCGGGTAGCCCGAGACGTACACGTATCCGGTCTCTTCCACCTGGGTGGTGTCGACGTTGTCGCCCTCGGTGCCGGCGACGCTCACGGGCAGGTGGCACCAGCCGACGTGGTGGATATTCGTCGGGTCGGAGACGTCCAGCACGAAGAAGCCCTGGCCGCCCTGGGCCGCGTAGCCATACTGGTAGCCCGACTCCACTGAGCGGGGCATGAAGACACCCATGCGCGAGCCGAACCAGCTCGTCTTGTTGTTCCAGCGGTCGTTGCCCGCGAGGTACTCAGAGTCGATCTCTTCGCCGGCGCGGGTGCCGGGCACCCACCATTGCGAGAGCAGCTCGGGCTTCGCGGGGTCGGAGACGTCGTAGGCGGCGTGGCCGGCGGCCCACAGGGTCGTCTTGTACGGCTGGTTCGTGAAGCTGTTGTCGGGGGCCGTCGCGACGAAGAGGTACTTGTCTCCGTAGTAGACGGGCAGGTCGAGCACGCCGTTGCCCTCCTGGATCTCGTCCGGACCGTGGTTCGGGTCGGTCGAGACCTCGGTGAGCAGGGTCCAGTCGCGCGGGCTCGGGCCATTCATCTCCCAGGTGCGGAAGCCGCGTAGCCCCTCCCACTCCTTGAGCTGACCTTCGACGGTGTCGTCGATGTGCTTGTTGGCGACGCGCCCCTTGAGGAAGTAGCGCGGCGTCTCGCTGGCTTGAATCGCGACGTGCTTGCCGAGCTTCTCGTTGAACTGCACGGTGGTCGCTCCGAAGTCAGGGCGAGGGTCACCCCAGCCCCACTGCTCCTCGTCGACGATGGAGAGGGCGCGCGGGTCGGTGATGTCGTAGAGCTTCCAGTGGTTGCCGCCGCCGTAGTGCAGCATGTAGCGGATGCCGTCGAAGTCGTAGATGCACTGCCACGAGTGGCTCGTGTTCACGACGATCGGATAGAACGCCTCGGGCGTCGCGTTCAGCGCGTACGTCTCGGTGTCGTGGTAATCGAGCTGGCCCGGCCAGTCGACGAACACGTCGCGGGGGACGGAGGGTGTGTGCGCCGGGGGCAGGAACGAGCCGTCCGGCTGCATGCCCCAACTCGACGGATCGGGGTCGGCTGGCTCACCAGCGACACGCTCGAAGTCCTTCGGGTCGTACTTCTTTGCATTGGGCACATAGGGAGAGCCGGCCATTTCGCCTCCAGATTTGGATTGAAGAGAGAGTGCAATTGAGTCAAACTGTATCCAGAATCCAGAATCTGTCAACAGGTTAGTTTCAACTGTGCTGGAGAGACCCGCCTCAAATCGGACGGGCATATGGAGAGGCGGAGTCAGTGTTGAGGATAGGCGTCATCGGCTGGGGGGCCATCGGAAAACACCTGGTTGAGCACATCTCGGTCACCGACGGACTCGAGCTCTCCTTCGTCTTCACGCGCACGCCGGTTGTGGGCGCGGCGTGGCCGGATCACACGGCCGTCTCGGAGATGACGGCCGCCCTGCTCCGCACCACCGATCTCGTCATCGAGGCGGCGCATCCCGACATCATCGCCAGTCACGGCGAGCGGATCCTTGAACACGCCGACCTCATGATCGTGTCGGCGGGCGGGCTGGTCGATGACGTTCGGCGCGATCGGCTCATCGCAGCCGCGCTGCGGCACGGCAGGCGCATCGTCGTGCCCTACGGTGCGCTGGCCGGCCTCGATGCGCTGACGGGCCGGGTATCGGCGTGGAGGAGTGCAAGCATCACCTTCGTGAAGCCGCCGCACGCGTTCGAACCGCCGCCGCCGGATGCCGGCACTGCAGCGGTCATCTACGACGGCCCGGTGCGCGGCGTTGCCGAGAGGTACCCCCGCAACGTCAACGCGATGGTCACGTTCGCGCTGGCGACGGTCGGGCTCGATGCCAGCAGGGCCGTGCTCATCAGCGACCCGTCACAGACGGTGGCCAGGCTGGAGTTCGAGGCCGTCGGCGACGACGGTGGCACGCTGCGGGTGAGCAAGACGCAGCCGATGCTCGGGGTGTCGGGGTCGGAGATGCCGGATGCGATCGTCCACTCCCTGACGAGGTACGCCGGCCACTCCCCAGGGCTCTGCTTCGGCTGACCGCCCGGCGTGCCCGGCGGGACTGCGGGGCCGCTCAGCCGCGGTTGCGCAACTCGGACTGGGCGATCTCGCGCTCGAGTTCGGCGAGCCGCGCCCCCTCGAGGCGCAGGTGCCCCAGGAGCGCCGTCGCGGCCGCAGCCGGTGCGCGATCCTTGGAGGTAGTGACGCCGACAGAACGCCGGATCGAGCTCAGCGGGGTCTGCAGGATGCGCAGCTCACGATCGTCGACCGCGATGAACATCGGCAGTGCCGCGATGACATCGCTCGAGACAAGGAGATTCCGCAAGGTCAGCATCGATGTGCACTCGACCCTGTCGGCCGGCAGGGGGAGGCCCTCGTGGAAGAAGACCGCCTCGAGCTCGGCCCGCAGGGCAGTCTGGGCGACCGGGAAGATCCACGGGTAGCCGACCAAGTCGGCGAGCGGCACATTCGGGCGAGCGTGCACGGGGTGCCCAACGCGCGCGACGAGGCGGATCGGCTCCTGGTGCAACCGTTCCTGCTCGAGTCGCACCGGCACGGTCGGCGAGAGGCGGCCGACCGTGAGGTCGAGGTCGCCCGAGAGGAGCCACTGCTGCAACGTATCTGGCGTGCCCTCCCGCACGACCACGGTCAGCCGCGGGTGCTCGGCCTTGAGCGCGGCGATGGCGCGCGGCAGCAGCAGGTTCGAGCCGGCCAGGTGGGTGCCGACGGTCACGGTTCCAAGCTGCGCCGACTGCAGCAGGCGCACCTCCTCGGCTGCGATGCGCAACTCGGCGAGCACGGAACGGGCGCGGGCAATGAACGCGTGTCCGTACTGGGTCGGCACGACCCCACGGGGAAGGCGCTCGAACAGCGGCACGCCGAGCAACTCCTCGACTTCGCGCAAGCCGCGCGTGACGACCGGCTGGGTGATGTGCAGCGACTCAGCGGCGCGCACGAGCGTGCCCTCGTCGGCAACGGCGGTGACGAGGACCAGATGGCGAATTTTCAGCCGTCCGTCGAGGATGCGGTCAGTGCTCACAAATCGGGACTATAGCTGAATGGGCATGGCAACGCCACGAGAGGGCATTTGTTGGCATGACCAGCGGCTCGTAGCCTGAGTCCATGTCTCCCTCAGCGACGACGCAGACGCGCCAGATCCGCAACTTCATCGACGGCAACCCCGTCGACGGTGTTCGCACGTTCAACAAGCTAAACCCGATCGACGGCTCGCTCATCGGCGAGGTGCACGAGGCCGGGCCCAACGAGGTCTCCCTCGCTGTCTCCGCAGCCCGCGCGGCGCTCGAGGGCCCGTGGGGGCGGATGTCGGTTGCCGAGCGCGCGCGGATCATGCGCCGAATCGCAGACACGATCGACCGGCGCGCCGACGAGCTCGTCGCGGCCGAGGTGGGCGACACCGGCAAGCCGGAGGCACTCGCACGCGACCTCGACGTCGCGCGGGCCGCCGCAAACTTCCGCTCGTTTGCCGACACCGTCTCGTCGGCCGGCCTCGACTCGTTCCTGACCGAGCTCCCCGACGGGCGCAGCGCACTGAACTACGCCATCCGCAAACCGCTCGGCGTGGTCGCGATCATCGTGCCGTGGAACCTGCCGCTTCTTCTTCTGACCTGGAAGCTCGCCCCCGCACTGGCGAGCGGCAACACCGTCGTCATCAAACCCTCGGAGGAGACACCGTCATCCGCGACGCTGCTGGCCGAGATCCTCGCAGAGGCCGGCGTCCCGCGCGGCGTGGTCAACGTCGTGCACGGCTTCGGCGAAGACTCCGCCGGCGCCTTCCTGACAGCACACCCCGGAATCGACGGTGTCACGTTCACCGGCGAGTCATCAACCGGTTCCGCCATCATGCGCGCCGTGGCCCCGCGCGTGCGCCCCGTCTCGTTCGAACTGGGCGGCAAGAACGCGGCCGTCGTGTTCGCCGACGCCAATCTCGACGCAGCGATCGCCGGACTGGCCCGCTCGACCTACCTCAACACCGGGCAGGTGTGCCTGTGCACCGAACGGATCTACGTGGAGCGGGCGATCTTCAACGATGTTGCCGCCGGCCTCGCCGAACACGCCGACCGGCTGCGTCTGGGCCGGCCGGAGGACCCGGCGACGACGACCGGCCCGCTGATCTCGCAGGCGCACCGTGCGAAGGTGCTCTCCTATTTCGAGCTGGCCCAGTCCGAGGGTGCAACGATCCTCGCCGGCGGCGGCATCCCCACGCTCGGCGATGGTCTCGACGGCGGGTCCTGGATTCAGCCGACGCTGTGGGCCGGGCTCGACAATTCGCACCGCACCGTGCGCGAAGAGGTCTTCGGGCCGGTCGCAGCGCTTATCCCGTTCGACACGGAGGAGGAGGCGATCGCGCTGGCCAACGACACCGACTACGGCCTCGCCGCCGTGACGTGGACCAGCGATCTCGCCAGGGGCCACCGGGTCGCGCAGCGCATGCGGGTCGGGATGTCGTGGGTGAACGCCTGGTACCTGCGCGACCTCCGCAGTCCCTTCGGCGGTGTCGGCCTCTCAGGCATCGGGCGCGAAGGCGGCCGCCACTCGTTCGATTTCTACACCGAGCCCACGAACGTGTGCGTGCAGCTGTGAGCGCCGTGACCAGCGCCGAGGCCGTGCGGAGCGCCGACGAGCGGCTGCGCACCGCCGCAGAGACAGGCGTGCCCTGCGCCCCCGTGCGCGACCTCCTCGGCGACGATCAGGACGCGGCGTACGCCGTGCAGTCGCTCGGCACGGCCCGCCGCCTCGCAGCTGGGCACCGGCTCATCGGCCGCAAGGTCGGCCTCACCTCGTCGGCGGTGCAAGCGCAGTTCGGGGTCTACAGCCCGGACTACGGCGCCTTGTTCGACGACATGGTCGCCGCAGACCGCGAACCAATCGAGCTCAGCCGATTCCTTCAGCCGCGGGTAGAGGCCGAGGTTGCCTTCGTGCTCGGGCGCGACCTTGACTCCCCGACAGCGAACGTCGCCGACGTGCTGCGGGCGACCGAGTTCGTGCTGCCCGCCATCGAGATCGTCGACTCGAGAATCGCGGCGTGGGACATCCGCATCGCCGACACGATCGCAGACAACGCGTCCAGCGGCGCCCTCGTGCTCGGCACGACTCCGCGCACGCTCAACGGCTTCGACCTCACCGAGATCGGCATGAGCCTCGACCACGCCGGCGAGGTCGTCTCGACGGGGTCGGGCGCCGCCTGCCTCGGCAGCCCGGTCATCGCCGTGGCCTGGCTCGCCCGCACGGCCGCCAGGCACGGCAGCCCGCTGCGCGCCGGCGAGGTCATTCTTTCTGGCGCCCTCGGCCCCATGGTCGCCGTGACCACACCGGGCGTCTTCCGCGCCCGGATCGACGGCCTCGGCGAGGTGCGCGCCGACTTCACGTCCAGCACCGCCACCACCGCGCAGCGCGAAGGGACAGCAGCATGACAACCGGAGTCGCCATCATCGGGTCGGGCAATATCGGCACCGACCTCATGATCAAGGTCATCCGTTTGTCGGAGACGCTGCACGTGGCCGCCATGATCGGCATCGACGCCGACTCCGACGGCCTCGCCCGCGCGCGCCGCCTGGGAATCGCAACCAGCCACGAGGGCGTGGAGGGGCTCGTCCGACTGCCGGAGTTCGCCGACGTCGAGCTCGTCTTCGACGCGACCTCGGCCGGCGCCCACCCGCACAACGACGCGGTCGTGCGCTCGCACGGCAAGATCATGGTCGACCTCACCCCGGCGGCGATCGGCCCCTACGTCATCCCCCCGGTCAACCTGGATGCGCACCTCGACTCCGACAACGTCAACATGGTGACGTGCGGGGGGCAGGCAACGGTTCCGATGATCGCCGCGGTGTCGCGGGTGGCGCCGGTCGCCTACGGCGAGATCGTCGCGTCGATCGCATCGCGCTCGGCCGGCCCCGGCACGCGGGCGAACATCGACGAGTTCACCGAGACGACCGCCAAGGCGATCGAGGCAGTCGGCGGGGCGGAGCGCGGCAAGGCGATCATCGTCCTGAACCCGGCTGAGCCCCCGCTCGTCATGCGCGACACGGTCGTCTGCCTGGTCGATGGCACGGTCGACGAGGCCGCGATCCGTGACTCGGTCCAGGCCATGGCGGATGACGTCCGGGGCTACGTCGGCGGCTACCTGCTCAAACAGGAGGTGCAGTTCGACGCGGTCGACGAGGCCTATGTTCCGGCCCTCGACCGGCCGTTCCGTGGCACGAAGGTCTCGATCTTCCTCGAGGTCACCGGCTCTGGCCACTACCTGCCCGAGTACGCCGGCAACCTCGACATCATGACATCCGCCGCCCTGCGCACAGCCGAACAGCTTGTCGCGCGGCGCCGGAGCGCCCAGAGAACGGGAACCCCCGCATGAGCACCGCAGCCCCGATCGCCGACAACACCGTCGCCCCGGCCGTCTACATTCAGGACGTCACGCTCCGCGACGGCATGCACGCCGTCGGGCACCAGTACAGCCTCGACCAGGTGCGCGAGATCGCGGCGGCGCTCGACGCGGCGGGCGTCGACGCGATCGAGGTCGCGCATGGCGATGGGCTCGGCGGCTCGAGCATCACCTACGGTCACGGCGCGAGCACCGACGAGGCCTGGATCGAGGCTGCCGCCAGCGTCATCACCCACGCCAAGCTCACCACGCTCATCCTTCCCGGCATCGGCACGATCGAGCAGCTCCGACGCGCTCGCGACCTCGGCGTGCAGAGCGTGCGCGTCGCGACGCACTGCACAGAGGCCGATGTCTCGGCGCAACACATCGCCTGGGCCCGCGAACACGGCATGGACGTCTCGGGCTTCCTCATGATGAGCCACCTGAACGACCCACAGGGGCTCGCCAAACAGGCGAAGCTCATGGAATCGTACGGCGCGCACTGCGTGTACGTGACCGACTCCGGTGGACGGCTCACGATGCAGGGCGTCGCCGACCGGGTCGACGCCTATCGCGAAGTGCTCGACCCTGAAACCCAGATCGGCATCCACGCGCACGAGAACCTCTCGCTCAGCAACGCGAACAGCATCACGGCGGTCGAGCACGGTGCCTACCGGGTCGACGCCTCGCTCGCGGGGCAGGGTGCCGGGGCCGGGAACACGCCGATCGAGGCGTTCGTGGCGGTGGCCAACCTCATGGGCTGGCAGCACGGCTGCGACCTGTTCGCCCTGCAGGACGCCGCAGAGGAACTCATCCGGCCGTTGCAGAAGCGCCCCGTGCGAGTCGACCGGGAGACCCTCACCCTCGGTTACGCCGGCGTGTACTCGAGCTTCCTGCTGCACGCCGAGCGCGCGGCCTTGCGCCACGGGCTCGACGCCCGCGACATCCTGATCGAGCTCGGCCGCCGCAAGATGGTCGGCGGGCAGGAGGACATGATCGTGGATGTCGCACTCGACCTTGTTACTCAGAAGCTCGCTCCCGCCCGCCTCGAAGCGAGCGGGGGCGCCGCATGAGCGCGGTGACCGAGGCGCCGACGGTGGCTGTCCTCGCACACGCCCTCGACGAGGCGCAGCGCTCGGCGACGCCGATCGAACAGCTCTCGGCCGGTGGGCAGCTCGGCCTGGGCGCCGCCTATGCCGTGCAGCACGCGATCATCGCGCGCCGCCAGAGCCGCGGCGAGGCCGTCTCCGGGGTGAAGCTGGGCTTCACGAGTCTCGCGAAGGCCAGGCAGATGGGTGTCGACGACATCATCATCGGCACGATCACCGACGCGATGCGCGTTGACGACGGCGGCCGCTTCGACCGGCGCGCCTGCATTCATCCGCGGATCGAGCCCGAGGTGGCCTATCTGCTCGGCCCCGAGTTCGACCCGGAGTCCGAGATCGCCGACGAGCGCGCGCTCGCCGACGCCATCGTGGGCGTCGCCCCGGCCCTCGAGATCATCGACTCGCGCTACCTGGACTTCCGGTTCTCGCTCGACGACGTCGTGGCAGACAACACCTCGGCCGCCGGCTACGTCATCGGGCCGTGGGTCGACCCCCGCCTGGCCGCCGAGATCGGCAACCGCGGTGTGCGGCTCGAGATCGACGGCCGCCTGGCCGAGACCGGCTCGACCGCTGCGGTGCTCGGCCACCCGCTCCGGGCCCTCGCCGCCGCTCGCCGCCTGGCATCCGCCCATGGCTTCGCCCTCCGTGCCGGGATGGTGCTGCTCGCGGGGGCCGCGACCGCCGCCGTCCCGTTGCCGCAGCGCGGCTTCGTCGAGGCGAGCATCGCCGGGCTCGGCCGTGTCGCTGTGCACGTCGACGGCGGCACCGAACAGGAGGAGAGCAATGTCTGACGCCCGTGCCATCACCGTCGCCGGAAGCGCGACCCCTCGCGGCCGATTCCCGCACGCCAAGGTCTCTGGTGATCTGGTGTTCGTGTCTGGCACGTCGAGCCGCCGCCCTGACAACTCCTTCGAGGGCGTCGAAGTCGACGAGTTCGGCACCACCTACCTCGACATCGAGGCACAGACCCGCGCCGTGATCGAGAACATCCGCACGGTGCTCGCCGCTGCGGGGTGCGGGCTCGAAGACCTCGTGCAGGCCACGAGCTACCTCGTCGACATGAACGACTTCGCCGGTTACAACGCGGTGTGGGCAGAGTACTTCGACGAGACCGGCCCGGCCCGCACGACCGTCGCCGTGCACGCCCTGCCGCACCCACACCTGCGCATCGAGATCCAGGCCATCGCCCGGCTCGCTGCACCGGGAGCAACGACCGCCCGCCCGACCAACACCACCATTCTCAAGGAGGAGAAATGACCACCATCCCACCCGTTATCGACTTCCCGGCCTGGATCAGGGAGCACGAGCACCTGCTGAAGCCGCCGGTCAACAACAAGGCGGCCTGGACGCCGATGGGCGACTTCATCGTGCAGGTCGTCGGCGGCCCCAACCAGCGCACCGACTTCCACTTCGATCCCTACGAGGAGTGGTTCTACCAGTTCCGCGGCAACATGCACGTCAACATCATGACGGAGGACGGCCCCCAGCGGATCGACATCAAGGAGGGCGAGATGTGGCTGCTTCCCGGCAACGTCTATCACTCTCCGCAGCGCCCGGAGGCCGGCTCGATCGGCATCGTGATCGAGCGCATCCGCGAAGAGGGCACCTTTGAGAAGTTCGCCTGGTTCTGCCCGAACTGCAACGCCAAGGTGCACGAGGTCGAGCTGCAGGTGCGCGACATCGTCGAAGACCTGCCGCCCGTGTTCCGCGCCTTCTACGAGAGCGACGAGGGGCGCACCTGCGCGGAGTGCGGCACCGTTCACCCCGGCAAAGGCTGAGTTCAGTGGGCACGATCGACATTCACACGCACTACGTGCCCAGCGCCTGGCCTGACCTGTCTGCACAGGTCGGGCCGGGGCTCTGGCCGACGTTGCGGGTTGACTCCGAGCGCGAAGCGATGATCATGCTCGGCGACGCCGAGTTCCGCCAGGTCGGGGCCGACTGCTGGGACGCCGAGGTGCGTCTGGCCGACATGGATGCCGACGGCGTCGACCTCCAGGTCGTCTCGCCGACGCCCCTCTTCTTCTCCTACGACAAGTCCGGCGACGAGGCCGTCAAGGTCGCGCGCATCTTCAACGACCTCGCCCTCGAGGTATGCGCCCCCGCACCCCACCGTCTGCTGCCGTTCGCGCAGGTGCCGCTCCAAGACCCCGACGCCGCGTGTGCCGAGGCCGACCGCTGCATGGCCAACGGCCACCTGGGCGTCGAGATCGGGAACCATGTCGGCGACCGCGACCTCGACCACGAGGGCATCGTCACCTTCCTGCAGCACTGCGCCGAGCGCGGCATCCCCGTGTTCGTGCACCCCTGGGACATGCCGACCTCGCCGCGACTGGAACGCTGGATGGCCAGGTGGCTGACCGGGATGCCGGCAGAAACGCACCTGTCGATCATCTCGATGATCCTCGGCGGCGTGTTCGACCGGGTTCCGGATTCGCTTCGGATCGCCTTCGCCCACGGCGGCGGATCGTTCGCCTTCTGGCTCGGCCGGCTCGAGAACGCCTGGCACCGGCGCCCCGACGTCATCGCGACGAGCGCGCTGCCACCCTCGGCCTACACCAACCGATTCAGCGTGGACTCCGTGGTGTTTGAGCCGACGGCGCTGCGCCTACTCGTCGACACGCTCGGCGCCGAACGGGTCATGGTCGGAAGCGACTACCCGTACCCCCTCGGAGAGCGCCCGGTCGGCTCCATCATCGAGCGTTCCGACTTCTTGAGCGACGACGAGAAGACCGCCATCCGGCGCGGCAACGCGCTGCGATTCCTCGCGCTGGACTCGTTGCCCGCCAGCGCCACGTTCCACTCTTTGGAGGGCCTGCGCCTCTCATGACCGCCAACCTGACCGACAGCCAGACGACCCGCCTCGCCTGTGAAGACCTCGACGCCGCCGACCCGCTCGCCTCATTCCGCGGGCGCTTCGACCTGCCCCCTGGCGTGATCTACCTCGACGGCAATTCCCTGGGCGCGCTGCCGAAAGCGACAGCCGCACGCATCCAGCACGTCGTCATCCAGGAGTGGGGCGTTGGGCTGATCCGCAGCTGGAACGACGCCGGTTGGTTCGACAAGCCACGCGCGCTCGGCGAGAGGATCGCGCCCCTCATCGGCGCCGGCCCCGGCGAGGTGGTCATCGGGGACTCGACGTCTGTGAGCCTGTTCCAGGTCGCCGTCGCCGCGGCCCGTCTGCGCCCGGGGCGCCGGGTCATCGTCTCCGAACGCGACAACTTTCCGACCGATCTCTACATGTTGGAGAGCGTTCAGGAGCTGCTCGGCGACGCGAGCGGTGCGCTGGAGCGACGGCTGATCCACGACGACGGCCCGTCCCTCGACGAGGTGCTCGACGAGGACGTCGCGGTGGTCGTGCTGACGCACGTCAACTACCGCACGGGCCGGATGTACGACATGGCCGAGGTGACGCGCAAGGTGCACGAGGCCGGTGCGCTCATGGTGTGGGACCTCTGCCACAGTGTCGGCGCCGTGCCCGTCGACCTCAACGGCGCAGGCGCCGATTTCGCCATCGGCTGCACCTACAAGTACCTGAACGGCGGGCCGGGCTCGCCGTCCTTCATCTGGGTCGCCGAGCGCCACCAGAGCAGCGCCCGCCCGCCGCTCACCGGGTGGCACGGGCACGCCCGCCCCTTCGAGTTCGGCGTGGAGTACGCGCCGGCTGCCGGCATGACGAGGTTCCGGATCGGCACGCCACAGCTGCTGTCGCTGGCGGGGCTGGAGGCAAGCCTGGACCTGTGGGACGAGGTCGACCTGGCACAGGTGCGGGCCAAGAGCCTGCAGCTCACCGACCTGTTCATCGCACTCGTCGACAGCCGTCTGGCGCCCTGGGGCGTCGAAATCGTGACGCCGCGCGAGCACGCCGTGCGCGGCAGCCAGGTTGCCCTGCGGGTCGCGGACGGCTACCCGATCATGCAGGCACTCATCGAGCGGGGCGTCATCGGTGATTTCCGCGGGCCGGATCTCATCCGTTTCGGCTTCACACCCCTCTACGTCTCGCACGCAGACGTGTGGGACGCCGTGGAGATTCTCGAGGACATCCTGGCCACCGAGAGCTGGCGCGCCGAGCGCTTCAGTCGTCGCGGCGCGGTCACCTGAGACTGGCCGCATTGCCCCGCCTCCGGGGGTGACGGGGCGCGGCTCGCTGTGTAGTCTCGGCGGTGAAAGCGGGGCCACCATGAAGACGCTCATACTTGTTCGGCACGCCAAATCGAGCTGGGACGACCCCAGCCTTGTCGACGAGGCCCGCCCGCTGAACAAACGGGGGCGCCGTGACGCACCGGAGATGGGGCGTCGGCTGCTGGAGCGTGGTGTCGTGCCGGAGGTGATCCTGGCCAGTCCGGCACTGCGCGCCCGCACAACCGCGGAGCTCATCGCCCTCGAACTCGGCGCCGATGAAGCGGCCGTCATCATCGACCACCGGTTGTACGCGACGACGGCTGCCGGCATCCTCAAGGTCGTGCGCGAGCAGGATGACGCCGTCGACTCGGTGATGGTCGTCGGCCACGACCCGGAGATGAGCGAGCTCGCCCGGCGCTTCTCGCCGCTGATCCCGCCGATGGCTACCTGCGCCGTGCTGGAGCTACGGTTCGAGACCGGCACCTGGGCGGGGCTGGACACCGGCGTCCTGGCCGAGAAACACTTCGATTCGCCGAAGGCTGCCGCTGCAGCGGCCAGCGCCGACTAGGCGACGCGCACGCCGTCCTTCCACACCCGCTCGACCAGGGGAACGCCCGGCCGGTAGGCGAGGTGCACGTAGCTCGGGGTGCGCAGCTGCACGAGGTCGGCCCGTGCGCCGGCGCTCAGCCGGCCGACATCCGTGCGCCGCAGCGCCGCGGCCCCACCGGCCGTCGCCGCCCACAGCGCCTCGGCCGGGGTCATGCCCATGTCGCGCACGGCGACCGCGATGCAGAACGGCATCGACGAGGTGAAGCTCGAGCCCGGGTTGGTGTCACAGGCGATGGCCACGGTCACCCCCGCGTCGATCAGCCGGCGGCCGCTCGGGTAGGGCTGCCGGGTCGAGAACTCGACGCCGGGCAGCAGAGTCGCGACGGTGCTGGAGGCGGCCAGCGCTGCCACGTCCTCGTCGCTCAGGTAGGTGCAGTGGTCGACGGATGCCGCCCCCAGCTCGACCGCGAGCCGCACGCCATCGCCCGGCCCCAGCTGGCTGGCGTGCACGCGCGGGGCGAGACCGGCCGCGATGCCCGCCTGCAGCACGCGGCGGCTCTGCGCCACCGTGAACGCGCCCGTCTCGCAGAACACGTCGACCCATTTCGCGTGCGGCGCGCAGGCGGCGAGCATCTCGCCGGTGACGAGCTCGACGTACTCGTCGGCCCCGTTCTCGCGGCTCGCGTACTCGGCCGGCACGACGTGCGCGCCCAGGAACGTGACCTCGTCGGTGACCTCGGCGGCCAGCCGCACGAGGCGCTCCTCCGCCTCGACCGAGAGGCCGTAGCCGCTCTTGATCTCGACGGTCGTGGTGCCCTGGGCATGCAGCTCGGCGATGAATCCGGCGAGGCGGGCGCGCAGCTCCTCGTCGCTGGCGGCACGGGTCGCGGCCACGGTCGAGCGGATGCCGCCTGCCTCGTACGTGCGGCCGCCCATCCGCGCCTCGAACTCGGCGGCGCGGTCACCGCCGAACACGAGGTGGCTGTGGCTGTCGACGAAGCCGGGGATCACACAGGCGCCGCCTGCGCTCAGCCGCTGCACGGCGGAGAGCGGGCCGAGGCCGAGCTCGGCGATGGCCGAGGCCGCGTCGACGGCCGCGCCGGACCACGCGACCGTGCCGTCGGCGATGAGCAGGGCGGCATCCGTCAGCTCGCCGGTCGGGCCGGCGCCGAGCGCCGGTTCGTTCGTGACCAGCAGGCCGATGTCGCTGAGCAGCGTTGTCGTCATGGCTTCATCCTTCAGTACTTCGATAGTTCCCGCCGGTCGAGTCGCCCCACCCCGCCGGTCGAGTTGCCCCACAACCCCTTGGTCTGCGCGCCCCAGCCCGCCGGCCGAGTTGCCCCACAACCCGTTGGTCGAGTAGCGAGGAACGAGCGTATCGAGACCTCGCACCCGACTCGGTTTCACGTTGTCTCGGGTTCTCGATAAGGCGCTGGCGCGCCTGCTCGACCAGCAGGCAGGGCGTGCGTTCCTACTCCAGCATCGGCACGCGCAGGCCGCGCTCCTGCGCCACCTCGACGGCGCGCGGGTAGCCTGCGTCGACGTGGCGCATCACGCCGGTGCCCGGGTCGTTCACCAGCACGCGGGCGATCTTCTCCGCGGCCAGGGCGGTGCCGTCGGCCACAATCACCTGCCCGGCGTGGATTGAGCGGCCGATGCCGACCCCTCCGCCGTGGTGGATCGACACCCAGGTGGCCCCGGATGCCGTGTTCAGCAGTGCGTTCAGCAGCGGCCAGTCGGCAATGGCGTCAGAGCCGTCGGCCATCGACTCCGTCTCGCGGTACGGCGAGGCGACCGAGCCGGAATCGAGGTGATCGCGGCCGATCACGAGCGGCGCGCTCAGCTCGCCGGAGGCCACCATCTCGTTGAACTTGAGCCCGGCCAGGTGGCGTTCCTTGTAACCGAGCCAGCAGATGCGCGCCGGAAGCCCCTCGAAGTGCACCTTCTCGCCGGCCTGCGTGATCCAGCGCCGCAGGTGCTCGTCCTCGGGGAACAGCTCGAGAATCGCCTTGTCGGTCGCGGCGATGTCGGCCGGGTCGCCAGAGAGCGCCGCCCAGCGGAAGGGCCCCTTGCCCTCGGCGAACAGCGGCCGGATGTAGGCGGGCACGAAACCGGGGAAGGCGAAGGCGCGGTCGTAGCCGCCGAGCTCGGCTTCTGCCCGGATCGAGTTGCCGTAGTCGAAGACCTCGGCGCCGGCATCCTGGAACTCGACCATGGCCTGCACCTGCTTGGCCATGGATGCACGGGCCCTGGTCGTGAACGACTCGGGGTCGGATGCCGCCAGCTCCCGCCACTCGTCGACGGTGACGCCCTCCGGCAGGTAGGCGAGGGGGTCGTGCGCGCTGGTCTGGTCGGTCACGATGTCGATCGGCACCGTGCGCTCCAGCAGCTCGGCGAACACGCTCGCGGCGTTGCCGACGAGGCCGACGCTGAGCGGCCGACGCTCGGCCTTGGCGGCGAGCACCCGGGCGATCGCGTCGTCGATGTCGGCCGTCATCTCGTCGAGGTAGCCCTTGGCGACGCGGCGTTCCAAACGGCTGGCGTCGACGTCGACGATCAGAACGACACCGTCGTTCATGGTGACGGCGAGCGGCTGCGCGCCGCCCATGCCGCCGCAGCCGCCGGTGAGGGTGAGCGTGCCGGCAAGGGTGCCGCCGAAGCGCTTCGCGGCGACGGCGCCGAACGTCTCGAAGGTGCCCTGCAGAATGCCCTGGGTGCCGATGTAGATCCAGGAGCCGGCCGTCATCTGGCCGTACATGGTGAGGCCGAGCGCCTCCAGCCGGCGGAACTCCGGCCAGGTGGCCCAGTCGCCGACGAGGTTGGAGTTGGCGATGAGCACGCGCGGCGCCCACTCGTGCGTGCGGAACACACCGACCGGCTTTCCGGACTGAACCAGCAGCGTCTCGTCTGCCTCGAGGGTCTCGAGGGTGCGCACGATGGCGTCGTAGGCCTCCCAGCTGCGGGCCGCCTTGCCGGTGCCGCCGTAGACGACGAGCTCGTCCGGGTGCTCGGCGACCTCGGGGTCGAGGTTGTTCATCAGCATCCGCAGCGGACCCTCGGTCTGCCAGCTCTTGGCGCTGAGGGTGGTGCCGCGGGCGGCGCGGACGGTACGGGGTCCTGACAAGGTGCACTCCTTCGTGGTGGGGTTCGCTGGTTGAGCCGGGTCTTCCCGCGCGTGGGGCCTGGGCCTTCGCTGGGTGAGCCTGTCGAAACCCCTCGTCCTTTGATTCGACACCGAACCGACGCCGCGAACAACGCGCGCCGAGTAGCCTGTGTCTGTGATCACAGACGTGCGGGCTCCGGCCCGCGGAAGGGGCGCGATGTCCTCCAGCAAGGTTCCGGCCGCCGAGCACACGCTGCGCATCCTCTCTTTCCTCTCGACGCAGCGCGGCCCGGTCGCCGCCGCGACGATCGCCTCTGCCCTCGACATCCCGCGCTCGAGCATCTACCACCTGCTCGCCGTGCTCACCCAGCACGGCTTCGTGCTGCATCTGCCAGAGGCCAAGCGCTACGGCCTCGGGCCGGCCGCGTTCGAACTGAGCGGCGGTTTCTCGCGCCAGGAACCGCTCAGCCGCATCGGCCAGCCGCTGCTGGCCGGGCTCGTCGACCGGGTGGGGGAGAGTGGGCACCTCGTCGTGCTGCACGGCCGTGACGTGCTCTACATCGCCGAGGAGCGCGCGCCGCGCCGCCCACGCCTGGTCACCGACGTCGGCATCCGGCTGCCCGCCCACCTCACCGCCAGCGGGCGGGCGATGCTGGCCACGCTGCCGCCTGCGCAACTGCGTGCCCTGTACCCGGATGCCGCGGCGTTCGTCGACCGCAACGGGCAGCCGCCGCACAGCTACGGCGAGCTCAAAGCACTGTTGCACGCCGTGCGCGAGCGCGGTTATGCCGTCGAGGACAGTGCCGTGACGCAGAACTTCGCCTCTGTCGCCGTCGCGGTGCGCGACCATGTCGGCTGGCCGGCCGCCGGCATCGCGCTGACGTTCCCGCGTGACTCGATCACCGCCGAGCGCTGGCCGGCGCTCGCCGCACAGATCGGCGAGGTCGCGGATGAGCTGGCCCGCCGCATCCGCGGCTCCGCCCGCTGACCTGCACGCCGCCCGGCCGGGCGGGTGGCGTCAGCCGACCGTGACCCCGCGGGCCACCAGAAACGGGATCGGGTCGGTGCGCACGCCGTCGATGGCCACCTCGAAGTGCAGGTGGCAGCCGGTGGAGACCCCGGTGCTGCCGGAGAGGGCGATCGCCTCGCCGGCCGCCACCACCTGGCCGACGCTGACGGCGATGCCGCCGTCGGCGATGTGCGCGTAGGTGGTGGTGATCCCCTGGCCGTGGTCGATCACGACGCGGTTGCCGAGCCCGGAGAAGGGGCCGGCCGCGATCACCGTTCCGGCGGATGCGGCCACGATCCAGGCGTTGCAGCCGGTGCCGATGTCGATCCCATAGTGGAACGGGCCGGCGCCCGCCGGGCGGTCCGGCCGTGGGCCGAAGGTGTCGGTGATCGGGCCGGACCCGGGTGCGCTCCACAGCACGTCGCCGAGCCGGCCGTCGTCGGCGGGCATCGGCGGCAGGGCCTCGATGGCGTTGGAGGCGGCGCTGGCCGCACCGGCGCTGGCGGTGCGCAGCGCGGCGAGAGCGGCGGTTGCCGCGGTGACGGCCTGCTCCGCGACGGCGACCGCCGCCCGTGTCTCCTCGAGCGGCAGCTGTTGGGCCGCTGCAAGAGCCAGATCGGCGGTGGTGCGGGCGGCGAGGGCGCGGTTGTGGTCGCGGTCGGCGCGGGCGGCGAGGGCGTCCAAGTCCTCGCCCTGGCTGTTCAACCGGTCGACGCTGGAGAGGTCGTCGAGCAGCCCGGCCTCTGAGGTACTGCCGAAGAGCACGTCGAGCGGGCCGACGTCCTGCCGCGGGGATCCGCTCGGCCGCAACGCCTGAACCAAGAGTCGGGTGGATGCTGCGGACTCGGCCTCTGCGGCGGTCGCGGCGTCGGCCAACGCTGCGCTGGACGCGACAGCGGCGTCGTACTGTGCCTGCACCGCGTCGTAGAGGGCCTGCGCTTTGACCAGCCCCGCCTTGCTCGTGGCGAGCAGCGCGGTGGCCCGCGTCAACGCGGCTATGCGCCGCGTCGCGTCAAGCCGTGCGGTGGCCTGCGTGGTGTTCGCCGCCGTCGTCACGCTCAGGTGAGGCAGTGAGGGGCTGGCGGGACGCGGCGGGGCCACCGGCGGCGGCGTGGTCGGCGAAGTTGTCGGCCGCGGCGTGGGCGAGACGGTGGGTGTTGGCGACGCGGTGGGCGTCGGCGTCGGTGTTGGTGTCGGTGTTGGCTTCGGCGTCGGAGTGGCGGTGGGGGTCGGCTGGGGGTCGCAGTGGGGGTCGACGTCGGTGTTGGCGTCGGCGTCGCCGTTGCGCTCGGGGTGGGTGTCGGCGGCTGCGTGACCGCAGGGCTCGGTGTCGGGCTGGGCTCAGGGGCTGCCACGGTTGTCGGCGCAGGTGTCGCTGCAGGTGCGGGGGCGTCGCTCGACGGCGTCGCGGGCGGGGTCTCCACCGCGCCCGTCGGGGCCGCGGCTGGCCCGGCCGGATCCTGATCGACAGCACCCGCTGTGGTCGACACACTCACCAGGGCGAGGGCCGCGACGAGGGCGATTGAGGCCGCAAGCGGCCTCCGGTGCCACCGCGTAGGGCGGCCCGGGTTCAAACCGGGGTCGTTCGAGAAGCGCAGGGACATGACGAGAAACCATCCACATTCGGGTTATGGATAGCCGGCCAGGAGGTCAGCCCCGTCAGTCTGTCATTCCGACGGGGCGCGCACAATGGCTCTATGCGGATGGGCGATCGCGTGCGGCGGCCGCGAATCCCCGGGCCCTGACCGGTTTAGGCGAGCGGGCCGGACTCCGACCGGGCGGCATCCAGCACCTGCCCGCTCTGCACCAACGCGACGACGGCCTCGATCTCTGGCGAGAGATAGCGGTCCTGGCCGGGGCCGCCAGAGGCGGCATTGACGAGGTGCGCCACAGCCCCGGTTGCCGCGCCCGGCTCGAGCGGGGCACGCAGAGCGAGCCCGCGCGCGGCAGTGAGCACCTCAATGGCGAGCACCCGGCCGAGTCCGTCGATCGAGCGGCGCAGCTTGCGGGCCGCCGCCCAGCCCATCGACACGTGATCCTCCTGCATGGCCGAGCTCGGGATCGAGTCGACGGATGCCGGTGCGGCCAGTCGCTTCATCTCGCTCACGATGCCCGCCGCGGTGTACTGGGCGATCATCAGGCCGGAGTCGACGCCGACCTCGTGGGCGAGGAATGGCGGCAGGCCCTGGTTGCGGGAACGGTCGAGGAATCGGTCGGTGCGGCGCTCGCTCATGCTGGCCACGTCGGCGGCCGCGATGGCGAGGAAGTCGAGCACATAGGCGACGGGGGCGCCGTGGAAGTTGCCGTTGGACTCCACCCGGCCGTCCAGCGTGAGCACGGGGTTGTCGACGGCGCTGGCCAGCTCGGCGTACGCGACGTTCGTCGCATGGGCGACGGTGTCGCGGGCGGCGCCGTGCACGATCGGCGCGCAGCGCAGCGAGTAGGCGTCTTGCACGCGCGTGCACTCCGGCCCCTTGTGGCTGGCAACGATCGGCGAGCCGGCCAGGAGCGCGCGGAAGTTCGCGGCCGAGACCGCCTGCCCGGCCTGCGGCCGGAGTTTGTGCAGGTCGGCGGCGAAGACGGCATCCGTGCCCATCAGACCCTCGACGCTCATCGAGGCGGCGATGTCGGCAGTCTGCAGCAGGGCGGTCAGATCGTGGATGGCGAGGGAGAGCATGCCGAGCATGCCGTCGGTGCCGTTGATGAGGGCGAGGCCCTCCTTCTCGCCGAGCTGCAGCGGGGTGATGCCGGCGGCGGCGAGGGCGGATGCCGCGCTCATCAGTTCGCCGGCTTCGCTGCTTGAGCCGGCCCCGCTGGTTGAGACGGCCCCGCTGGTTGAGCCGGCCCCGCTGGTTGAGCCGGCCCCGCTGGTTGAGCTTGTCGAAACCCGCACCTCGCCCTCGCCCATGCTCACCAGTGCACAGTGCGCCAACGGCGCGAGGTCGCCCGAGCAGCCGAGCGAGCCGTATTCGCGCACGATGGGGGTGATGCCGGCGTTCAGGATGGCGGCGTAGGTCTCGGCGGTCGCCCGGCGCACGCCCGTGCGGCCTGTCATCAGCGTGCTGAGGCGCAGCAGCATGAGGGCGCGCACGACCTCGCGCTCGACCTCGGCGCCGGAACCGGCGGCGTGCGAGCGCACGAGGCTGACCTGCAGCTGGGCGCGGCGGTCCGCCTCGATGTAGGTGGTCGCGAGGGCGCCGAAGCCGGTCGAGATGCCGTAGTGGGCGGCCGGGTCGGCGGCGAGGTCGTCGATGATGCTGCGGCTGGCGGCGACGGCATCCAGCGCGGCAGGGTCGAGCAGAATGGCGGCGTCGTGCCGGGCGACGGCGACAACCTCAGCGATGCTCAGCGGCCCCTGTCCGACGGTCACACTGGAGATGCTGGGGGCTGCGGTATCTACTGGGATGCTCATCTTTCCAGCAGACATCACGCCGCGGGCTCGGGCAACGCGGTTCGCGTCACACCCGTCTGGTAACCCAGACGCGCCTGCCGTGCGGCGTCTGCAGCCGCCGCCCGACGGCGCGAGACGAGAGCCGAGATGCGGTCGATCGCGATGCCGACGACCAGAGCGATGGCCGCCCCGATCACGGCGCCGAGCACGGGCTGGTCCGCGGCCCAGCTCCCGGCGATGACGCCGATCAGCACGGTGTAGACCGCCCAACAGGCGCCGGCCACCAGGGTGAGCGGCCAGAAGCGGCGGTACGAGAATCGGGTCGCGCCGGCCGTCATGTTCACCGCGATGCGCCCGACCGGAATGTAGCGGGCCACGAGGAGCATGCTCGCGGCCCGGCGGGCGAGGCCGCGTTCGGCCGCCGCGAAGGCCGCAACGACCCGGGGCCTGCGAGACCAGGCCGTGCGCTGCGTGCCGATGCTTCGGCCCATGTAATAGGCGATGTTGTCACCGACGGCCGCGCCCAGCGCCGCGAGGGCAACGATCACAATCGGGTTCGGGGCGCCGGTGCTGACACCGATCGCGGCCGCGACCGTCACGACGATCTCGCTCGGCACCGGCGGGAAGAAGCCGTCGACCACCACGGCCACGAAGATGACGAGGTAGACCCAGGGTGAGCTCACCGCTGAGATGAGGAAGTCTGTGAGGGGTTCCATATGCGCGATCCGATTCGTTTCGTCTGTAGTGTTCGTGCGTTCCTGAAGTCTGTTTTCAGGTTAGGAAACGGGGAGCGCGCTGTCGTCGGCCGGGAGGCCCTGCTGCGTCATCCAGGCGGATGACTCTGTGCGCTTCCGCCGTATGACACCGGCAGCACGGGCGACTCGGGCCGTTCCGATCAGCGCCCAGCCGAGCAGCAGCAGGCCGATGGATGCCGGCAGCACGCCGAATCCGGCCACGAGCACGGTCGCGACGCCGCCGGCGCCGAGCACCGTGTCGACGGCGACCGATGCACTAGGGGCGGCGCCCTGCGGCGTGCGCTTGCCTCGTTCGAACCGTGCAAGCACGGCGACGACGGGGGTGACCGCGACGGCGACGAGGAACAGCCAGGCGGGCCGCGTCGCCCACCAGGCCGCGCTCAGCGGGTCCGGCAGCGGCAGGCCTGCCACGGCGTTCAGCGCCAGGAGCACGGCGGCGAGCGCGATCAGCACGGGCATGTGCCAGATGTAGACGGTCATGCTGCGTTGGCCGAGCGCCTGAACCACCCGGTGCACCACTGGACGCTCGGCGGCGTGCGCGATGCGGCCGCGCAGCAGCGAGAACACCATGAGCTGGGCGACGCCGAGCAGCACGAGAGCGACCGTCGGCGGGTTGAGGTTGACGTACATGTCGGGGGAGTAGGGCCCGGCGGAGCAGAGCACGACCAGCGTCGCGAGCGAGGCGGGGATCAGGGCGATGCGGGTGCGCCGGGGCAGCGCCTCGACCGCGCCGTCTGCGAGCCAGAATCCGAGCTGCTGCACCAGCAGCCAGACGAAGAGGAGGTTGAGGAATCCGACGGCGTCGCTGCCGGTGGCGAAACGGACGGCATCGACGGCGATGACTGCCGTAGCGAGCACCGCCGGCGTCGTGCGGCGGGCCCGCTCGTGGGCGGCGACCATCAGAGGTACGAGGGCCGAGCAGAGAATGTAGACGGCGAGGAACCACAGCGGCTGTCCGATGCGAAAGCTTGCCGTGGCCACGAGTTCGGCCGGAACGCCGACGGCGAGCATGCCGAGCAGCACGGCCCCGACCACAGCGACGAGCACGATGGCCGGCCTCACCAGGCGGTCGATGCGCCCGCGCACATAGGCGGGTGCCGAGACACCGGTGGCGCGCAGCCTGCGCCACTGGGTCACACTCGCGAAGCCGCCGATGACGAAGAACAGCGGCATGACCTGCAGCACCCAGCTCACCGGGGCGAACCAGGCCTGCTCCTCGAGCGCGTTCTGCAACACGGGGCCGGCGGCGCCGACGCTGACGCCGACCATCGTGGAGTGCAGCGCGACCACGACCAGCAGAAGCAGGGTGCGCACGGCGTCGATGCTGCGATCACGAGGTGCGGCGGCGGGTGTCGCCGCAGCCGGCGCTCGCCGGGGAGCGGGGTGAACGGTGCGTGCACGCGCGGGTGCGAGAGTCACGGTCTTCTCCTTGCCGCAGGCGGTGGATCCGCCGGCGGGCTCAGGTTAAGAAGACGGTGTGCGGCGGGGCATCACCCGGCGGAGCCGTTCATCACCCCTACTCGGGTAGGGGGTGCAGGCTCAGCGGCGCGCGCCGGGTGACTCCTGGCCGCCGCCCGGCTGCACGAGCGCCACGTCATAGGCGAACACCACGGCCTGCACGCGATCGCGCAGGCCCAGCTTGCCGAGAACCTTGCTGACGTGGGTCTTGACGGTCTGCTCGGCGATGAAGAGCGCCGCAGCGATCTCGTTGTTGGAGAGACCTCGGCCCACGAGCGTGAGCACCTCGATCTCGCGCTCGGTCAGGTCTGAGAGGCGCGCGGTGTCTGTGCGGGGAGGCGGGCCGGAGCGCGCGAAATCCTCGATGAGGCGTTTTGTCACCCCGGGCGCGAGCAGCGCGTCGCCGCCGGCGACGATGCGCACGGCGGCGATGAGGTCTTCCGGCAGGGCGTCCTTGAGGAGGAAACCGCTGGCGCCGGCGCGCAGCGCCTCGTACACGTAGTCGTCGATGTCGAACGTTGTCAGCATCAAGACGTGAGGAACGTAGTCGCTGCTGCGCGGCGGGGTCTGCAGCGCGCGGGTGGCCTCGAGCCCGTTCATCAGCGGCATCCGCACGTCCATCACGACGACGTCGGGGCGCAGCGCGTGCGCGAGCTCGACGGCCTCCTGCCCGTTCGTGGCCTGGCCGAGCACGGTGATGCCCGGCTGGGCGGCGAGCACGGCGGCGAAGCCGGCCCGCACCATGGCCTGGTCGTCGGCGATGAGCACGGAGATCGTGTCGGCGGGATTCGTCACGGCTGGCTGGGTTCCTTGCTGTTGTCTGTCACGAGAAGGCTACGCGGCCGAACCCGCGGGGGAGGGAGCGGATGCCGCGAGCGGCAGCGTGGCCAGCACGCGGAATCCGCCCTCGGGGGTGGGCGCCGCGTGCATGGTGCCGCCAAGCATGGAGCAGCGCTCGCGCATGCCGACGAGGCCGTGGCCGCCTCCCGCCGCCGGTGCCGACGGGGTTCCGCCCGGAGGCGCATCGTTCTCGACGCACAACACGATGGCATTGTTGACGAGCTCCGCCAGCACGCGAGCGTGCGAGTCGGGGGCATGGCGCACCACGTTGCTCAGCGACTCCTGGGCGATCCGATAGGCCGCGGTGCTGGCGATGCCCTCGCCGGGTAGCTCCGGCGCAATGTCGACGGTCACGGTGACCCCGGCCCGCTCGACCGCGGGAACGAGGTCGACGATCTGCGGCAGTCCCGGCTGCGGCATCGCCTCGCCGGCCGCGTCCTCGCTGCGCAGCACGCCGAGCAGGCGGCGCATCTCGTGCATCGCCGAGCGCGCGGAGGCCGCGATCTCGGCGAACTCACCGCGGGTGGCGTCGTCGAGCTGCGGCAGCCGGTAGGGCGCGCTCGAGGCCTGCACTTGGATGACGGACATGCTGTGCGCGACGACGTCGTGCAGTTCGCGGGCGATACGGGTGCGCTCCTCGACGAGCACACGGCGCTGCTGCTCTGCCGCACTCTGCTGGCGCTCGGCGACGAGCTCGCCGCGCATGTCCTCGCGCTGGGCGAGGAGGTAGGCGAGCAGGAGCGCGACGGCCGAGACCGCGGTGGAGGTGACGAGGTTGGCGACGATGCCGTCAACGGTCGCGATCTTGGCCGCGCCGAATCCGGCGTAGAGCAAGACCTGGAGCGAGGCGACGGCCGCGAGCGCCCATGCCGCGATACCGACGACGATCGGCTGGCGCAGCCCCAGCAGAATCAGCAGTGCGCACAGGCCGAGCAGGCCGGGAACGGCGAGTGGCCACGGTGCGCCGGGCGCCGCGGTTCCGAAGGCGATGAAGGCGCTGGTGCCGGCAATCCAGCTGGCGGTCGCCCAGCGTGGGGCGATGATCGACAGCGGCAGGCTGCCGCACTGCAGGATCCCGACGCCGAAGGCCGCGAGTACGGGCAGCCGATAGATCGTCGCCGAGAGCGGGACGCTCACACAGAACAGCACGATGGCAACTCCGGATGCCGCGGCCCACCACGCGAACTGCTCCTGTTGCGCCGTGAGTGGTCGTCGAGGCGCCCGCGGTGCGGATGGTGCCGTCGCCTGTGCCGGAGCGTGTGAACGTCGTACTCGGAGCTTCATGGTGTTGCCACTCTGGCACGGCGGCGACGCGGCGGCATCACACCGTGGAGCGGTTTCACCCCCTACCGCGGTAGTGGGCCTACCGCGGTAGTGGGCGTGAGCGGCCGGGTCGCGAGCCGGAGCCGCTAGCGGGCGGGAGCCAGCCAGCGGCGCAGCGCCCGGGTGATCGCCGGCAGCAAGAAGTAGGTCATGATCGGCGTGAGGCAGAGGGTGGTGATGAGCACGCGCGGCAGTATCGCCAGCGCGTCCCAGCCGGGCACGAGCCAGGTGACCAGGTAGGTGAACACCAGGTTCAGCGGGAAGAAGCCGAGCCAGATCGTGGTGGCCTGCTTCCAGCGCGGCGGTGCCTCTGACACGGCTCCGGCGAACTCGACCATGACCTCGGTCGGCTCGTCGAACCAGCCCTCGATCCCAGTGCGGCGTTCGGTCTTCTGCTCGCTGACGAACCCGCTCCCGCTTTCGAGCCACCAGGAGCGCTCCGGCGACTGCTCCCACTCAAGCAGCGCGGCGGCATCCGAGAACCGGTACAACATGTGCCACGTCGTGGAGTCGGCTCCGGCTCGAACCCAGCCGGAGCCGAGGAAGCCGGGGTAGTGAGTGGCGAGGTTGATGCCGGTCTGCATCCACGCCGTTGCCTCTGCGATGCGCGCCGGGTCGACGGTGCGCTCGATCGAGACGGTGATGGGAGTTGTGCTCATGCTCCTAGCTCAACACATGAACATTTCGACCTCATGTCAGCGGGGCGCGCGACCTCAGGCAGCGGCGACCTCTGCCGGGTAGAGCGCGTCGAGCGCGTCGACCAACGGGGCCAGCTCCGGAACCTGCTTGGCCTGCTCGATCGCCTCGTGCAGCGTCGCCTCGTGAGTGGGGCGGGCGCGGTTGAGCAGGGCTTCGCCGGCCGCCGTGAGCTCGGTGTAGATGCCGCGGCGGTCGTCGGCGCAGAGGATGCGGGTGAGGAGCCCGCGGTCTTCGAGGCGGGTGACGAGCCGGGTGGTGGCGCTGCTGGAGAGCGCGGTCGCCCGGGCAAGCTGCTGCATGCGCATGTGCCAGCCGTCCTGCCGGCTCAGGGCGTCGAGCACGGTGAACTCGACGACCGAGAGTTCGTGCTCAGCCTGCAGGGCCTTCTCAAGCGCGGATTCGATGATTCCGTGCACGGCGGCGAGCGCGCGCCAGCCCTGCGCTCGGATCTCGACAGCGTCGTCGGCGATTCCCATCGAATGCTCCTCTCGTGGCGCGACTTGCGCGTCTGAGGACACTATACCAGCTTGCGCGGATATAGCGCGTGTGCAACTATTTATAGCGCGTCTGCAACTACTGCGCACGCAGCTAGTTGCAGACGCATCAATCCAAAAAGGAGAATCACAGTGCCGCTCGCGCTCTACGCACTCGCCATCGGCGGGTTCGCCATTGGCCTCACCGAGTTCGTCATCATGGGACTGCTGCCCGAGGTGGCTGCCGACTTTGCCGTCAGCGAGACCGCCGCCGGCTACTTCATCTCCGGCTACGCGCTGAGCGTGGCCCTCGGCGCCATCGTGCTGACCGCGGCGCTCACCAGAGTCGACCGCAAGAAGGCCCTCCTCGGGCTGATGATCCTGTTCATCATCGGCAACCTGCTCTCGGCGCTCGCGCCCGACTACACCTCGATGATGATCGGGCGCATCGTTGCCGCGCTCTGCCATGGCGCGTTCTTCGGCATCGGTGCGGTCGTCGCCTCCCAGCTCGTCGCCCCCACCAAGAAGGCAGCGGCCATCTCGATCATGTTCGCCGGCCTCACCATCGCCAACGTGATGGGTGTTCCGCTCGGAACGCTGCTCGGCCAGGCGGCCGGCTGGCGCTCCACCTTCTGGGCCATCACCATCATGGGCGTGCTCTCCTTCGCCGCCATCGCGCTGCTGGTGCCCGCACGGATCGGGGCCGATGTCGCACGCCACCCCGACGGCCTGCGAGGCGAGTTCCGCATCTTCCGCAACCCGCAGGTGTGGCTCTCCATCGGAATCACCGTGCTCGGTTACGGAGGGATGTTCGGCGGTTTCACCTACATCGCCTTCACCCTCACCGAGGTGAGCGGCTTCGCCGCGGCATCCGTGCCGTGGCTGCTGATGGTCTTCGGCGCCGGGCTCTTCGTCGGCAACATCCTCGGCGGCCGCGCGGCCGACAAAAACCTGGGCCTCACCCTGCTGGTGCTGCTCGGTGGGCTCAGCGCGGTGCTCGCCGTCTTCGCGCTGACGGCGGGCAACCAGACTATGACGATCGTGAGCCTCCTGCTGATGGGCGGCCTCGGCTTCGCCACCGTGCCGGGCTGCAGATGCGGGTCATGGCGCATGCCGAACAAGCGCCGACACGGCCTCCGCCGCCAACATCGCCGCCTTCAACGGGGGTAACGCGTTCGGTGCCTGGATCGGCGGGCTCACCCTCGCGGCCGGGCTCGGCTTCACGGCGCCGCTCTGGGCCGGCGCCGTCGTGACCGTCGCGGGCCTGGTCGTGCTGCTCGTCGCGGTGTTCGCACCCGGCGGCGAGTTCCGCCGGCGCGCTCGGGTGAGCGCCGGCACCGGCACGACCACCACTCCCGTCCTCCTCCCATCCCACTAGACCGAAACCACAAAACCGAAACCAGTAGGAGACAACATGTCCGCAACACAGGCAACACTCGTTCCCCGCATCACGCTGAACAACGGCGCCTTGATCCCGCAGCTCGGCTTCGGCGTCTTCCAGGTGCCAAACGTTGAGACAGAGGCAGCCGTCAGCGCCGCGCTCGAAGCTGGCTACCGCAGCATCGACACGGCCGCCATCTACGGCAACGAGGAGGGGGTGGGCCGGGCGCTCGCGGCATCCGGCATCGCCCGCGACGAGCTCTTCATCACGAGCAAGCTCTGGAACAGCGACCAGGGAACAGCAACGACGGCGGCCGCATTCGAGCTGAGCCTGGAGAAGCTCGGCCTGGAGGCGCTCGACCTGTACCTCATCCACTGGCCGGCCCCGGCGACCGACCTCTACCTCGAGAGCTGGGAGGCCCTCGAGGGGATCGCGGCAAGCGGCCGCAGCCGGGCGATCGGCGTCTCGAACTTCCTGCCGACGCAGCTCGAGCGCATCATCGCCCTCGGCGGCACCGTGCCCGCCGTCAACCAGGTCGAGCTGCACCCCGCGCTGCAGCAGGCCGAGACCGTGGCATTCAACCGCGCGCACGGCATCGCCACCGAGGCATGGAGCCCCTCGCGCAGGGTGCCATGCTGAGCAACCCCGTGATTGCCCGGCTCGCCGAAGAGATCGGGCGCACCCCGGCCCAGGTCATTCTGCGCTGGCACCTGCAGCAGGGCGCATCGTCATCCCCAAGTCGGTCACCCCGGCGCGCATCGCCGAGAACCTGGCTGTGTTCGACTTCGAGCTGCCCGCCGCGGCGCTCGCCGAGGTCGATGCGCTGGACGTCGCCGCCGGCGCCGGCCGGGTCGGGCCGCACCCGGCCGAGTTCAACGGCTAAGCCAGGGGAACAGCCGGATTCGCGAGCGCGTCGTGGAGGAACCCCGCGACGCGCTCGCGCATCCCGGCGTCGAGGATGCCGATGGAGTGGTCGTCGCCCGGCACAACCGCCAGCTCGACGGCGACGCCTGCGGCATCGAGGGCGGCCGCGAAGCTCTGCGACTGGGCCAGCGGGATGAACTCGGCCTCGGCGTGGCCGACGAAGAACGGCGGGTCGCTCTGGTCGATGAAGGTGGAAGGGAGGCGTCCTCCGCCTCCGCGCAGAGCCCACTCGGCACAACCGAGGTAGCGGCCGATGATGTCTTGCACGAGCACGTTGGCCCGTCCCGCACCACGGAGCCGCGGCGCAGGTCGATCGGTGCCGAGAGCTCGGCGACGGCGGCGACCCGGCTGCCGCGGTCGAGCGGCCCGGTGCGCGGGTGCCGAGCAGTGCCGCGAGGTTGCCGCCGGCCGAGCCGCCGAAGGCGCCGATGCGGGCCGGGTCGATGCCGAACCGCTCCGCGTTCTCGGGGGAGCGCACCCACCGTGCGGCCAGCTCGACGTCATCGATCGCGGCCGGGAACGTGTGATCCGGCACCAGCCGGTAGTTCACCGAGTAGGCGACGAATCCCGCTGGCCAGCCACAGGCAGACCGCGCGCCAGTCGGGGTTGGCCTTGTCGCCGCGCCCAGCTGCCGCCGTGAATCGAGAGCACGGCCGGGCGCTCGCTGCTAGAGACCTGCGGCTCACAGACATCGAGGG